>CAJVYS010000089.1 GCA_913009875.1 uncultured Gammaproteobacteria bacterium | reverse complement strand
TCGTTTCCGTTCATTCATACTATCATATCTGTCTTGATTATTATATCGCATTTGTTATTTGATACTTATATTTCAGTTTCTATTATCTTATTTTTTTTTTTTTCTGTTAGTTTTCTTTGTTTTTTTTTTTTTTTTTTTCAAGCAGAAGACGGCATACGAGATATATCAGTGTGACTGGAGTTCAGACGTGTGCTCTTCCGATCTGGGCGGCCCAGCGGTCGGCCTTGGGCTCGTATTCGAACATGGGGAAGTCCACCACCCACAGCGGACGCCAGCCGCGCTCGACCAGCTCACGGTCGTGACCCAGCTTGACGCGCAGGGCGCCCAGCGCCTCGTTGACCACGCTGGCCTTGTCGGCGCCGAAGAAGATCAGATCGCCGTCTTCCGCGCCGGTACGTTCGAGAATACCGTCGACGGCCTCGTCGGGCAGGAATTTGAGGATCGGCGACTGCAGGCCGTCGCGGCCGCGGGCCACTTCGTTAACCTTGATATAGGCTAGGCCGCGGGCACCGTAAATGCCGACGTACTGGGTGTAGTCGTCGATTTCCTTGCGCGTCAGCTCGCAGCCCTTGGGCAGACACAGGGCAGCGACGCGGCCGTCGGGGTCCTGCGCCGGGCCGGCGAAGACCTTGAATTCCACCCCGGCCATGAGGTCATCCACGTCCACCAACTCCAGCGGGATGCGCAGGTCGGGTTTGTCGGAACCATAACGCTGCATGGCCTCGGCGTAGCTCATGCGCGGGAAGGACTTGGGCAGGGCCACCTCGAGGGTCTTGGCGAACAACTCGCGCATCATGTCTTCCATCAGGCCCATCAGCTCTTCCTCGTCCATGAACGAGGCCTCGATGTCGAGCTGGGTGAATTCGGGCTGGCGGTCGGCGCGCAGGTCTTCGTCGCGGAAGCAGCGCACGATCTGGTAGTAGCGATCCATGCCGGACATCATCAGCAGCTGCTTGAACAGCTGCGGTGACTGCGGCAGGGCGAAGAACTGGCCCGGGTGGGTGCGGCTGGGCACCAGATAGTCGCGCGCGCCTTCCGGTGTGGCCTTGGTGAGCATGGGGGTTTCCATGTCGAGGAAGCCGCGCTCATCAAGGTATTCGCGCAGGGCGCGGGTGATGGACGAGCGCAGGCGCAGACGCTGTTGCATGGCCGGACGACGCAGATCGACATAGCGATAGCGCAGACGGTGCTCTTCGGAGACTTCGTCATCGTCGATATCGAGCTGGAAGGGTGGCGTCTCGGCGCGGTTGAATATCTCCAGCTCCTTGCCCAGCAGCTCGATCTGCCCGGTGGGCATGTCGGGATTCTCGGTGCCCTCGGGGCGGCGACGCACGCGGCCCTTGACGCGCAGGACAAACTCGCTGCGCACCGTCTCGGCGGTGGCGAAGGCCTCGACCGTATCCGGGTCGAACACCACCTGCGAGATGCCCTCGCGGTCACGCAGATCGATAAAGATCACCCCGCCGTGATCACGGCGGCGATGCGCCCAGCCGCAGAGGGTGACTTCTTCGTCGATGTGAGATTCGTTGAGATGCCCGCAGTAGTGGCTTCGCATGTGACTGATCCTTCGAAAAAAAGACGGGAATGGTACGGACTGACTGCCGCCGATGCAACTCAGGCAGCGCCCTCCGTGTCGGGTCTTGCGGGTGGTTTGGCGTCACCCAGTGGCGGCGCAAGGTTCCACTCTGGCACCACCACACCAGCGGAAATGATCATTTTCAGGCCATCGTCCACACTCATGTCCAGCTCGACCACGTCGTCGCTGGGCACCATGATGAAAAAACCCGAGGTGGGATTGGGCGTGGTGGGAATAAAGACATTGACCACCTTCCGACCCGTCTTGGTCTGCGCCTCACCGGCGGTGGTGCTGGACTGAAAGGCCAGCGTCCATAGACCCCGGCGTGGGTATTCCACCAGCAGCACCTTGCGAAAGGACTGGTCACTGGAGGAAAACACCGTCTCCAGAATCTGCTTCACCCCGGTATAAATGGTGCGCACGAGCGGAATCTGCGCCAGCACCGACTCCCACAGCTTGACCAGTTTGCGGCCAAACAGATTGGCTACCACCATGCCCGTGACCAGCACAATGATGGTGGTCAGCACCACTCCCAGGCCCGGGATGTGAAAGCCCAGCAGATTGTCCGGGCGGTAGGGCTCGGGCAACAACAGCAAACTGCGATCCATCATGTCCACCAGCAGCTTGATGACTATCACGGTCACCCCCAGCGGCACCCACACCAGCAGGCCGGCAATGAGATAGCGCTTCATGCGGCGCGCCACGCGCGGGCCAGGTCAGCGATGCGCATCAGTGGCAACCGCAACCGCCGCAACCACCCGAGGCGGCCTTCTTCGGCGCATTGTCGCTACTGCCGGCACTGCTGCCGGAGTCACTCTTGTCGGCATTCTTCTTGCCGCCACCCTTGAAATCGGTTTCATACCAGCCGCTGCCCTTGAGGCGAAAACCGGCCGCAGACACCAGCTTTTTCAATTCTGGCTTGCCGCATTCGGGACAGTCGGTGAGGGCGTCGTCACTCATCTTCTGCAGGGCTTCATGGCGGTGGCCACAGGCCTTGCAGGCGTATTCGTAAATCGGCATTGCTACATCCTCTTCATTCATGCGTATCCCGACAGAGGGACATTGGGATCAACACAAAAAAATCAAGCAGAGGATTATACCTTGCCACGGGCAGCAGCGTCGCCCCTGCCGGCAAAGCTGCTAAGATGCGGGCCTTTTAACACCACCGCAAACACCGCCATGGCCCGAAAGAAAATTAACATCACCAGCGAAAACAAATGCAGCTTCTGCAAGGGTGCGAAATGCTGCGTCTACTTCACCGAACAGCTGGAAACGCCACGCAGCATGCATGACTTCGACCATCTGCTGTGGCAGATCTCACACCGCGACGTACGCATCTACAAGGACGACGATGGCTGGTATCTGTTGATAGAAACACCCTGCCTGCACCTGCAGTCCGATGGCCGCTGCGGCATCTACGAAACCCGGCCCACGGTGTGCCGCGAGCACAGCAACGACTACTGTGAATACGATGCCCCCGCCGAGGAGGGCTTTGAGCTCTACTTCGATGGCTACGACGCCCTGCTGAAATACTGCCGCCAGCGGTTCAAGACCTGGGACAAGCGTAGAGAACAACAAAACACCCACTAATTTCAACGTGTAGGAACGGGCCATGCCCGCGACTTTATTGCCCTTTAATTTGCGCAGAGGTTGTTGTTTCTGACATCTGTGGGAGCGGCTTCAGCCGCGAATAGATCCCACCTTTCAATCGTGGCTGAAGCCGCTCCCACGGATTTTATTGTTTTCCCATTAGTCATCGCGGGCATGGCCCGCTCCTACGCTTCCTTCCCCTCCACCGGCGGCATGATGTCGCGGAACCCCCGAATGGCCGCAAACTCTCCCACGTCCTTGTCCGGCGCTCGACTGTCCGGCCGGTGCACGCACAATAGCTGGCCAATACCGGCCTCCTGTGCCGAACGCAACACCGACAGGCTGTCATCTACCAGCAGCGTCATCTCAGGCACGAAGGGCTCCGCCGTCTTCAGCACTCCCCAGAACTGCGGGTCTTCCTTGGGCCGGCCAAAATCATGTGCGCAGAAGACAGCATCGAAGTGCCCCGCCAACCGGGTGCGATCCATCTTCAGCTGCAGGCTCTTCATGTGCGCATTGGTCACCAGCACCGCGCGGCGGCCCGAATCCCGCACCGCGTCGAGAAAGACCACTACGTTGGGATGCACGGCGATCAGGTGATCCACCTCCTGCTTCAACGCCGCGATGTCCATGCCCAGCTCATTGCTCCAGTAATCCAGACAGTACCAGTCCATAGTGCCCTCGACCTGCCGATAACGCTGCATCAATTCGCTGCGTGCCGCTTCCAGACTCACTTCGCGTAATTCGGCATACCGCCGGGGCATGTGCTCCAGCCAAAAATGGTTGTCGAAATGCAGATCCAGCAGGGTGCCATCCATGTCCAGCAGCACGGTATCGATACGCGTCCAGTCAATCACCTTCAGTCCTCCCGCCAAGCCGAAATCACCACTTCATGTCGCTCCAGCCGTCCCTCGCCAGCAAAGGCCTCCTTGGGCAGCGGATTCCGGTGTGCCAGCTTGAAATCCTCGCTACCCACCCAGCGGTTGAAGGCGGCCTCATCCTCCCAGGTGGTCAGCACCACGTAGGGACTGTCCTCGTCGGCAGGGCGCAGAATATCCATGCGCACAAAGCCCGGCTGCTTGTCCACCTGCCCCGCGCGACCCCGAAAACGCGCCTCGAACCGCTCTTCCCAGCCACTGGCGACCGGCACCCGATTGGCAACCACGTACATTGCTGTTTTTCTCCTGTGCTGTAACACGCCCCGAAAAGCGGACGGTCGATCAAATCACTTCACCCGCAAGTGAAGATAGCCTGAAAACAAGCAAAATTCGACCACGAGGTACCCCGCCTATGCATATCAACCCTGATGCAGGACGTCGATATTTCTTACAGCGCCTAAACCATCCCCATCGGCCGCCAGCCCCCGCCGTTTCAAGGCCTCAGAGCAAAACCCGAGAAATATACAGAAAAACCCCCTTACCACTCGACAAATACCCGTCGACAAACCTTACAGTCACCCCAGTCTTCAGCTGAATAAAGGCCAACAGATCAGATAAACTATTGTTAATTCACGAAAATACAAGTTAGGCATACTTTTTGCTCTACCCATAACAAGGTCAGACAAAACTTCCCCTATCAAGCACCTATTAATGAGTTGTAGAGGTTATCGTGAAATACTCCAAGCTATATTGCAGCACCGTTCTTGCCAGCCTGCTTACCTTCCCCGCTATCGAAGCCACTGCCGCCCCCATCACCATCGACGGTAGCCTGAGCGACTGGGGGATCAACGTCGCCGACGGTACCGGCGCACAGCCCGTCGGTACCGATTACAGCGGCCTGCGCGGTGATCTCGCCGGCTCCATGATCGAAGACACTGACGACACCACCAATAACCTATATCTGGGTCCCAACTACGGCGGCCAGAACTACGACGGCGAATTCATGGGCGTAATGACCCAGGGCTCCACCCTGTATCTGTCCATCCTGACTGGCCAGCGTCCGGACAACGGCTTCTCCGGCAGCAAGGGCCTGTATTCTCCGGGCGACATCCGCATCGAAACCAGCATGGGCACCTTCGGCATCGAAGTGGGCGGCGGCGCCGTGTCCGGTACCGGCAGTGCACTCACCGAGGGCGCCACCGGTACCACCTATGCGGTCAACAGTAATGGCTATACCACCGGCAGCAGCGATACCGCCGCCGCGCAGACCGTGGGCTCCGTGTGGAAGGACGTAGACTGGATCCTCGACCCCATCAACCCCCAGCAGCCGGTGCAGTTCGAGATCAACGGCGGCAGCAGCCAAGTGGGCGAGGCCGACTTCATCTTCACCCGCGACAGCGTCACTGCCGAGCACGCCATCATCGAGCTGGCCCTGGATATCAGCGTCTTCGGCGGCGCCACCCTGCAGGAGTTCTACTGGCTGCCCGCCTGCGGCAACGATGAGCTGCACGTCAGCACCGACATCACCAGCGTGCCCGAACCCGCCTCACTGGCGCTGATGGGCCTGGGCCTGCTGGGCATGATAGGCGTCGCACGCCGCCGTCGTACCTGACCGGCAAGTCAAGACCAAAACGGCCGCTTCGCTATCTGCGTCGCGGCCGTTTTTTATTGTCCTTATTTTTGCGTATACCCGATAGGCCTCCAGTCTCTCAGCTCATCCTGCCCCAGAACCGGCATCAACGACCAAGCGGTGGGCACCCTTCCTATTTCGCCCGGAATTGGACGTAGTCCTGAAACCGCAGGACATCACCGCGAACAGACTGGTCATTTAAAACTGGTCAGATAGACTATACTGGTTTCTATCAGACTGAGGGCAGGAGAAAACACCATGAAAATCAACGCCACCGAATTCAAGGCCAAGTGCCTGAAGCTGGTCGACGAAGTGGCCCGCACCCGCGAGCCCATCATCGTCACCAAGCACGGCAAGCCCGTAGCCAAAGTGGTGCCCATTGAGCCGGAAAGACCTGCTTCCCATTTCGGTTACATGGCCGGCACCCTCAAGATTACCGGCGATATCATCTCGCCCGTCGAAGAAGAATGGAGCGCCATCACGGGCGACGAGGATGAGTTTTATGCGGGCCTGGGCATCGCGGAAGACAAGGGTGAAAACACAAAATGAGCAAGGGACTACTGCTGGACACCCACATCTGGCTCTGGTTCGCCCTGCCTGATAGGCGTCTGGCGGCCCCTGCCCGCGAGGCCGTAGAACACGCCATAGCGGCGGGAAATCTACGAGTTTCCATCATGTCCATTTGGGAAATCAGCCTGCTGGAAGCAGCCGGCCGTATTCACCTGGGCATGTCCATCGACGAATGGCTGGAGAAGGCATTGGCGCTGCCGGGACTCACCTGCCTGCCCCTGGAAACACCGCTTATTCTTGATGCGCACCGGCTGCCGGGAAATTTCCACAAAGATCCGGCTGACCGTCTGCTGACCGCCACGGCCCGTCACCACGATTTCACCCTGATAACAGAAGACAGCAAGATCCTCGACTATGCCCGGCAAGGCTATGTCCGGGCCTGTTCATCCAGCGATAAGAAATTGTTGAGCCGATGAAAACACACAGTCTGAAAGTCAGCAACCACATCACTAGTACTCCAGTTAAGAACGTCCCTAAGAAGTCCGCGCCGTGATGCGCCAGTCATCACCAACGGCGCGCATATCCACTATTTGCAGTTTGATGCGCTGATCCATTTTCTCCAGCCCCGGCAGATGGAACAGGCCGCGTGCGGCGTCACCCATCAGCAGTGGGGCGAGATAGACGATGATTTCGTCCACCAGGCCGGCCTGCAACAGGGCGCCGTTGAGGGTGGCGCCGGCCTCGACCGTGACTTCATTGACACCCTCGCGGCCGAGAAAATCCAGCAGCGCGGTCAGTGATACGTGGCCGTTTTCCGCTGGCAGGCGGTGCACTTCGGCGCCGGCATCCGTCAGCGCGGCGATCTTTTCCACATCGGCGGCATCCGTGCAGCAGACCAGGGAGCGCCCCGGCAATGACAGCATGTGTGCCTCCTTGGGCATACGCAACTGGCTGTCCAGCACCACACGCATAGGTTGCTGCACGGCCTCATCCGTGTCCAGCCGGGCGTTGAGCGAAGGATCGTCGGCCAGCACGGTGCCGATGCCGGTGAGCAGGGCCGAGCTGCGGGCGCGCAGGCGGTGGACGTCGGCGCGGGCGGCAGGGCCGGTGATCCACCGGCTTTCACCGCAGGCCATGGCAGTGCGGCCGTCGAGGCTCATGGCCAGTTTGCAGCGCACGAAGGGGCGGCTCGTGCGCATGCGTTTGATGAAACCTGGATTCAGCGCCTCGGCCCGGGATTGCAACAGGCCGGATTCGGTGGCGATGCCGGCCTCGCGCAGCATTTGCAGGCCCTGTCCGGTGACCTGTGGGTTGGGGTCTTCCATGGCCGCCACCACGCGCGATACGCCGGCGGCGATCAGCGCCTCGGCACAGGGTGGGGTGCGACCGTGGTGGGCGCAGGGCTCCAGCGAGACATAGGCGGTGGCGCCGCGGGTGGCTGGGCCGGCTTCACGCAAAGCCAGTATCTCGGCATGGGGTTCGCCGGCGCGAACGTGCCAGCCTTCGCCGATCGCAACGCCATCCTTGACCAGCACGCAGCCGACACGGGGATTGGGATCGGTGGTGTAGAGGCCGCGCGCCGCCAGTTGCAGGGCGCGGGACATGTGGCGTGTGTCGTCAATCCCGCTCATCGTCTGCCGTGGCCTCAGCTGCGCGGGGCCTTTTTGCCCGACCCTTCTTTGCCGGGGCCACCGGTGTCCTCATCGAGCAGAGAAATCTGATTACGCTTTTCTTCCGCGCTGGGCTGTTTCTCCAGGCGCTCAATTTCTTCGCGGAAGGCGTTGACGTCTTCAAAGCTGCGATACACGGAGGCAAAGCGTACATAGGCCACCGGGTCGAGGTCGCGCAGTTCGTCCATCACCCAGTCGCCAAGGGTGCGCGAAGGCACTTCGCGGTCACCGGTGACACGCAGGCGTTTCTTCAACCGGCCGATGGCGGATTCGATGTCTTCGGCGCTGACCGGACGTTTTTCCAGTGCGCGGGTAAAACCGGCACGCAGCTTGTCCTCGTTGAAGGGTTCGCGGCGACCATCGTTCTTCACCAGTTTGGGCATCACCAGTTCGGCGGTCTCAAAGGTGGTGAAGCGTTCACTGCAGGTCAGGCATTCGCGCCGGCGGCGCACCACGTAGCCCTCGTTCGCGAGACGCGAATCGATGACCTTGGTGTCGTCGGCGTCACAGAAGGGACAGCGCATGGTGAATCAACCTGACAGAAAATCAAAAAGGGCATTTGCCACAGAGGCGCAGAGTACACGGAGAAAAATGCAAGGAAACATTATTTGCTCCGTCATGCCGGACGAAGCAAAGCGTAGATCCGGAATCCAGTATTTACAATCCAAGCATTCTGGATTCCGGCATGCGCCGGAATGACGGCAAACAAGTCATTTCGAAATCTCACGAATGTGTCGTCTCTGTGTTCTCCGTGTCTCTGTGGCGAATGATGTTTACAGTTCAGGCATAGACTGGAAAGCGCTTGCACAGGGCCAGCACTTCGCCCTTGACGCGTTCGATGATGGCGGTGTCTTCCACGTCGTCCATCACGTCGCAGATCCAGCCGGCGAGCTGCCTGGCTTCGGCTTCGCCAAAGCCGCGCGTGGTCATGGCCGGGGTGCCGATGCGGATGCCGCTGGTGACAAAGGGCGACTGCGGATCGTTGGGCACGGAGTTCTTGTTGACCGTGATGTTGGCAGCACCGAGGGCGGCGTCGGCGGCCTTGCCGGTAATACCTTTATCGATGAGATCGACCAGAAACAGGTGGTTGTCGGTGCCGCCGGAGACGATCTTGTAACCGCGCTCCTGCAAGGTCGTCGCCATGGCGCGGGCGTTCTTCACCACCTGCTGCTGGTAGGTCTTGAAGCCGGGCTCCAGCGCCTCCTTGAAGGCCACGGCCTTGCCGGCGATGACGTGCATCAGCGGGCCGCCCTGGGTGCCGGGGAACACGGCCGAGTTAAGCTTCTTTTCGATCTCCGCATTGGCCTTGGCCAGGATCAGACCACCGCGCGGGCCACGAAGGGTCTTGTGGGTAGTGGTCGTGGTGACGTCGGCGATGGCCACCGGGCTGGGATACTCGCCGACGGCGATGAGGCCGGCAACGTGGGCCATGTCGACGAACAGATAGGCGCCAATGCTATCGGCAATATCACGAAAACGCTGCCAGTCCACCACGCGCGAATAGGCGGAGAAGCCAGCGACGATCATCTTCGGCTGATACTCCTTGGCCAGTGCCTCGACCTGGGCGTAATCGATCTCGCCGGTACTTTCATCCAGGCCGTACTGGATGGCGTTGTACAGCTTGCCGGAGGAGCTGACCTTGGAGCCGTGGGTAAGATGCCCGCCGTGGGCCAGACTCATGCCGAGGAGGGTGTCGCCGGCCTGCAATAACGCCAAGTAGACGGCAGCATTGGCCTGCGAACCGGAGTGTGGCTGCACGTTGGCGTAATCGGCGCCGAACAGTTCTTTGGCGCGATCGATGGCCAACTGCTCGGCGACATCGACGTATTCACAGCCGCCGTAATAGCGCTTTCCGGGATAGCCTTCGGCATATTTGTTGGTGAGCACCGTGCCCTGGGCCTGCATCACGCGCGGACTGGTGTAATTCTCCGAGGCGATCAGCTCGATGTGCTCTTCCTGACGGACTTCTTCCTTCCCGATCACGTCCCACAAATCAGGGTCAAAATCGGCGATGTTCATTTCTTTGCTAAACATGACTGCTCCTGGCAATTCTTAACTATTCGTTTACGACAGACCGTTTACGGACGATCGTCGATCTCCTCGCCTTCTTTTTCCACCACCACCGGCATCAGATCCGCCTTGCTGATACCCAGCATCAGGGCGCTGGAACTGGCAACGTAAATCGAGGAATAGGTACCCACCACTACGCCGATGATCAGCGCGGTAGCAAAGCCGTGGATCAGCGCACCACCGAAGATAAACAGTGCAATCAACACCAACAGGGTGGTGAAGGAGGTGATCACGGTGCGCGACAGGGTCTGGTTCAGGGACACGTTGATGACTTCCTCGCTGGTGCCCTTGCGCATCTTGCGAAAGTTTTCACGAATGCGGTCGAACACCACGATGGTGTCGTTGAGTGAATAGCCGATGACCGCCAGGATGGCCGCCAGCACGGTAAGATCGAAATCCAGCTGAAACAAGGCGAAGATGCCCAGGGTGATCACCACGTCGTGCACCAGGGCCATCACCGAACCCACGGCAAGGCGGTATTCGAAACGGAAACCGACGTAGACCAAAATACAGATCAGCGCATAGATCATCGCCAGGCCGCCGTCATTGGCCAGTTCTTCGCCCACCTGCGGGCCGACGAATTCGACGCGGCGCATGTCGATCTTGCCGTCTTCATGCACCTTGAGCAGATCCATCACCTGGTTGCTGATGTCGGCGTTGCTCTGTTCCTCATGCGGAGCGATGCGGATCAGGATATCCGAGGCGGTGCCGAAATGCTGCACCACGGCCTCCTTGAAACCTTCCGTCTCCAAGACGCTGCGCACCCCCTTGAGATCCACCGGGTGCTCGTAACCCAGCTCGATCAGGGTGCCACCGGTGAAGTCCAGGCCGAAGTTCAGCCCCTTGCCGACCAGTGCGCCGACAGAGATCAGCAACAGTACGGCGGAAAAAGCAATGGCAAGCTTGCGCTTGCCCATGAAGTCAAAATTGGTAGCATTTTTGAACAGTTGCATGGTTGCGTCCCGGCCCTAAATGGAAAGCTTGTTGACACGGCGACCGCCGTAAATCAGATTCACCACCGCACGGGTGCCCACAATGGCGGTGAACATGGAAGTAATGATGCCAATGGAGAGCGTAATGGCGAAGCCCTTGATGGGCCCGGTGCCGAAACCGAACAGGATCACCGCCGCAATCAGGGTGGTGATATTGGCATCGGCAATGGTCGAAAAGGCCTTTTCGTAACCTGCGTTGATGGCGGCTTGCGGACTGATACCGTTGCGCAGCTCCTCGCGGATGCGTTCAAAGATCAGCACATTGGCATCCACCGCCATGCCCACCGTCAGCACGATACCGGCGATGCCCGGCAGGGTCAGGGTGGCCTGCAGCATGGACAGCACGGCGACGATCACCACCAGATTCATCGCCAGGGCCAGGTTGGCCACCAGACCGAAACCACGATACCAGATGGCCATGAACACCAGCACCAGGACGAAGCCAATGATCACCGACATAAAGCCCTGATCGATATTATCCTGACCGAGACTCGGGCCGATGGTGCGCTCCTCAACGATCTCGATGGGTGCAGCCAGGGCGCCGGCGCGTAGTAACAGGGCCAGATTATGAGCTTCTTTGGTGCTGTCGAGGCCGGTGATCTGGAAACGCTTGGAAAGCTGGTCCTGGATGCGCGCAACATTGATCACCTCTTCCACGGTGCGGCGCGTCTTCACCGGCTTGCCATCGACCATACGCGTCTCGGTCTTGTTCTCGATAAACACCACCGCCATCAGCTTCTTGATGTTCTCGCCCGTGACCTTGCTGAAGATGCTCGCACCCTTGCCATCGAGGGTGATATAAACGGCCGGGCTGCCACTCTGCTGGTCGAGACCGGAAGAGGCATCGATGATGTAATCGCCGGTCAGCATCACGCGATTCTTCAGCAGCACATAGCCGCCATCACGCTCCGGATAGAGTTTCAGGCCCGGCGGCACGCGGCCACGCACGGCCTCCTGCACATCATGGGTCTCATCGGCAAGGCGGAATTCCAGGGTCGCGGTGGCGCCAAGGATTTCCTTGGCCCGGGCGGTGTCCTGCACACCGGGCAGTTGCACCACGATGCGGCTGTCACCCTGCTGCTGAATCACCGGCTCGGCCACGCCCAGCTCATTGACGCGATTACGCAGGGTGGTGATGTTCTGCTTCAGCGCCAGCTTGCGCACCTCGCGGCGTTCCTTGTCGTCCAGCCCTGCCAGCAGGTAGTAGCCATCGGCGCGGTCATCGCTACGCAGTTCGAGATCCGGATATTCCGCATCGAGCAGCTCCTCGGCCTTGTCACGGGCCTCGGCAGACTTGAACTTGATCTCCACGCCACTGCGCGCCAGTCCATCCCTGTCGACGTCTTCGTTGGCATAGCGAGCAACGCGTGCATAACGCACCTTGTTTTCGCGCAGCAGGCCACGGAAATCACCGATGTAGCGTTCCTCGGCCTGCCTCACCGCCGAGTCCACATCCACCTCCATCAGGAAGTGCACGCCACCGCGCAAATCCAGCCCCAGATACATGGGTGAAGCGCCCAGTGACACCAGCCAGTCCGGGGTGCGCGGAGCGAGGTTCAAGGCCACCACATAGCCGCGGCCCAGCCCCTTCTTTACCACGTCCTTGGCCTCCAACTGGGTCTCGGTATCAGGGAAACGCACCAGCAACTGATCATCGACCAGACTGATGCTGTCGTATGTGACACCGGCATCCGTAAGCAGCTTCTGCACCTTGTCCTGAGTGGTCAGATCGACCTCGGCGGTGCGCGTCGATGTCACCTGCAGAGCAGGATCCTCACCGTAGAGATTGGGCAGGGCATAGAGCGAGCTCAGCAGCAGAACGATGATGACGAGCAGATACTTCCAGGCAGGATATTGATTCAACACGACAACCGACTCCGTGGACAGGATAATTCAGACAAGCGAAGCGCAGACCGGATCAGCCGGACTTGATCGTGCCTTTGGGTACCAGAGTGGAGATAGACTGGCGCTGCACCTTGACGACCACGTCATCGGCAATTTTCACACTGAGGAAACTGTCACCCACCTCGGTGACCTTGCCCAGCAGGCCACCCTGGGTGACGATCTCATCGCCCTTGGCCAGCGCTGCCACCATGCCCTTGTGCTCCTTGGCACGTTTGGCCTGGGGACGGATCAACATGAAATAGAACAACGCAAAGATCAGCACCAGGGGCAGCAAGCCCATCATACTACTCCCGGCAGAACCGCCAGCGGCGGCCGCGCCTTCAGCCATTGCATCAGAGATAAAAAAGCTCATACCGTTACCTTTCCTTTAAATATCAATAAATGGATTCGTTAGTCGCCGATTGCATCAAATGATTCAATCGCAATGCCCCGGCGGGAAAAGCGCGCATTATGCCACAACCGATGGTCTATGGCGCACGCTGGGCGTAGAACTCCACCATAAAGGCCTGCAAACGGTCGGCGGCGATGGCCTCACGCAGGCCCCGCATCAGTTCCTGGTAGTAATAAAGGTTGTGAATGGTGTTGAGCCGCGCACCAAGAATTTCGTGGGTCTTGTCCAGATGGCGCAGGTAGCTGCGACTGTAATTGCGGCAAGTGTAGCAGCCGCAGTCCTCGTCCAGCGGACGGGTGTCGCGCTCGTGGCAGGCATTGCGGATCTTCAGGTCGCCGTGGCGGGTGAACAGGTGGCCGTTGCGCGCATTGCGCGTGGGCAGCACGCAGTCGAACATGTCGATGCCGCGCCGCACCGCCTCGACCAGGTCTTCGGGCTTGCCAACGCCCATCAGGTAACGCGGCCGGTCGGCCGGCAGATGCGGGGTGGTGTGGTCCAGCACCCGTAGCATGTCTTCCTTGGGTTCGCCCACGGAGAGGCCGCCGATGGCGTAGCCGTCGAAGCCGATCTCCAACAGGCCGGCCACGGATTCTGCGCGCAGCGCCTCGTACATGCCGCCCTGCACGATACCGAACAGGGCATTCGGGCTTTTACCGTCAAGATCAGCGCCATGGGCATCTTTTGAGCGCCGCGCCCAGCGCAGGGAGAGTTGCATGGATTCGCCGGCCTGCTGCTCATCGGCCGGATAGGGCGTGCATTCGTCGAAACACATGACAATATCCGCACCCAGCGCCCGCTGCACGGCCATGGATTCCTCCGGGCCGAGGAACACCTTGTCGCCATTGACCGGCGAGCGGAAGGTGACACCCTCCTCCGTGATCTTGGCCGCTCCCGGCCTCCTGCCTCCCGCGGCACTTGCACCTCCCTGTGCATCGCGCCCGAGGCTGAACACCTGGAAGCCGCCGGAATCGGTGAGGATGGGGCCTTCCCAGTGCATGAAGTCGTGCAGGTCGCCGTGGGCCTGGATGACCTCGGTACCCGGGCGCAGCATGAGGTGAAAGGTGTTGCCGAGGATGATCTCAGCGCCGAGGCCAACCAGCTCCTCCGGTGTCATGGCCTTCACCGTACCGTAAGTGCCCACGGGCATGAAGGCCGGCGTCTCCACCGTGCCACGGGCGAAGGTCAGACGGCCACGGCGGGCGGCGTCGGTGGTGTGCAGGAGGTCGAATTTCATTGGGGGAAGGACAAGTAGCTGATGCTAACTTCCTTGGTCATCCTTGGCCACCCATAATGATGACTGCACCTCCGCACCCGCAAAAGGTAGTAGCGGGTATTTTTCTTGGTGTATACATAACGCCTCGAGAATCTGGGATATTACATTACTGCTGAGCACAGGCCGATCATGACTTTTATTCTCATAGGAACTAATATGATCAGGATCAAAGTCTTCTAAATTTTCATAGATATATTTTGCTAAACGACTGGAAAACCCTGCACCATATTTCTCCCTATATCTGAACGCCTTAACGATATTACCCATCGGATTTGGATTGTTCTCCAAATTAGATCGGAAGAGCACACGTCTGAACTCCAGTCACACTGATATATCTCGTATGCCGTCTTCTGCTTGAAAAAAAAAAAATAATATCAGACATACAATAAAAATAAATTCTGAGTTTGCTCCTGTATGTGATATCATGTACATCACGAGCGACAGTGCTGAAGCG
>CAJVYS010000088.1 GCA_913009875.1 uncultured Gammaproteobacteria bacterium | reverse complement strand
CCTCATGGGCTGCGATTTTGCGCAGGATACGGCGCATGATTTTGCCCGAGCGGGTCTTGGGCAGACCCGGCGCCCACTGGATTACGTCTGGCTTGGCGATGGCGCCTATCTCCTGACGGCACATATTCAGCAACTCTTTTTGCAGTGTATCGCTGGGTTCAATGCCTTTTACCAGCGTGACATAGGCATAAATGCCTTGCCCCTTGATGTCATGAGGGAAACCCACGACTGCAGCTTCGGCCACGGCATCGTGCAATACCAGCGCGCTTTCCACTTCAGCCGTGCCCATGCGATGACCCGACACATTCAATACGTCATCCACCCGCCCGGTGATCCAGTAATAACCGTCCTTGTCACGCCGCGCACCGTCACCGGTTTCATAGAAGCCGGGATAGGTCGAAAAATAGGTTTTTTTGAACCGCTCGTGATCGCCATAAAGTGTACGCATCTGCCCGGGCCAGGATTGCTTCATGATGAGATTGCCGCGGGCCTCGCCTTCCTGCTCGACACCGTCCTTGTCCACCAGTGCCGGCACTACACCGAAGAAGGGCCGCGTCGCCGAACCCGGCTTGAGATCGGTTGCACCCGGCAGAGGGCTGATCAAAATACCGCCGGTTTCGGTCTGCCACCAGGTATCGACAACCGGACAACGGTTGTCGCCAACCACCCGGTAATACCACTCCCACGCCTCGGGATTGATGGGTTCACCAACGGTGCCGAGCAGACGCAGGCTGTCGCGCCTTGTTTTTTTCACCGGGTCGTCGCCATCGCGCATCAATGCCCGAATCGCCGTCGGCGCGGTGTAGAAAATATTGACCTTGTGTTTATCGCACACTTGCCAGAAACGCGACGAATCAGGATAGGTTGGAATACCCTCAAACATTAACGTAATCGCGCCATTGGCCAGCGGGCCATAGACAATATAACTGTGACCCGTGACCCAACCGACATCGGCGGTACACCAGTAGATGTCTCCATCGTGATAATCAAACACATATTTATGTGTTATCGCGGCGTAAAGAAGATAGCCACCGGTGGTGTGTAATACACCCTTGGGCTTGCCGGTGGAGCCGGAGGTGTAGAGCAGGAACAGCGGGTGCTCGGCATCGACCCACAGCGGCTCACAGGTCTCACTCTGGGCTTCCACCAGCTCGTGCCACCAGATATCGCGGCCGGCCTGCATGTCCACGGCGTTGCCGGCGCGCTTCAGCACCACCACCTTCTCCAGCGTTGTGCAGCCGCGGCTCAAGGCCTCGTCGGTGGCGGCCTTGAGTGCCACCACCTTGCCGCCACGATGGCCGCCGTCGGCGGTGATCACCAGCTTGGCACCGGCGTTCTCGATGCGGTCTTTCAGTGATTCGGCGGAAAAACCCCCGAACACCACCGAGTGGGTGGCGCCGATGCGCGCGCAGGCCTGCATGGCGATTACCGCCTCCGGTGTCATGGGCATGTAGAGGATCACCCGGTCGCCGGCTGCCACGCCGAGTGATTTGAGGCCGTTGGCGAACTGGCACACCTCGCGGTGCAGTTCGCGGTAGCTGATGTGGCGGGTGTCGCCCTGTTCGCCCTCGAAGATCAGTGCCGTCTTGTCGCCGCGTTCGGCCAGGTGGCGGTCGAGGCAATTGTAGGAAATGTTCAGTTTGCCGTCGGTGAACCATTGGTAGTGGGGTGCATGGCTTTCATCGAGGGTCTGGGTGAAGCCGGTCTGCCAATCGAGTTCCTCGTGCGCCAGCCCGGCCCAGAAGCCTTCGTGGTCGGCTTCGGCCTTGGCGCGCAGGGCATCCAGCACCTCGCGGCTGTTGATGCGGGCCTGGGCGGCAAAATCGTCGCTGGGCGGGAAAATGCGGTCTTCTTGCAGGGTCGATTGCAGGTTCTTGTCCATGACGCCTCTCGGTTGCGCTGACGGTGGATGGAGTGCTTGATCAGCGGATGGTAGCAGGCAGTCCGTGGCGCACCAAACCCATTTCGGGCGGGAGGCATTCAACGGGGAAACAGCCGCTGCCACCAACGCCGGCGGTTGGCCTGCGGGGGCAGGGGTGGTGTCTCGCCTACGGCGTAAATGTACCAGCCGGCGTCGCCATGGGCGCACAGGGCCTCCTACAGGGCGTCGAGCTTGGGCCAGCCCGGTAGGTTGGGCAAAGCGTAGCGTGCCCAACATTTCCATGTATCCCGTTGGGCACGTCGCTGGCGCTCCTTTGCCCAACCTACGTTCCTGCAACACAATACTCCGCCAGCTGGGCTAAGACGAAGTCTCGTTGGTGTCGATGGTGAGGGTCTTGCTGCGTGGCAGACTCGCGGGCTGCCAGTGGGCGATGGCCCAGTCCAGCAGCTCGCCGGGCGCTGCGCCGTGCAAGTCTTCCGGCGGCGGGTGGTCGAGGAAGGTGAGGGCGCGGCCCAGCGCTTCGCCGGGCGGGCTGTCGTCGATGGCGCGGGCGTGGGTCTGCTTGCTGAGTTTTTCGCCCGCGGCAGTGACGGCGACGGGCAGGTGCAAATAGGCGGGCCGGGGCAGGCCCAGCAGCCGTTGCAGATACAACTGAGGAAAGGTGGCGTCGAGCAGATCCGCACCGCGTACCACCTCGGTGACCTGCTGAAAGGCGTCGTCCAGTGCCGTGGCAAGGTGGTAGGCGTAGAGACCGTCGGCACGCTTGACGATGAAGTCGCCGATGTCACGGCCCAGCCGCTGGCACTGGCGGCCTTGCAGGCTGTCGTCGAAGCAGAGGTCTTGCTCGTCGCAGTACACGCGCAGTGCGCGCGCCTGCCGGCCCGGGGGCAGGCCGTTGCGGCAGGTGCCGGGATAGATGTGGGTGGGGCTGATGGCGCTGATCTCCCGGCGGGTACAGCCGCAGGGGTAGCTGTGATCAGCGGCGGCCAGCTGTGTCAGCGCGGCCTCGTAGGCGTCGAAGCGCTGGCTCTGATAGAGCACTGGGCCGTCCCAGAACAGGTGGTAATTTTCAAGGGTGCGCAGGATACCATCCGCTGCGCCGGGAACCTTTCGCGGCGGGTCAACGTCATCAATACGTAGCAGCCATTCGCCGCCCTGTGAGCGCGCCGCGAGGAAGCTGCCCACGGCTGCCACCAGTGAGCCGAAGTGTAGTGGGCCGCTGGGCGAGGGGGCGAAACGTCCGCGGTAGTCTGCACGCTGGCTTTGTGCGGCTGAGGTATCGGTGGTGAGATCCATTCGATTATTTTAACCGGAAATAAACCGTTTCACCGTAAAGCTTTTCAAGGCCTGGACGATGCAGCGGATAGAACATTTAACGACACGGGTAATGAGTCAATGATCACAGGCTGGATAATCGAGGGCATCATGGAAGACGGGCGCAAGTTTCGCCCCAGTGACTGGGTGGAGCGTCTGTCGACGGCGCTGGCATCCTTCGGACCGGATCACCGGCTGCGCTACGCCGACGGCGTGCAGCCCTGCTTCATCGACGGGCAGAAGTGTCTGCGGGTGGAGGGTTCACTGGCGGAGGAAAACCCGGCGGCCTACCAGTATGTGTGTGATTTCGCCCGCAGCAACAAGCTGCGTGTCACCGAAGTGAACGACGAAGCAGAATTACCGTAGGGGGTAACAACGGACCCGTAGCGGCCGCAATGGCCGCTACGGGTTCATCTTTTCTGACAGGAAGAGCAGAGACAGCCGGCCTATTTGCCGAACTGCTTTTCGCGGATTTCGTTGAGGGTCTTGCAGTCGATGCACTGGGTGGCGGTGGGTCGTGCTTCGAGGCGGCGGATGCCGATCTCGACACCGCAGGACTCGCAGTAGCCGTAGTCATCGTTGTCCAGGTTGGTCAGCGATTCATCAATCTTCTTGATTAGCTTGCGCTCGCGGTCGCGGGTGCGCAGCTCCATGGCGAACTCGGATTCCTGACTGGCCCGGTCGTTGGGGTCCGGGAAGTTGGATGCATCGTCCTGCATGTGGTGAACGGTCTCATCCACCTTGCCCATCAGCTGCTTCTTCCATCCTTCCAGAATGGCGTGAAAGTGCTCGACCTGCTTGGGGTTCATGTACTCTTCGCCCTTCTTTTCCTTGTAGGGCGTGAAGTTGGTGTAACCCAGGTCGTCCGTTGCTTTGGCCTTAGCCTTCTTTTTAACAGCCATTAGACTGTGCTCCTAATTGCAGGTGCCGAAAATCAGGGCGCATCTTATATCAGAGATGCGGCGACGACGCAAATTTGATTGCTTGCCGCCTACCCCGCGCAGAAGCCATTTTATCGACAGAAAGCCGCCCAGCTTGAATTTACTACCGGGGGTGCATCTCTGTGGCCAGTTGGTTAAGCTACGTCGCTTTGCCTCTGTTTTTTCCAAGTTAAGCGTTCCAAGAAAAGTTCCAACAGCAGTCTTGATGAAACTTGGGTTTTTGATTGATTAGGAAGGTTAACAACATGTCTGAACTGAAAGCCCTGTTATTCGACGTGGATGGCACCCTCGCCGACACGGAAAAAGATGGTCACCGGGTGGCCTTCAACCGCGCCTTTGCCGATGCCGGCCTGGACTGGGACTGGACGCCCGAACTGTATGGCCAACTGCTGGCGGTGACCGGTGGCAAGGAGCGTATGCGCTATTACCTGTCGGATTTCAACCCTGAGTTCGAGGCTCCCGCGGATCTGGATGAATTCGTCCGCGGCTTGCACGCCGCCAAGACCGAGCACTACACCCGCATGCTCGGTGAGGGTGCCATCCCCCTGCGCCCCGGCGTACGCCGTCTGTTGGAAGAGGTGCGCGACGCCGGTCTGCGCATGGCCGTGGTCACCACCACCACCCCGGCCAACGTGGAGGCGCTGCTGACCCACGCCATTGAGCTCGGCGCCATGGACTGGTTTGAAGTCATCGCCGCCGGCGATATCGTGCCGGCAAAGAAGCCAGCGCCGGATATTTACACTTGGGCAATGAATGAGATGGACTTGACGTCGGCAGACTGCATCGCCTTCGAGGACTCGCGCAATGGCATCCTGTCGTCGTGCGGCGCCGGGCTGAAGACCATTATTACCACCAATGACTACACCCGCGACGACGACTTCAGCGAGGCAGTGATCGTGCTGGATCAGATGGGCGAACCGAACCAGCCTTTCAGTGTGCTGGCCGGCGACGCTGGCGGCGTCACTCACCTTGATCTGAACCTGGTGCGCCGCCTGCACTCGACCTGAGATGCCTGTAACCCCGCCCCACATCGCCCGCCGTATGACGGACATCCAGCCCTTTTATGTCATGGATCTGCTGGCGCGGGCGCGGGCGCTGGAGGCGCAGGGGCGCGACATCGTGCACATGGAGATCGGTGAACCGGACTTTGTCACCCCGGCGCCGATCCGCGAGGCGGCGAAACGGGCGTTGGATGCCGGTCATACTCACTACACGCCGGCGTTGGGTCTGCCTGCATTGCGCGAGGCAATCAGTGCATTTTACCGCAGTGACTATGGCGTTGAAGTGCCGCCTGAGCGCATTATCGTCACCCCCGGCGCCTCCGGTGCGCTGCTACTCACCTTGGGCGTGCTGGTGGATCCGGGCGATCAGGTGCTGATGGCCGACCCCGGCTATCCCTGTAACCGTCATTTCACGCGGCTGATGGAGGGTGAGGCACTGGGCGTGCCCGTGGGGCCGCAGATGGACTACCAGCTCACTGCTGATGTATTGGACGCGCACTGGGGTAAACGTAGCGTGGCGGCACTCCTGGCCTCGCCCTCCAACCCCACCGGCACCCTGGTATCGAACGACAGTCTGCGCGCCATGCAGGCGGTGGTCGAACCGCGTGGCGGTCGCCTCATCGTCGACGAGATCTACCACGGCCTTATTTACGAGGGGGATGAGGGCGACAGCCACACCGCGCTGGCGGTCTCCGACCAGCTGTTCGTCATCAACAGCTTCTCCAAATACTTCTGCATGACCGGTATGCGCTTGGGCTGGCTAGTGGCCCCCGAGGCCTATGTGCTTGAGATTGACAAGCTGGCGCAGAACATCTTTCTCGCCGCGCCGACTATTTCGCAGCACGCCGCGCTGGCCGCCTTCGAGCCGGCCACCCGCGCCATCCTCGATGAGCAGTGCGAGGCCTTCCGCCGGCGCCGTGATTTCCTGCTACCGGCCCTGCGTGAGCTGGGCTTCGATATTCCCTGCACACCGCAGGGCGCCTTTTACCTGTATGCCGACTGCTCCCGCTTCAGCGACGACAGCGCCGCCTTTGCCACTACACTGCTGGAGCAGGCCGGCGTCGCCGTCACCCCCGGCAAGGATTTTGGTGTCAACGCCCCGCAGCGTCATCTGCGCTTCGCCTACACCACCGCCATGGCGGAACTGGAAAAGGGCGTCGAGCGGCTGGCGCGGTTTCTGGCTGGTTGAGGTGCGAATTCCTTTTGCACCACAGAGACACGGCGTACACAGAGAAATGAATTATTGAAACCGCCAAGGGCGCAAAGAAACAAAGGGCTTTCGTAACTATTCAGCGTGCCGCAAAGGCACAGGGCTAGAGAGACATTGGCCGTCCTTGTCGTGCGCACGGCGCACACTACACTTGCCCGTAGCGTGCGCCGTGCGCATGAGATGATCTCGGTTCAGCTCGCCCCCTGTCCACAGAGGCACGAAATACCCGGAGGAACCGGGAGGAGGGGGGGGCAACTAATCCGTATATCTGGAGTTAGCCGGTAGACAGTCCTTGGCGCTTTCATTCCCGTTTTCTTCCTTGCTTTTCTCTGTGTACTCCGTGCCTCTGTGGTGAATACAAAAAAATCTGAACTTTGCCGCGTGGCCAGGCTCTTACTTCTCGTTCACGATGACAGCACGGTGGGGAAGAGAAAACATGACCAATGACCCCCTACGTTGGATCAAAGGCTTTCCGTGGTTTACGCTCGGTCTCGTACTGCTACTCCGAATCGGCGTGGCGGAAGCCAACTTCGTCCCCACCGGCTCTATGCAGCCAACCATCGGCGTGATCGATGTGTTGGCCGTGGACAAAACCGCCTTTGGTCTCAAGCTACCGTTGAGGGATGACCTGCTGCTACAGTGGGATACCCCGGAGCGTGGCGATATCGTCACCTTTGATCCTTCCCACACAGACGACACACTGATTAAGCGTGTGATCGGCCTGCCCGGTGACGTGATTGAGACTCGGGGCGGTTTCTTGTTTCTGAATGGCCGGCAGCTGGGTCACCTGCGTTCTGACGGTCTGATCGCGGAAAATCTTAACGGCCACCACTATCTCACCAGCCGCGCCCGACCACGCGACTTTGCGCCGGTCAGCGTACCCGCCGGCCACCTCTTCGTGATGGGTGACAACCGCGCCAACAGCGCCGATTCCCGCTACTTTGGATTTTTGCCCATGCAACGGCTGCGTGGTCGTGCCGTGGCGCGCCTGTTCAGTACCGAGTGGTTTTCCCATCCGCAAGCCGCATTGACCCGCTTCGGCGCGCTTGACTGATGCTGATAGACGCTGATAGACGGTTAATCTCTGCGGTTCTAATTCCTGCTGCGAATATCGTCATTCCGGCGTAGGCCGGAATCCAGTGGTTGAAACCCCTGGACACTGGCCTGCGCCAGTGTGACGTCGATGATGTTAATACCCCGCAGCTTGCTGCGGGGTAGTTTATTCCTCAATCAACTCCCCCGTCTGCCCCTGAAACTGCTCCACCCACATCGCCGTGGCGCCCGCCACGGCGGCCGGCATGACCAGAAAATTCAGCACCGGCGTCATCGTGGCCAGGGTCACGGTGCCGCCAAAACCCAGTGACATCAGGCGTTTTTTGCGCAGACACAGTTTCTGTTCGTCGGCGCGCAGGCCGTGATTACCCATCGGGTAGTCGGCATATTCCAGCACCAGCATCCAGGCCGTGAAGGCAAACCAGGCGAAGGGTGCGATGATGTTGATACCCGGGATCAGGAACAGGATCAGGAAGGGAATGGTACAGGCCAGCAGGTAGAGCAGCTTGCGCAACTCGTCGATGAAGGTGGGTACCAGTTCGGCTATCATTTTCTTCCAGCCGCTATCACCATCCAGCTGTTCGCCGGTGAGATGAACCTCCACGGCCTCGGCCAGCAGCCCGTTAAAGGGGGCGGCGACGATGTTGGCCAGCAGGGAAAAGACAAAGAACAGGATCAGCAGGGCAGACACACCGAACAGCAGCCAGAACAGCCACTCGGCCCATTGCAGCCAGCTTGGCAACTCTGGCAGAAGGCTGTTCAGCAGGGCCTCGAACTGGCTGGCGCCGAACCAGATCAGGCCGGCGAAGAGCAGCAGATTGATGGCCAGCGGGATGGCCACGAAGCGGCGCAGCCCCGGCTGGGTGATAAGTTTCAGGCCGCGCAGGAAATAGCCGGCGCCGGTGATGGGATTGCTCATGGGGTACCTCGGTTATTGGAAATGCCTTGTCGCGCCGCTCCGGGCCAGTAGGGCGGCACCAACGGCGGCGTCGCTGTGCTTCGCAGTGAGCATGGGCACGCCGAGCAGCGAACGGCGTATGGCTGTCCAGGCCGGATTCCGCGCGCCGCCACCAGTGCTACGCACATTGACAGGATAGGGTGCACCCAGCTCGGCAAGCAAGTCATAGCCGCGTTTTTCGATGCGGCTGATGCCCTCCAGCAGGGCCTGAAAGAAGCGCGTGTCGTCGTGTGGGCGCGGGCTCATACACGGTGCGAGCTGGTTGTCGTTGATGGGGAAGCGCTCGCCGGGAGCGGGCAGGGGATAGTATTTCAGGCACAGGCGTCGCCCGGGGCGCAGGTGGGGCGTCATTTCACGCATCTGCGGGTCGCTGAAAAACTGCCGCAGTACCGCGCCGCCGCTGTTGGAGGCGCCGCCCACCAGCCAGCGCTGTTGGCCGTCGATGACCAGTGGCTGGCTGTAGACGCCGTATTGCGCGGCAAATACGGGCTGTTCCGTGATGACTTTCAGCACCAGGGTCGAGCCCAGGCTGGTGACGGCCTCGCCGGGCTGCGATGCGCCGGTGGCGAGAAAGGCGGCGGTGCTGTCGGTGGTGCCGGCGATCACGAGGGTGTCCGTGGGCAGGCCGAAGTGCCGTGCGTTGTCTGTGCTTAGCGAGGCCAGCGGGGTGCCCGGGGCGATGACTTCGGGTAGCAGTTGATGTGGTACGCCCAGTGCCTCCAGCCAGTCCGGCCAAGTGTTTGTCTGCGGATCAAAACCCAGTTTGAGGGCATTGTTAACATCGCTGACGCCGAGGCGGCCGCTAAGCCGTGCGGCGATCCAGTCGGCCTGATGCAGGGCGTGACGGGCCTGTTTGGTGAGCCCTTCATCCTGTAGCCACAGCAGCTTGGCCAAGGCGCTGGTGGCGCCCTGGGCGGCGGTGTCGGTCGGGGCGACGGCAGCGATGCGCGCGGCCTGTTCGGTGGCGCGGCTGTCGTTGTACATCAGTGCCGGGCCCAGTGGTTCTCCGTCGGCATCGGTGAGCAGCAGGGTGGCGGAGGTGCCGTCGATGGCGACGGTGGCGACGGTGGCCACCTCGCTGGCCGGGATCTGCGTCAGCAGTTGTTCGAGGCAATCGCCTGTCGCTTGCCACCACAGGGCCGGGTCCTGCTCGCAGCGCGCGCCATTGCGTCGTGGTGCAGGCAGGGCGATGCTGACCTCGGCTTGTGGCTGGCCGTTGTTATCAATGGCAATGGCGCGGCAGCCGGAGGTGCCGAGGTCGATGCCGATGTGGAGCGGATTATCTGGCATGGCTTCCCCTCACCCTGGCCCTCTCCCCAAGGGGGAGAGGGGAATGTTGTTTGCTTGCTGTGCTCTATCAATCATCGTGGTTTTACCCCCTCTCCCCTTCAGGGAGAGAGGAATGATATGTTGAGTTTTGCACTATGCTGTTGGAATCATCACTCCCTCTCCCCTTCAGGGGGAGAGGGTTGGGGTGAGGGGGTAGTCTTTTCCGTCAACGCACGATAGATCACTTCCAATACCACTTCAGTCCGCTGCAACACATCATGATTCCAGAACCGCAATACGTGAAATCCTTTCGATTCGAGAAAGGTCGTTCTTTTCTCATCGAACTCCATCTGCTGGAGGTGGTGCCCGCCATCTACCTCGATCACGAGCTTTTGCTCCAGGCATACAAAATCGACGATATATGCGCCAAGAGGATGCTGCCGCCGAAACTTGGTTCCCGCAACCTGCCGGTTGCGTAACGCCCGCCATAATCGCAGCTCGGCCTCGGTCGAACGATGACGAAGTTGCTGAGCCCGGGATTTCATTTCCCCTCTCTCCTGTGGAACTGCTCAGGGCAACGTCACCGTCTCCGGCGCCACCCAGTCTTCTTTACGATGTTCGACGACGACCGTGGTGTAAATCCCCCCGCGCACGTTGAATTTGCCCGTCAGACGCATGAAGCGGGGTGCGCAGGCAGCCACCAAGTCGCCAAGGATCTGATTGGTGACGGCCTCGTGAAAGGCGCCTTCCTCACGGAATGACCACATGTATAATTTCAACGATTTCAGCTCGATGCACTGTTTATCTGAGACGTATTCTATATGAAAGCTGGCAAAGTCGGGCTGTCCGGTCTTGGGGCACAGACAGGTGAATTCCGGCACATCGATGCGGATGGTGTAGTCGCGCTCGGGATGTGGATTGTCGAAGGTCTCGAGGTCTTTGCTCGGCTGGCTGGACATGGCAGGGTACTCGTGTTGTTGCATAGCGGGTTCGGTGAAAAAGCGATCAGACGCGTACGATACCGAAAGTGTACATTTTTCTCACCTGCCAGCCGTCAATCCCGGCGCAGATTCCTTGATGCGAAATCGGCCCTTCTGTAACCTTGCGCCCCTATGCGTCTATCCAAAATAAAGCTGGCGGGCTTCAAGTCCTTCGTCGATCCCACCACCATTCCCCTGCCGTCGAATCTCATCGGCGTGGTGGGGCCGAACGGCTGTGGAAAATCCAACGTCATCGACGCGGTGCGCTGGGTGATGGGCGAGTCTTCGGCGAAGAATCTGCGTGGTGATTCCATGGCCGATGTCATCTTCAACGGCTCCACCTCGCGTAAACCGGTGGGGCAGGCCACCATCGAGCTGATCTTCGACAACAGCGACGGCACCATCAAGGGCGAGTTCGCCACCTTTAATGAGATTTCCGTGCGGCGTACCGTGTCGCGCGACGGCCAGTCGCAGTACTACCTCAATGGTACCCGTTGCCGCCGCCGCGATATTACCGATATCTTCCTCGGCACCGGCCTCGGTCCGCGCAGCTATTCCATTATCGAGCAGGGCATGATCTCGCGTCTCATCGAGGCCCGGCCCGAGGATCTGCGCGTGTTCCTCGAAGAGGCCGCGGGTATCTCCAAATACAAGGAACGCCGCCGCGAGACGGAGAACCGCATTCGCCACACGCGCGACAACATGGAGCGCCTGACCGATCTGCGCGACGAGCTGGGCAAGCAGTTGGAGCGTCTTAACCGGCAGGCGAGAACGGCAGAAAAATATAAAGAATTCAAAGAGGAAGAGAGACTTCTTAAAGGACAGCTTGCAGCCTTGCGCTGGCGTGCGCTGGATGAACAGGTGACCGTCAAGGAAGGCTTGATCCGCGAAAAGGAGCTGGCGGTGGAGGCCTCGGTGATGCGCCAGCGCGCTATCGAGTCCGAGATTGAAAAACTGCGTGAGCAGAATGTCGAGGTGGGTGAGGTCTTCAGCGAGGTACAGGGTCGTTTTTATTCCGTGGGCGGCGACATCGCCCGTGTCGAGCAGTCCATCCAGCACACCCGCGAACGTCGCCTGCAGCAGGAGCGGGATCTGGCCGAGGCCGAGCGTGCGCTGGCGGAGTCGCAGGCCCATCAGCAGGGCGACCGGCAGAAGATCGCCGAGCTGGAGCAGCAATTGGAAATCCTGCGTCCGCAGTTGGAAGAAGCGAAGGAGCGTCAGGAAATCTCCGGTGCGACGCTGGTCGAGGCCGAGCAGGCCATGCACGAATGGCAGTCGGCGTGGGCGGAGTTCAACCAGAATGCCGCCGAACCGGCGCGCAGCGCCGAGGTGGAACGTACCCGCCTGCAGAGTCTGGAGCAGCAGCATATCCAGCAGGAACAGCGGGTTTTGCGTCTGCAGGAAGAGAAGAAGCACCTGCTGAATTCGGCCTTGGAGGAAGAGATTAACCAGCGTCAGGCGCAGCTCGAAGAGTACGCCCTACAGACCGAGGCGCTGCAGGAACGATTGCAGAATCAGCTGGCGGCGATTGCCGAGGCGCGCGATGGCAATCATCAGCTGAGCGCGACGCTGGACGAACAGCGCGGCCGTTTACAGGCCATGCAGGGTCGGCATTCCTCGCTGGAGGCCCTGCAGCAGGCCGCGCTGGGCAAGACTGGTGGCGAAGTGGCGCAGTGGCTGGCCGGTAACGGCCTGGCCGATGCCGAGCGTCTGGCGCAGGGGCTAACGGTGGATGCGGACTGGGAACGCGCGGTGGAGTGTGTGCTGGGTCAGCATCTGGAGGCGGTGTGCGTGGATGGGCTGGATCCGGTGGCTGGTCTGCTGGGCGGGTTGGAACACGGCTCGCTGGCCCTGTTCGACACCGCGCATGGTGACGTGGCGGCCAGCAGCGGTAGTCTCAGCCCGGCGCTGGCCGACAAGGTCACTGCCTCATGGCCGCTACCCATGTTGACCGGAGTCTATACCGCAGACGACTTGCAACAGGCGCTGGCGTTGCGCCCACAGTTGGCGGCGCATGAATCGGTGATTACCCGCGACGGCGTGTGGCTGGGGCCGAACTGGTTGCGGGTGGTGCGCGATGCCGACGAAAAGGCCGGCGTGCTGCACCGCGAGCAGGAATTGAAAGAACTGACGGCGAGCATCGAACAGCTGCGTGCGCAGGTGGAGGAGGGGCAGGCGCAACTGGCCGAAGGGCGCGAAAGCATCCAGCGGCGGGAAGAAGAGCGCGAAGCGGTGCAGCGCGAACTGCATCAGGCCAGCCGTCAGCAGGCCGAGGTGCAGGCCCAGCTCAGCGGACGCCAGGCGCGTCTCGAACAGATGCGCAATCGCAGCCAGAACATCAAGTGTGACATCGGCGAGTTACGGCAGCAGTCGAACGAAAACGAAGAAGAGACCAAGTTGGCGCGCGGCCGGCTGGCCACGGCGATGGAGGCCATGGAGCTGCTGGCTACCCGCCGCGAGGAACTGGAGTTGCAGCGCGAGTCCCTGCGCGAATGTCTCGATCACGCGCGCGACATGGCACGCAGCGACCGTGATACGGCCCACGAACTGAGCCTGAAAGTGCAGACCATGAGTACCGAGCTGGCCTCCGTTCGGCAGGGCCTGTCGCGCATGGAGCAACAGCTGGAGCAGGTGGCGGCGCGCCGCGAACTGCTCAGCGAGGCGCTGGCGGAAAGCGCGGCGCCGAGCGAGGAATTGCAGGAAGAGTTGGCGCGACTGCTGGAATCACGATCCTCGGTGGAACAGGAGCTGGCCGGGGCGCGGCGTGGGGTGGAAGAGGTGGATCACAGCCTGCGCGAGCGCGATCAGCAGCGTCACACGGTGGAGCGTGAACTACAGGAGCTGCGCAGCGGGCTGGAGCAGGCGCGCATGGCCTGGCAGGAGCTGCAGGTGCGGCGTCAGACCCTCACCGAGCAGCTGGAAGAGTCCGATTATTCACTGGACGAGTTGTGCGAACACATGCCCGGGGATGCCCGCGAGGACGATTGGGCACAGCACGTCGAACAGGTCGCCCAGCGCATTCAGCGCCTCGGCCCGATCAACCTGGCCGCCATTGATGAATACAAGACCGAGTCCGAGCGCAAGGAATATCTGGATGCCCAGCACGCCGATCTCACCGAGGCGCTGGATACGCTGGAGGGCGCCATTCGTAAGATCGACCGTGAGACCCGCACCCGTTTCAAAGAGACCTTCGAGCGTGTCAACTCAGGCTTCAAGGGGATGTTTCCGCGTCTGTTCGGCGGCGGCCATGCCTACCTGGAGCTGACCGGCGATGATCTGTTGGACACCGGCGTGACGGTGATGGCGCGCCCGCCGGGCAAGCGCAACAGTACCATTCATTTGCTCTCCGGCGGTGAAAAGGCGCTCACCGCGGTGGCCCTGGTGTTCGCCATCTTCCAGCTCAACCCGGCGCCCTTCTGCATGCTCGACGAGGTGGATGCGCCACTGGACGACGCCAACGTGGGGCGTTTCTGCGCCATGGTGAAGGAAATGTCCGAGCATGTGCAGTTCATCTTTATTACCCACAACAAGATCACCATGGAGCTGGCACATCAGCTTAATGGTGTCACCATGCACGAGCCGGGCGTGTCGCGGCTGGTCTGCGTGGACGTGGATGAGGCGGCGGAGATGGTGGGGTAGCGGTCTTTCCAGGTGACGCTGCTGTTCAACGAAGAGGCGAAAAGGAGAGCCGCTTTTGTTTCGGCTTCCAGATTTCAGACGTCCGCAAATGAACGCCAATAAACACGAATGTTTTATTGGCGCTTATGCGTGCATTGGCGGATAGTCAAGGAATGTAGCTTGGGTTTGAGCTTGCGAAACCCGGGAAAGATAAAGCGCCATCTTCCCGTCTTATTTTCATATTGAGAAAAGCCAGACTTGGCCTTACACGTTAATTTCTGTGCGTGAAATCGGTTCCTGATCACGCATGACCAATTATCCCGGGTTTCGCAAGTTCAACAGGCACTTGCTTTGTGTCCCTGCACCCTGGTGAGACATTCATTTTTCCGTGTATTTCGTGCCGCTGTGGTGAGCTGAATAGTTTCGCCATTTCCTTGTTCTACCTTCTTATCAGCTATCTCTGACCTAATTTCCCCCTGAAGCCGTGTTTTTGCCGCTTTTTCGGACTCCGGTGGACCGCCTCACCGTACCCTCTGCTTGACAGCAAAGGGGGAAATTCGCTATAAATGCAATCGAGAATGATTCGTATTAACATATATTTCCGCAAAGGAATTAAACATGAAGTTTTCCCGATACGTTTTTATGCTCGGCATGTGGTTTCTGCTGGGCATATCGCCTGCCCTGGCGGTGGAATATCCCATCGGGGTGCCCGAACAGCGCAACGGCATGGAGATCGCCGCGGTGTATCTACAGCCGGTGCGCATGGAGCCCGCGGGCATGATGCGGGCGGCGGAGGACTCCGATGTCCATCTTGAGGCCGATATCCGCGCTCTTGACATCAATGCCAACGGCTAGATCGGAAGAGCGTCGTGTAGGGAAAGAGTGTAGATCTCGGTGGTCGCCGTATCATTAAAAAAAAAAAAAAATAGAACAAAAACTAAAAAAAGAAAAAAAAACACAAAAAAAACAGCACACAACAATGTAGATGGCATCGACATCG
>CAJVYS010000087.1 GCA_913009875.1 uncultured Gammaproteobacteria bacterium | reverse complement strand
GGGGGGGATTGCCGACCGTCTGGAGGGTACGGCGCGGGCGCAGGGCCATTTGTGAGGCAAGCTCGAGGAGAATGTCGGGATCTTGCTCCGACAGCTGGCGGAAGCGGCTGTAGCTGATATCGGACAGCTCGCGCTGGGTGCGGGCGCGGACGAAGGCGCTGCGGTTGGCCTCTTCGCCGAACAGGCCCATTTCACCGAAAAAATCACCGGCATTCAAATAGGCCAGTACGATCTCGCGGCCGTTTTCATCCTCGATGAGTACTGTCACCGAGCCTTCGGCGATGTAGTAGAGCACGTCGGGCTTGTCGCCTGCATAGATAATAAGGCTTTTCGAGGGATACTGACGGCGATGGCAGTGCTCGAGAAATCGCTCGATGGTGGGCGGTGGAATCAGTGGGGGGATATTGGCCATGATGTTCGTCCGGGGTGTCTGTCTGTGCTGTTGGTGTCAGAAGTAACGGCAGGATTTAGGAATAGTTGAGCGCCGGGCTGGTGCGGTCTGTGTAGGGTGGGCACTGCCCACCAAAGGCGTCATGTCCAAACACCCTGGTGGGCAGTGCCCACCCTACATGGGTGTTGCGCTGAATGTTTTTCGGTTCCGGCGGTACCGGGTTTATAATCGCGCGTTCGGAAAACAGGAGTGGTGCAGATGAAGGCGCGGATCAAGTGGGTCGAGGACGTCATGTTCGTCGGTGAGAGCGGTAGCGGTCACTCGGTGGTGATCGACGGGCCGCCTGAGTACGGCGGACGCAACCTGGGCATCCGCCCCATGGAACTGCTGCTGCAGGGGCTGGGTGGATGCACGGCCTTCGATGTGATGCTGATCCTGAAGAAATCCCGCCAGCAGGTCAGCGACTGTGTGGTGGAGATCGAGGCCGAACGCGCGGAGACGGAACCCAAGGTGTTCACCCGCATCCACGTGCACTTCATCGTCACCGGCCACGGTCTGAAGGAGAACGTGGTGAAGCGCGCGGTGCAGCTGTCGGCGGAGAAGTATTGCTCGGCGTCGATCATGCTGGGCAAGACGGCGGAGATCAGCCATGATTTCGAGGTTCGGGAGGCCGGAGTCATGCCCTCGATGGTTGGCAGAAAACAATAAATCTGTGGGAGCGGCTTCAGCCGCGATTAAAGGCTCGCCCTATTCGCGGCTGAAGCCGCTCCCACAATTTCAACAACAATAACAACCTCTGTGGTAAGTGGAAAATCTGTTGCGGGTATATCTCGCCCCTAACTTACATGGTCTTCCGGAGCAGGAATCAAATCCCATGATCAAACCCAACCCCACCAGCGGCCTGCGCCATGTGGCGCTGTTCGTGCGCAATTACAAGGCCACGGAGCAGTTTTATGTGGAGCTGCTGGGCATGGCCGTGGAATGGCGCCCGGATGCTAATGCCGTGTATCTCACCTCGGGGAATGACAATCTGGCCCTGCACCGGGTCATGGAAGATTTCGATGCCCGCCAGCACCTCGACCACATCGGTTTCATTCTCGACTGTGCGGACGACGTGGACGAGTGGTTCGATTTTCTGCGTGCCCACGATATTCGTATGAAGACCGGGCCGCGTACCCACCGCGACGGTGCGCGCAGCTTTTATTGCCTCGACCCGGACGGCAACACCGTCCAGATGATCTTTCACCCGCCGCTCGCCCGGCCTGCAGATTAAGAGTTACTGCCGTGATCAAGCCTTTTCCCAAGCTCCAGCTCAAGGACTTCAACAACCTCACCAAGACCCTGAGCTTCAATATCTACGACATCTGTTATGCGCGCACCAGGGCGCAGCGCCAGGAGTACATCGAGTACATTGACGAGGAATACAACGCCGAGCGGCTGACCAATATCCTCACCGACGTGTGCAACATCATCGGCGCCACCATCCTCAATATCGCCCACCAGGACTACGACCCGCAGGGCGCCAGCGTGACCATCCTGATCGCCGAGGAGTCGGCGGTGTCGCAGGATATCTCCAACACCGAGGCGCCGGGGCCGCTGCCGGATGCCGTGGTGGCGCATCTCGACAAGAGTCATCTCACCGTGCACACCTACCCGGAGAGCCACCCGGATAACGGTATCAGCACCTTTCGCGTGGATATCGACGTCGCCACTTGTGGGCGCATTTCTCCGCTGCAGGCGCTCAACTACCTGCTGCACAGCTTCGATTCCGACATCGTCACCATGGATTATCGTGTGCGCGGTTTTACCCGCGACGTGGATGGCCACAAGCACTACATCGATCACGAGATCAACTCGATCCAGAACTTCATCGCCGATGACACCAGGGCGCGCTATCAGATGGTTGACGTCAATGTCTATCAGGAGAACATCTTCCACACCAAGATGATGCTCAAGGAACTGGAACTGGAAAATTATCTGTTCGGTGTCGATGCCGCCGATCTCAGCGATACCGAGCGTGGTCGTATCGGGCTGCAGTTGGAGCGCGAAATACTGGAGATCTTTTACGGGCGGAATATCACGTGATGTGTTTTCGTGGCGGAGGAAATTAGGGGCGGGAGATTAATCAATTGTGGGAGCGGCTTCAGCCGCGAAATGTTGTTCAACAAAGGCTTCGCGGCTGAAGCCGCTCCCACAACAATTATCTTGTAACGAAAAATATGTAGGCTGGTTATCTTCGTTAGGTAGGATTTACAGACGAAAGGCCAGCCCCGTCATCACCTTTGACGTCAGGCCCATGAGCTTTTTCACCGCTGCGGGCAGCTCGGCGCCGCCGGCCTGCAGGGCCACGGTGGCATGGTGGGCCTCGTCTTCGCGCATCTGTTCGAGGATGGCGCGGCTCTTCTGGTCTTGCTGCGGCAGCCGGGCGAGGTGTTCATCAAGGTGCCGGATCACCTGCTTTTCCGTCTCGGCGACGAAGCCCAGGCTCCACTTGTCACCCGCCAGCCCGGCGGCGGCGCCGATGCCCAGGGAGCCGAAATACCACAGTGGGTTGAGATAGCTGACATGGCAACCCAACTCCTTGGCGCGTTGTTCGCACCAGGCCAGGTGATCGTTTTCTTCCTGGGCGGCGCGTTCCATCTTTTCGCGCACCTCCGGCAGCTTGGCGGTGAGCGCCTGACCTTCGTACAGCCCCTGCGCGGCGACTTCGCCGGCATGGTTGATACGCATCAGCCGACCGGCCAGGTCGCGTTCGCCGTCGTCCAGCCCGGCCTCGGCCAGGCCGTCGGCCGGATTGGGACGCTCGGTGATGCGCGGTTGACCCAGCAGGGTGCGGAGGCCGACGTCGATGTGCTGGATCACGTGGTCAAGTGGCGTGTAGTGTCGTTGGTTCATAAGATAAACTCTACTCCAATGGGGAAGTGGAGGTAAAGCCTTGCGAATGCCCGGCCCCGTCACACAGCCACCACGCACCACTCACTTTCGCAAGCCTACTGTAGGATGCTGGTGAGCGGTAGCGAACCGCATCGGTCGTGTTGAAGATAAATCAGGGCTTTGCGATATTCGGGGTTTCGCATGCCGTATCGTTCATTGCGTCAAGTGTGTTTGTTACGGTATTCAAGGCATGCTGGCTTGAGTGACTGTCGGGATAAAATGATAAATTGGCCTTTAATTCCTCTTCCGCCTGGGCCCAAACTTCACGCACCGATGTGCAATCCTGTCCAGTTGCTTCGCGGTTGCGTATAAATACCAGGCCAGCGGGTTCGCGGCCCGCTAATTTCCAGCCGGGGGTGTTTGGCAATGCGAAGGCGAGTGGGATGAAATTGCCCGAATAGGGCAGGGTTGCCGGTGTTATCACCGCCACAATGCCGTATCGGTTCAGGGTGTTTTCCCAGCCGGGGGATGCCCGCAAGAGTGTGTCGTGAAGGGTCAGCGCGGCATTACTGCGAAAATTTCTTCCGTCAATAAGAATCATGTGGGTATCACCCAGTCGCCACGCCAGATAATTTCCCAGATGGTAAAAATTGAGGATATTTCCTGTTGGTGCCGTTTGCGCCACTATCTCGGCACCGGCCACGGGGGCGGTCCAAGGGTCGATGTCAAGGGAAAGCCTGTGCCGTGGGAGTACATCGATGGCGACAAGCAGCAGGCACAAGCCGGCAAATGTCGCCTGATAGACGCGTTTCTTGATAACGACATCAAAGGCCGTCGCCAGCGGGAGCGTGAGTGCCAGCCCCAGCAAGGCGATGTTGCGGCCATGCTGGTAAGCGAGAAATGCAAAGCCAACCAGTATCAGCCACTCGGCGAGAGAAAAACGCTTCTTGATGCCCATCAATGCGAAGAAGCCGAGGGCGATACCGATGATGAAACGATAGGCAAATTCCGTGGACAGTGCCGGCAGGAACTCGGTAATGGAATTCAGCAGATGGGTTTCCATGGCGAACTTGATGGGCAGGATGAGTTGCTCTATGCCGTAGGGGTTGAGAATCGAGATAATCAGGGTGGCCATAAGGGTCAGGGTCAACTGAGCAGCCTGTTTTACATCGGGTTTTGGGCGGACGATGACCTCAGTAATATAGGCGGCCAATACCAGGCCCAGCATGATGACGGAGGGGTGGGCCTGAGCCAGTATCAGGCCTATTGCCGGAATAGCCATCAGCTGGCGCCAGTCGCCGGAATCACGGTATTTTTCGGTGAAATACAGTGTGGCGGCGAGGGCGAGGTAAAGAAAATTCTCGGGCCGCAAGGTAAAACGAAATTCCATCAGCCAGAATGCGACTGTCGCCGCAGCCAGGGAGGCGAAAACAGACAGGCCGCGGCGACAGGCCGTGCGGTAAAGAAGGAATATGATCAGTGCACCCAGTAAGGCGTTCGCCAGGATGATGCCGGTAAGGCCGGTGGCTTGCTGGATAAGGTGATAGAGCAGGCCGAAGCCCCATTCGTGAAATTCTGCGGGCTGCCCCAGACGTGTGAATACATAGAACTCTTCCGCTGGAATCCATCCCTGCTCCAGCACGGCGCGGCCGATGGTCATGTGATACCAGATGTCGGGGTCTTCGATGGCGTGGAGGAGCAGCAGGAAGAAAATGCAAAAGACGCCGGCGTTAAACCAGCGCATAGTGTTTTGTTTCATTTGTGTTGTCGCTGCTGTTTTAAAGGGTCAGTTGCCGGGCAAGTAATGTCACCGGATGCAGGACTTCAATCTCTCGCCCCCTTTCCCGCAGGCCCGCCTGCAGGTGCAGTGCACAGCCGATGTTGCTGGTGACGAGGATGTCCGCCTGTGTCCTGTGCAGTGCATCCAGCTTGTCTTCGCGCAGGCGCGCCGCGCGCTCGGGCTGGGTCAGCATGTAGCTGCCGGCACCGCCGCAACAGTGGCCGTTGTCGGGTAATTCGACCGGTTCGATACCGGGGATATTTCCCAGCAGCCGCACAGGCGCGGCGGTCTGTTGCAGGACATGCTTCAGGCTACAGGGGCTGTGCACGGCGACACGCACCGGCAAGGGCGAAAACTGTACGTGTTCGGGCCATTGAACGGTGTCGAGAAAGTGGCTGATGTCCTGTGTTTTGGCGCTGAATTCCGCTGCTGCGTTGGCCTGTGCGGGTGGCGATTTCACCCGTTTGTTATATTCCTGCAGCATCACGGTGCAGCCGCTGGCGGTATGCAGGATGGCCTCTATTTGCAGGTTTTCAAATGCCCGCAGGTTCTGTTTTGCGAGTCCGGTGGCGGCGTGGATATTGCCGTTGTGCTGATGCATGGCGCCACAGCAGGTCTGTTGCGGCGGCACATGGACGCCATAGCCGGCGCAGGTGAGCAGGCGAATCGCAGCGCGTAACTCATCCTGTCCCAGGGTCTCGTTGATGCAGCCGAGGAACAGGCCAACCTTACCTCTGGTCTTGCCGCGGGGTGGATAATAGCGCTGCCATTTGGGGTTGGCGGGGATCGGGGGAATGCCCCCCGCCGCTTTGCTGAGCCCCGCTTTTTGCGCCCAGCGCAGGCCGGTCAGTGCTGTTCGCAGGATACGGCGGTGGCCGAGCAGCGCGTGACCGATGCGCTTGCCCAGATGTTGTCCTCCGGGGCGGTGTGGCTCTAGCAGATCGCGGGCCTGATCCATGATCTCGCCGAACGGCACCTGCGAGGGGCAGGCGCGTTCGCAGGCGCGACAACCCAGGCAATGGTCAAGGTGCTCGAACAGGGGAGTGCTGGGTGTCAGCTGCCCCTGGTTGATGGCGGCGATCAGCGCCAGGCGACCGCGTGGTGATTCATTTTCGTTCGGGCTCAGGGCATAGGTGGGGCAGTGCTGTGAGCAGATGCCGCACATCACGCAGCGGTCGATCTGTTGGTGAAGCGGCAGGGAGAGGGGCAAGGGTGGTATCCGCAGGGTGTTGGCGTAGGGTGTTCGAAATGCGAGCTGTAGTATAGCGGGTGAGTGGGCGGGACTCATCCGTTGCTTGAGCGCTTCTTGCTTGCATTCAGGTTCAGCGGCTATGCTGGCGCCCTTTTCAGCCTTTGCGTGCCTTGTCCATGGCCTATTTCAAGTATCACATTTTCTTCTGCACCAATCGCCGCGAGGATGGTTCCGCCTGTTGCGCCAACGCCGATGCGCAGGCGATGCGGGATTTTGCCAAGCAGCGCACGAAGGAGCTGGGTATTTCAGGCCGCGAGGGCTGTGTGCGCGTCAATTCGGCGGGTTGCCTGAATCGCTGTGGCGAGGGGCCGGTGGCGGTGGTCTATCCGGATGACGTCTGGTATCGCTATGCCGATATTGATGATGTCAACGAGATTGTCGAAGAGCATCTGCTGCACGGGCGTGTGGTGGAGAGGCTTAAGCTCTGAGTGTCGTGTCGCTCTGGGTGGAGCGACAGGTGCGGCGCCCGGTTTATGCATACCTCGATGATGCGGGCCATTTTTTTCACGGTCGACTTGTTGCGTTGCGGGAGCGTATTGCGTGTGCTTGGGGATAAGATGATCACGTAGGAGCGGTCCCTCAGGCCGCGATGGCGCATGGTGTGTGCGGCTCGCCAGGGTGGACGCAGGTTCCGCGCACGTGTGGGGCGTCTTTTTCAGCTGCCTGATATAGGTCCCACCCCAAAAATTACTTTTGCTTGACAAAGAAAATCTTATGTCCCAGGATCAGAGTCCATCACTGATGGCTGTTGCTATTTGATTCCTCGTTGAGGATCGCATGGTTATTCTGTGATGGGCCGGGCCAGTGCTAGTGTCCGGCCGGTTTTCCGTAGTGGAAAATCTTCCTTCTGGTGGTTAATTGCGCGGTCTTTTGGCCGCGCTTTTTTATGCGGCATAGGCTAAGGGCACTTCCAATAATAGATTGCGGCCCCTGCGTCGCCGTCAACCTGCAATAAGCAGGACGTCAGGCTTAAAACTTAATGGCATTGGGGTGGTTCCCTTTTCAAGAGCCACAACGCAGCAGATGCAGCCTTCAGGCCGCGCCCTGCGGGGCTTTACGCCCGCACCAGACTCTGCGTTGTACTTTTTCGACAGGCACCCAGCCTGCCTTCAAAAGTACGCCTTGATTCTGGCGCGGGCGTAAAGCCAGGGGCCGCAATCTATTATTGGAAGTGCCCTTGACAGCGGCGCGGGCAATCCGTACTATTTTGCGCCTTTTCCAAGCCGATTCTTTTGGAGTACAGGCCGATATGAAGACGTTTAGTGCGAAACCCGCCGAGGTTGAGCGTGATTGGTTCGTGATCGACGCGACAGGCAAGACGCTGGGACGTATGGCCACGGAGATCGCCCGTCGCCTGCGTGGCAAGCACAAGCCCGAGTACACCCCCCACGTGGACACCGGCGACTACATTGTGGTTGTCAATGCCGGAAAGGTGCGTGTCACTGGCAACAAGGCCAAGAACAAGCTCTACCATCACTACACCGGTTATGTCGGCGGTCTGAGAACCACCACGTTTGAAAAACTGGTGGTTGCTGCTCCTGAGCGTATTATTCAGACTGCGGTAAAAGGGATGCTGCCCAAGAACCCGCTGGGTCGCGCCATGTTCCGCAAACTGAAAGTGTACGCGGGCCCGGAGCATCAGCACGCCGCCCAGCAGCCGAAGCCGCTGGAAATCTAATCCTTATAGCGAACAGAAAGCATCATGGCAGATAAACAGTATTACAGTACCGGTCGTCGCAAGAGTTCTACGGCGCGCGTTTTCATGAAGTCGGGTTCTGGCAGCATTACCGTCAATACCCGTCCGCTGGATGAGTATTTTGGTCGCGAGACTGCCCGTATGATTGTTCGCCAGCCTTTGCAGGTTGTCGAAATGCCGGAAAATTTTGACTTCAATGTCACCGTCTCGGGCGGCGGCAATGGTGGTCAGGCCGGGGCTATCCGTCATGGCATCACCCGCGCCCTGATCGAGTATGACGAGACCTTCCGCTCGCTGCTGCGTCGCGCGGGCCTGGTGACGCGTGATGCCCGTCAGGTCGAGCGCAAGAAAGTGGGCCTGCACAAGGCGCGCAAGCGTCCGCAGTTCTCCAAGCGTTAAGTTAAATTGTTGTTATGGCCGGGCTCCGCAGGGGCTCGGCTGTGCACGCCGAACCTGTTCGGCGTGGTAATATCGCCGGGCCTTTCCGGTATCCTTTGATGGCGGATCGTCTAACGGCAGGACAGTGGACTCTGACTCCACTAATCTAGGTTCGAATCCTAGTCCGCCAGCCATCTTTCGTCTCTTCTTAGTATGAGGCGCTCTACCGGTGTGAGGCCCTTTTCGGCCTGCTCTGCCGCCCCTTTCGTAAATGTGCGTGCACCCGCTTGCACGGGTAAAATCTTTGCTTGCGTCGGTGATGGCTGTTGGTATAAGTTGCCGCGACGGCGGTGTCTTGCGACACCCGCGATTCCCAATGGAGATCTGTAATGGTTGTGTGGCGCAGGCTTGCTGCTTCAGTTGCTTTGGTTTTCACCCCAGTGGTGGCTTTGTCCGCCGATGTCAGCGTGTATGGCTCCGCCAACGTGGAGCTGGCGTCGTACCAGGACAGGCGGCCGCAGGCAGAAAGGCAGCCGGACGGGCTGCGGGTTGAAGACAATACGCGGGGCCGCTTCGGTATCAAGGCTGCAGAAGATCTGGGTGGCGGCATGTCCAGTTTTGCCCGCTTTGAGTGGGAGCTGAGTACCGCCACGAATACCTCACCAAATGCCATGGAAGATACCAATGCCTCGCTGACCCAGCGCATGTCTTATGTCGGGCTTGCCGGCAGGTTCGGTTCCGTGTTGGCTGGCAACCTGAAATCGCCTTACAAATACACCGGAGGTGTCAAGTACGACCCCTTCGTTGCCACGGCTCTTGAGGCGCGAGGCAATGGGGGGATGACCGGTGAGGTGCCGGGCAAGGGCGGCGGCGGGGCCTTCGGGCATGAAGACTTCCTTGATAAAATGGTTGCCTATGAGTCCCCGCGAGGCCCTGTAAGGGGGCGCATCGCCTATGGCTTTGAGCAGGATGACAATGCGCTCTCGCTGGATTTGACGTTTAAGCGGGATGGCTGGGAAGCCTTTATTGCCTATGTTGATTCGGGTAACCGGGAAAACCCGCTCACGTCCCAGTCTTTTGACTACAAGGCGGCGAAGATTGGCGGTCAGTATCGCAGCGAAAACGAGGCACATCGGCTTTCATTACAGTACGAATATATCGAAGACGCCTCCGATAGTACGACGAGCAAGCCTTCGCTTTGGTTTCTGGGCTACCAGTTTACGCTTGGCAAGATGTTGCTCGCGGCCCAGGTGGGGCGCTCGAGTGGCGATGCCCTTACGACACAGGAAACCAGCTATGCGGCTGCCGGCGCCATCTATAAATTCAGTGCTGACACAAGGGTTTACACGGGTTACCGCTTCAGTCAGGATCTCGATACAGTGTTTACCTTGGGTCTGCGGAAAGATTTCAGGTCTTGATGTTTTGGCTGGAAGTTAACACTATTGGTGGCACCTAGATTCTGCAAGTGCTCGCACTCACTCAGTACAAGCTCTTGATCCGTATAGCGAGATGAAACTTTTCGGCAATCACAATAAGGATTGCACTCAAAGTTGTCATTCGCTCTACAAATCAATATCTTGCACTGCGCAAGCACGATCACTTGCAGGATCTAGGTGGCAATGAATAGCGGGGCTTGGATGCCCCGTTCTTATATCCGGGGTGAATGTCAGGTGAGTCTGCACAGGTTGTTTCGAACGGGTTTTATGTTGGCCGTGCTGGGCCTTCTGGCGGCCTGTTCTGCGAGTGCCGTGATAGAAGAAAGCGGGCCAATCTATTGGCCCAAGCCGCCGGAGCAGCCGCGTTTTGTCTATGCGGCAAGCTTGCGGAATGAAAATAGTCTGAAGCCGCTGAGCGCTGCAGAAAAGATGCGCTTCAGGATTTCCGGCTATGCCGAGAAAAAAGAAATCTTTATGAAGCCCTTCGGTGTCGCGGCGCACAATGGCTCGGTGGCAGTGACCGACACGGTGTTGAGGCGCGGCTATATTTTCAATTTCTGGCGGAAAAAGCTTTATTCCTTCGGTGTTGTGGGGCCTGGGGGCGTCCTTGTGAAGCCCATGGGCGTCGCCATGGACGAGCAGCAGAACATCTACGTGGCCGATATCGGTATGCGCAAAGTGCTGATCTATGACGCTATGGGCATGTATCTGCGCTCCGTAGGGAATAAGGAGGACTTTGATCGGCCGGTTGGGGTGGCGGTTACGGGTGATGGCTCCAGGATTTATGTCATTGATGCCGGCGGCATTGACAGCCAGCGACACCGGTTGGTGATTTATGGCGGCGACGGCCAGCAGCTGGCCATTGTCGGCAAGCGGGGTGGAGGCGCTGGCGAGTTCAATCTGCCAACGCATGTTGCGGTAGCGCCGGATGGTACGGTGTATGTCCTTGATGGCGGCAATTTCCGTATACAGGCATTTACGCCCGATGGTGAACATCTGCGCAGCTGGGGAAAGGTTGGGCGTAACTTTGGTGACCTGGCCCGCCCCAGGGGGCTGGCAGTGGATAGCGACGGCAACGTCTATGTGACCGATGCCGCCTACCGTAACTTCCAGATATTTAACCCGCAAGGGCAGCTGCTCTTGTCCATTGGTGGGGGGGGGCTGGAGGACAAGCCGGGGCAGTTTGCCTTGCCGGCGGGGATTGCCGTGGATGAGCGCGGTTTTGTCTATGTGGTGGATCAGTTATTCATGAAAGTCGATGTGTTCCGGCGGGTGCCCGAGCAGGAGGCGGTGGAAATCATGGCCACAGAGGCGGCCTATCGGTAGTTTTAACTGAAAAAAATCACCACTGGTTTTTTTATTTCTATTCTGTGACGGCCGTCACAGTTCTGGCGCAGGATAGAGCGCGACGGATAACGGATTTCGTGCCTTATCTTATTGTTTTTTATGTGATAATTTGGTCTGGATGGGTTGCGCGTCGTATGAGTTCTAGTGCCGGTGTTTGTTGGGGTTTTCGTTGGTGTTGTGTTGACATAGGTTTTGTTGACGTGCTAAAAATATACCTCATTACAGGAGTAGCGTGATTGCCCGTGCCATGTGCAGGTTTTTGCAGCGGGGGTACGGGATTGTTATTAATAGCCAAGAAGTAAATTTTGAGACCAATAGGGGGTTTCTGATGAGACAAAAATTGTTAAAGTCGGCGGTTGCGGCGGCGGTTTTGGGCGCGGCAATGTTTGCCGCAGGTAGTGCGGTTGCCGGGATTGCTAACACCAAGCACAACCTGGGCGCGCAGGGTACTGGTACTAATTTTACAGCGGCTACCGGAGAGATCTGTGTCTTCTGTCATACACCTCACGGTGCCGATACCGGCAACAACGTAGCGGTGCCTCTGTGGAATAAACAGTTGTCCGACCCGAATGTATTCGCTACCTATGATCAGCTGGGTACATCCACTTACGATTCCGCGCAGGCTAAAGTCGGTTCGGTGACACTGGCCTGCCTGACCTGTCACGATGGTACACAGGCGATCGATAACATCATCAATGCGCCGGGGTCTGGTATGTATGATAGTACTGGCGGCGGTGCAGGTGGCAGGACGGAGGGGGATGGCTGGACCTGGAATAGCGGTGGAACCGTCGATGCGACTGGCACGCTTTTGTCGGGTGTTATTACCAACCTTGGTACCGATCTGACCAATGATCATCCGGTCAGCATGCAGTACGGTGGTGGCGGTGTTTCCGCGGGCAATACAGCCGGCCCTCTGCGCGACTCGGATTTCGTAATGCCGAAGCAGGTTACTGGCCTTAATCGCTGGTATGTCGACAACGATTTCATGGCCGCCAACGGCACTGGTTCTACAACGAATGTACTCGACGTGTGGGACTTTAAGCTCTACACCCGCGATACCTCTGGCCTCACCAGCGAGAATAGCGTGGCCTTTGCGGGAGAGGATGAGCCCTTCGTCGAGTGCGGCTCCTGTCATGATCCGCACCTGGAAACAACGACCTTCCTGCGTATTTCCACTGCAGCGCAGGGCGGCGGTATGTCCAATGCCGGAAGTCAGATCTGCCTCGCATGTCATACGAAATAAAGCGGGATTGATTCCTGGTTGAGTCATTAAGGCTGGCAGCCTTGCGGGAAACCCCGCGGGCTGCCAGCTTTTTTTTGTCATCACTATTGTCTGGAATATCATAGCGTGGGTAAAGGTATGTCTGCTCGTTTACTGATTCTTCTATTGTCATGGATGTTTGCCACGCCTTCTGTGCTTGCGGCCGATGCTGATGCTAAGCTGCCACAGGAAAAAGATGGAGAGGAGAGGCTGAGTTATATTGCTATTATCGATGGCGAAGAAATCCCCATTGGTGAGTATGTGTCGGCTCTGCGCCGGGGAATGCAGCAGCGCTTCTATCACGGGACGATCCCGGAGGAGGAGCAGAAGAAATTCTATCAGGAAGTGGCCGATGAGCTGATTCAGCGCTTTCTTCTGGTGCGTGAAGCCAGGCGGCGCAATATCCAGCCGGATACCGACGCCGTTGAGGCGGCGGTAAAGGGATATGATGAAAAGTTTCAGGAAGACCCAGACTGGGCTGCTGCCAGAGAGGGAGTGCTACCCAGGATGCGTCGCAAGCTGGAGGCGGATAGCCTGGTGTTGCGCCTGGAGGAACGGGTAAAGGCAGTGGAAGGGCCTACAGAGAAGGAATTGAAAGCGTTCTATGAGTCCAACAAGGATCTGTTCACGACGCCAGAGCGTGTGAAGGTGTCTCTTATTTTATTGCGGGTGGATCCATCCTCCACCGGCGAGGTGTGGCAACAGGCGAGTGAAGAGGCGTCCGCTATAGTGGCGCGCTTGGCAAAAGGCGCTGACTTTGCGGAGCTGGCGCGGATTCATTCGAGCGACGACTCCGCCCAGAATGGCGGTGAGATGGGGTATATGCACACGGGCATGCTGGGTGATGCCGCACAGAAGGTGCTGGATATTATGGAGGTTGGTGACATCTCGGCGCCGGTTATGCTGCTTGAGGGTGTTGCCATTTTTCGTCTGGATGATCGGGTAACCCCGGAGCTGAATCCTTTTGACGCGGTGCGTGAGCGTGCAGAAAAGCTTTATATGCGCGAAATGGGTAATAAGGCTTGGGAGGCGTTAATCGCCGAGTTGTACTCAAAGGCAAAGATTGAAGTCAATGATGCCCCTTGGCGCTGATCGGCTGTTGCAATAGGTTGGCGGGAGGCTGCGGGATGGATGTTGTTGTTGGTTGTGCGTCAGCTTAACCGGCCGGAGCAAGAGGGGGGAGCCCAGCTAGGTTTCTTGTTATTTATGGCCGAAAGGCGGTCAGTTTTCTTGGCATGATAGTGAAAATTGGCAGGCATTTGTGAATTTGTAGTCAAATTCAAGCCCGAGGGACGCTCGGGTCGGTCTTGGGTTCTTCTGGGGTGTAGGGGAGGGGGATGCGTCAGCTAGACAGTATGGTATGGCTTGATAATCGCGGGTCTTTTCATGGCTAGGTGCAGGCAGGCCCACGGGTGTATGGCTGCGCTTGTTCGGCAGGTGAGAGCCTTGACGGGCTGTGCTTTGCTTGTCTTGCCGTTTGGTGCTGCGCAGGCGGCGTTTTCGTCTTTTATACCCCTTAATTGGGGGGGGAATATAACTTACGGCTATAGCTATGTGAGCGCTAGCACCGAGTCCGAGAGGATGCAGCTTCTCGGGACCGTGAATGCGTCGGGTTATGTCTGGCAACCCTGGTTTGCAACTACGTCAGCGACGCTGAGTCTTGGCTTGATCAATACTGAGTCGACCACTTCAAGTAGTGATTCCAATACGGCGACGGGTACGTTGGCTTTTAATGTTTTTCCCTATAGCCGGTTTCCCTTTTCATTGAGCTATTCGCGCAGTGACAGCCGCACGGCTTCTTTCTCCGACCTGACACAGTTGTCGGGCAGCCTATATTACCAGCTATCCCGCTTGTCGCTTCGTCAAGCGTACACCTCGCGCGGAGGATCATTGTCTGCTCTTTGGTATTATCGAAGTGATTTTTCTGGTTCGGGCACCTCGTCTCTGACAGAATCTTATGGTCTGTCTCATCAGGTGCAATCGGCGCCGAATACGTTGTGGTTGGCAGCAAATTATACGGCAAGCGAGAGTTCGGAGAGCCGTTCCAGGCCAAAGACACTCACGTTATCGCTAAATCATGTCTATACCCCCGGCCCCGAAACGGGTGTGACTAACCTGCTTACTTATTTGGATTCAGATTCAGGCAGTGGTATTTCCCAGTCAAATGTTACACAAGGTTCAAGTTCATTCTATTGGCGGCCGGAGCACCGGGCCCTGACTGTGACGGGTGGGGTTCGTGCGTCCAAATCGGAGTCAGGTAGTGGCTTGAGTCGACGGAGCCTTGATAGCAATGTTGGTGTGAACTATCGAATAACCCGACGGACGAATGTGAGAGCCGGGATGACAGTCGGGACGGCAGAAAGCAATGGCTTTCAGTCTTTGACTTCAAGTCAGTCCCTGGGGATAAACTATGCCTCACATCGCTATCCGTTGGGGGCGGGTTTCGATTGGGGGTGGGGGGCGTCGGGTAGTGCAGGTAATTCGTCGTCCCGGACAGACTTGTTGGGGGTGCGGGAAACGACCAGCAGCCAGTCCTTCGGTGGTGGTCTTTCCCACGGTTTCAGTGGGCAATGGGCTCTGGGACGCAGCAGTTCTTTGAACATGGGTTTTTCTCAGAGCGGGTCGGCAAGCAAGAGTTCAGTGATAGAGCAGGTTTCCAGGACAGTCAGTAATAGTTTTAATCTGAGTAGTAATTATCGCGGCAGGCGGGGCTCCACGTATGGGAGTATCCAGATATCAGATTCCCGCTCAATGGGTGAGAGGAGGTCGCAGTTCCAGCGTGCGGCCATCACTCTGTCTCAAGATCTGACTATCAACAGATAGATCGGAAGAGCGTCGTGTAGGGAAAGAGTGGAGATCACGGTGGTCGCC
>CAJVYS010000086.1 GCA_913009875.1 uncultured Gammaproteobacteria bacterium | reverse complement strand
ACAAGGTACAAGATGATAAGGACGACAGTGAACTGGCACCTCTTTTTTTTTTTTTTTTTACTTTTTTTTTTTCATGATACGGCGACCACCGCGATCTACACTCTTTCCCTACCCGACGCTCTTCCGCTCTGTATCGCCCGGGTCACCAACTTTGACGCCACCTTTCTCGGTGTGGACGACGAAAGCGATGAAGAATTGCGCCTGCGCGCCAAGGCCGCCTTGCGCTCGCAAGGCAAGGCCACCATCGCGGCACTGATCCGGGTCATCGCCGAGGAACGGGCGGAGCTAGTAGAGATTTGGGATCCCAACAGCGCCCCCGCAAAACAGTCCGAAGCAGGCACCACGATTCTGATGGTGAACAGCGAACCGGAACGTTTTCCCAGCCTGCAAACCCGCATCGAACAGACCCGCGCCGCCGGCGTGCGCACGACCCTGGTGGCCCGCTATGTCTACTTCAAGCCGCGCATGGTGGTGGAGATCGATAGCGGGCTCACCGCCGCCGGTAACGACAAAGTCGTCGCAGAGATCATCGCGGCACTGCAAGACTACGTCGACGGCCTCAGCAGTGGCGACCCCGCCAATGGCCAGGCGCTGCTCAACGCGGCCAAGGGGGTAACAAACGTCAGGGAGGTGAAGATTGTCGATGTCATCGTGTGGCGCTCCGATGTCGCCAAACCCGGGGCCGAGACCCTGGTCGACGCCATCATGGCGGCCTTGCAAGGCATCCCGCTGGACGATACGGCCGCCGTGCGACAGGGCATTTCGCAGACCGTCAGCCAGGATGCACCGAGCCTGCAACCAACGGCCCAGCGCCTGCCTGATCGCGGCCTGCTGCAAACGCCGGCCGGCGAACCGGTGAGCGACGAAATGATCGAGTCGGGCGAATTCCAGGTGAGCGCGAGCGTGGACGGCGAACCCTGGTGGGTCATGCTGGACATGGCGGCCGAGGACATACTGCTGCTGGAAAAGGAGGACTGACTTGCCGACCAAGACCGATCGTATCCTGAGCTACTTGCCGAGCACCTTCAAGGCGCTGCCACGGCCGTCGGCACTCTATGCCCTGGTGGATGCCTTCGGCAACGAATTGCAGTGGGCGGAAAACAGCCTGGCGGCGATCATGAGCGCCCATTGGGTGGATCACGCCGACCGCGGCGCCGAAACCATTGACGACCTGGCCCGACTCGCCGCGCTCTATGGCCTGTCGCCCCGTGCCGATGAAGACGTCGAAGAATTCCGCGAACACCTCAAGCGCTATATCCGTACCCTCCTCGAAGGCACGGTGACCGTACAAGGCATCCTGCGGGTGACCGCCGAGGCCCTGGCGCTGCGCATCGCCGACGACCACGAACAACTGGACACCTGGTGGAAGCGCCCCACCGATACCCTCGTCACCCGCCAGGCACGCGGTGATGACGCCAGCGCCCTCGTGCTGGGTGTCGACACCGTCACCGTCACGGGAAGTCCCCCCTTGGCAGCCCGCATCACTGGAACCATCGATCTTGGCGGTGGTGTGGATCTGCGTAGCACCCCTACCCTGCGTCTGAAGATCGACGGCGGCGCGGCCACCGACATCGATGTCACCGCCCTGGCGGCCGACCCCGCCACCGTGGGCCTGGACGAGCTGGTGGCCGCCATCAATGACGGGGCCGGCGTGACGGTGGCGCATCAGGACGGCCCTTACCTGATCCTCGAATCACCCACCACCGGGCCCGCCAGCCGCATCGAGGTAGAAGATATCGGCGACGACGCCGCCGAGGCCATTCTCGGCCTGGCGCCGCGCCACTACGACGGCGGCGATGCCTCGGCCGCAGGGGTAATCGGCAGCGTGGACTTGAGTGATGATATTGATCTAAGCGGGGAACGTTACCTGCGCCTGGTCATCGATGGCAGCCAGCTGGCCGAGATCGATTGCGCCGGGGCCGACCCGGCCCGTACCACGCTGGATGAAATACGCGACAATATCGATGGCGGCCTGGGGATGGCCGTGGCCAGCCACGACGGCAACCGGCTCACCCTGACGTCACCAACCACCGGCATCGACAGCAGTATCGCCTTTCAACAGGCCGCCGCACAGGATGCCGCGCAGCGCCTGTTCGGGCCAGTGTTTTCGATTTACAGCGGCCGTGATGCCTACGCGGCTCAGGTGACGGGAACGCGCGATCTCAGCAGTGACGTCAATCTCAGTGAAAACGCCCTGATTCAGCTCAGCATCGACGGCGGCGCAGCCATCACCATTGATTGTGCCGGGGCCGATCCGGCAGCAACCTCGGCCGCTGAAGTGGTCGCCGCGATCAATACCGCCACAGGCATCGCGGTCGCCAGCCACAATGTGCGCTTCCTGAGCCTGACCTCACCCACCACCGGCACGGGTAGCGCCATTGTCCTGGGCACCCCGCCCGACAACGACGCCACCGAAGCCCTGTTCGGCATTCGGCCCCGGGATGCCGACGGCAGCGCCGCATCCACCGCGAGCTTCACCGGCCGGCACGACCTCAGCGGCGGCATCGACGTGATGGGCCGGTATTTTCTTAACATCGCCATCGACGCCGGCCCCTGGATAAGCGTTGATCTGCGCACCGCGGCGGCCGATCCCCGTGCCGCGACCCCGGCCGAGCTGGTGGCGGCGATCAACACCGGACTGCCGGCCGACGTCGCCAGCCATGACGGCCAGTACCTGATCTTCACCTCACCGACACCGGGTGCGGCCGGCAGTGTGGCCGTCGAGCCGCTGACCATCACAGCACAGCGACGCTTCGTAAGCCGCGCCATGATTATCGACGAAGCTGCGCAGGCCATCCTGGGATTTGTGTCGCGGCAGGCGCAAGGCACCGCTGCCAGCCATGCCCGGCTTGAGGGCAATGCCGATCTCAGTCGCGGTGTGGATCTGCGGCAGACGCCCTATCTTCGGCTCGGCATCGACACACAGCCACCGGTGGATATCGATTGCCGGGGTCCCCGCCCGCGCGCCACGGTGATCGGGGAAATCAGCACCGCGATCAATGCCGCGCTGGGCCAGGCCGTGGCCCGCCACGATGGAAAAAACCTCACTCTCACATCGCCATCCACTGGTGCCGCCAGCCGCATCGTCATCGAACCCCCGCAGGCCGAAGATGCCCTCGAGTTGTTACTCGGCGCACCGACCGGGACCTATCGGGGCGCGGAGGCCTCGGGGGTCGGTTTCGTGGCCACCATCGATCTGAGCGGCGGCGTCGATCTGAGCGGCGCGGATCGGATACAACTCGGCATTGACGGATCACCGCCGGTAGAGATCCCCTGCGCGGGTGCCAACCCTGCCCACACGTCACTGAGCGAGATCATCGTCGCCATCAATCTGGCCCTGGACGAGATCGTCGCCAGTCACGACGGCCGTTACCTGCGTCTGACGTCCCCCGGCAGCGGCGCCGACAGCCGCATTGTCTTCGAGGTGCCCGGCACAGCGGACGCCACCGCGGCCCTGTTCGGCATCACGCCGCCGCGCACCTATCAGGGCGCTGATGCGGCGCCGGCACGGATCATCGGTGAAACAGACTTAAGCAGCAACATCGATCTCGGCAGCAAACGTTACCTGCGCCTAACCCTGGATGGCGGCACAATGCAGGACGTGGACTGCGCGGCCAGTGCCGCCGACCCCCAACATGCCGATCTGGATGAGGTCATCGCCGCCGTCAACGCGACCCTGGGCAGCGGGATCGCCAGCCGCGATGGCGACCGCCTGGTGCTGACTTCCGGCAAGGTGGGAACGGCCAGCCGTATTACGGTGACGCATTACACCGCCGGCGACGCACGGACCCTGCTGCTCGGTCAGGTCGACGACACGACGGAGGGAGCCGATCCGCAACCCGCGCGCATCACTGGAGAGATCCCCCTGCTCAGCCCCGTCGATCTCACTGCTCGCCGTGTGCTGCGACTGAGCGTGGACGACGGCCTGCCCACGGACATCGATGTCTCCGGCGCCGTGCCGCTCATGACCTTCCTGCCCGACATTGTCGATGCCATCAACGCCCAATTTCCGGGAATCGCGGCCATTGGCGAAGACAACAAGCTCCAGCTGACCTCGAACACCGCGGGGGAACACAGCCGTCTCGCGGTGTCGCCCTTGCGCTACCTGGAAGTCATGGAGTATCCCCCCGAGGCGGCCGAAGCACCGCCGCAATCGCTGCACCACGGTGCAAGCTGGCGTATTCACAATGCCGGCGTGAGCGATACACATGGTGAAATCTCACTGCATGCACCTCAAGGCGTGGTATGGCCAGCGTTGGTCAACGCAACGCTGGGATGGCAACTGCGACTTCTCACCGTCATTCAACGGGGAGAGACCGCGAAGATCAGCCGCGACGAATCCCGAGGCCTGCGGGCCATTATCCAATCCCCCGGCGGCGAAACACGTCCCGTGCCCGCAGCCGACATCCTGGTGGGGCCGCTGGGCGCACAGATCACCGTGCCCCAGCCACAGCCATCGAGGTTGTGCCGCAACAGTGATGGCCAGCGGGTTCTGCATCTGGTGAACCCGCTGGCCCTATACGTCATCAAGCTGCGGGCCCGAAGCGAGTTGAGCGACCACCAAATCACGCTGGCCATCGAGGAGAGCGCACCGGGCGCCGTCGTGCCACCGGTGCCCGATGGTGGTATCACCATGTTACAGGGCCGCCTGCGCCAAGACGGCGAGGAGTGGCTCCTGGCGGATGTCGACAACAACCCCATCGTCAAGCTGCGCCCCGGCCCGGGAGTTCGACTGGCGGCGTTTCTCCCGCGGGTGGTGAGCGTCACCGGCACGGTGTATCCCGATACGCCGCCACTGATGGTGATTCGGCAAATCGCACAGCTATTTGACGTTAGCGTGCAGGTGAGCCCTTCCCTGGGCAGCGTCACCGAGGAACACTACCCCGGCGTCACCATCGGCGTGGATCCACAACGGGACGACGCACTGGTACGGCGGATCAATGCCGGTTCGCAAAGCTCCATGTTGATCAAGGCCGAACTCCTGGCCAAGGATACGGGTTTAAAACTCCTCCGTGGCCAGAACCGCTGGCGCTATCAGGACTGCCACGGTGACCGCTTCGATGCGGCCCATTTCGATGAGGCCCATTTCGCCGGTGGTGGCTGCCGGGATCGGGCCATCTTCGACGTCAGCCGGTTCACACCACTGCCGCCGGAGCGGGTTAAAACGGTCTTTGCCGACGCGGAAAACCCGCCTCAAATCAGCATCCAGGCCGCTTTCAGCTGGACCCGGCACAAACCCGGCGCCCTGGTGGTGAACCTCCCGGCCGATCTGCCGGGCCGTTTCGGCGGCCGTTTTGATCAAGCCCGTTTCGGACAAGGCCCCGGCAAGCCCGAGCTGCATGAACAGGCCGTGACGGAGCCGCCCGGCGACGAGCGCTTTCTGGCGACACTGCTCAACACCGACTCCACACTGGTAGAGGCAAGCGTTGCGGGATTCGTCCCCCAAGGCTGGCAGGCCGTCACAATGCCGTTTCGCAAACCGGCGGCACTGACCCTGGGCACCGACAGCGCACCCGCACGGCTCTATCTCTCCGAAGAAGGCTTAAGCGGATTTATCGAGATCAGGGCTCGGGAAGCGGGGACATGGGGCAATGACATTGCCGTTTCCGCCCGTGAATCCGGGCCGGCGATGTTCGATGTCGAGATCATTTACGCAAGTACACGGTTTGAAAACGCCCGCAAGATCATCATGGGCAAAGATCTGAGCAAGCCAGACCTGTATCTACCGACACAAACGGACGCGTTATTGCAACCAGGCCCCCTTGGCATATTGCAGGCCAAGGCCGCCGGCATCCATGCCACCGTCAGCAGAGATAAAACAGAAGTACCACTCAAGGATCGTAACCGTCACTAACGGAGGAACCACCATGCAAAACCAAACCACACCTTACATCACCCGTAACCCCGGCGACCTGCTCGCCGCCGGCGACTGGAACCAACTGCAGTTAGACATCAAAGATGACATCCTGGCGGCCAAAGAAGCCGCCAAGGAAGAAATTCGCGAGGAGGGAGTCAACCTGGCGGGCAACAGTGAGAAATTCGACAACCAATCCTCAACAGAGTGGGTTGCCCAACTGGATGAACGCTATGCGCAAAAAATCCATGATCACGAGGAAATCGCCGGTTATCGGCGTTACATCAAACGCTTCACCGAAGACGATGATGTCGTACTGCTTGAGCACGGCTTGGGACGTTATCCCCTGGTCGACGTCTATGAACTGAAGGAACTCATCGGCCTGACCAATGATGGAAAAATCTTGGAGGAGTGCCCCGAGCTGGAATTGGATACCTGCAAGTTGTTCGTCTACTACGGCCACCGGGAAGCGGAGCGTTATGGACTAATGGGCAACGTTTACCGGCAAAAGATAAAGATCGGTGTCCCCCTGGAGGTATTCTTGGCCGAACTCAGCGTGGACTATGAGGACGACGATACCCTGGGTGATGTACTTAACGACATGTTGGATGCGTTCATGGAGGATCCCAATGATGAAATCACCCACTGCCGCAGCGACTGGATCGAGGAATCCGTCAAGGATCGGCGCAAAGTGGAGGAATTGAAACAGGCCGATGAATGGGCGGACATCAAAGTGGCCCTGTTGCCAGTACAGGTGCGAGGCTCCCGAGTAAGAGCCAAGATAACCATGGAGCTATCAGAGATGGATTTGCCCCCCATCGATGTGGAGATCATTCGCCGCGTGGAGATCGCGCATATCAACTATGAAACCACCGCGGTCTTTGTGGAGGACACTCAGATCATTGTTCCCGATAATGGCTTTAACGACGAACAGAAAGAGGAAATCCGTAAAAAGGCCAGTGACGACATGAAACCCCTTGATCTCATGATCCTGCTGCGCAGTTAGACGGAAACGGTTCGCACTTGCCTGCCGGGTGGTCATTATCCCGGCAGGCGGTTTCACGATGATTACGCTGGAGTGCCAACCCATCCTCGGAGCCACTACTGAGCAAGCACCTAACCCAGACAAACAGGATAAGTACCTTCACGAAATAATTTTCCTGCAAAATTCACAGAAAATTATTTCTAAGGTACTAAGCCGGGAATAAAGCATGAAACTGCTCGACCAATACGACGGCAGCGAGACGCCTTTCGAGGGCGACCGCACGTTATTGCTGAACGGCCTTCCTGCCGGCGTGCGCATACTCCACGCCAGGATCAAACTGATCCCCATCGACACGAGCAGTGGTGCAGACCCGTTTACGGAGACAATCACCTTTACCGGCAACCGTGGTGACTGGGGCACGACCAAGGCTGCCAACGCCGATTGGGTCGAGGTGGATTTTCATGCCCGTCGCACATTAGCCAGAGTCAAGGGCAGCAATCTGAACAATGCCACGTTGCAGATCGACCTGGGCGGTGCGTATGTGGAAATCAACGACAAAGGCGCCTTGGCAGCACCGGACAGCACACCATTCACCCTCAGCGGTAACGAGGAACGCCTGCCCGGTCTGACGGTGGTTAAATTCAAGCTGAGCAACGCAAGCGTTAGTCCCGATATCCAGGACGTTGTCGTGCGCAGCGCACCCAGCAACGTGAGCATACGATTGGGTAACCTGGCGCCATTCTGGACCCGGGTGGGCGAGATCACGACGCCGCAGAACTCGACGGACTTTGCCCGGGTTCTGCAAGCATTTATCACCGACCTGGAAGCCACCAACGGCTTTTACCGCCTGCCACTCACCCTTCACTCCGACACCCTCGCGCGACTGTCCGTCACGGTGGAAATCGAATACCTGTTCGAGACCACCCTGTTGCCGGTGGGGTTGAGCGAAGTATCCTTGCCGTTCGACTACGGCAGTGTCGCCAACATCGACGAAGGTGTGTTGCAGGTTGCGCTGCCACCCAATGCACAGGTCGTTCCGGGGGATACCACCGCCAGCATTGTCGGGGCCTTCGACGACTCCCGTATCATCTACGGTCCCCTAGGCAATACCGACGCCCCAGGCGAGGCCCTGGTGTCGCCCTCATCAACCCAGGCCCAACCCATCATGCTGAACAAGGGCGCCGGCGCCACGGCAATCGATCTACTGCTGGCGGCCGTCACGCGTACGGTGCGGTTACAGCTCGACCTGCGCGAGGACCTGGATGGCAAGCCCGCCGGCGCCTCTCTATTGACGGATAACGTCGAGTTCAGCCTCGACCGTGAGACCGCGGGACAGGCCACATGGACCAGTGTCCCACTGCCACAGGAGTTCCAGTTTCAGGCCCAGCAAAATATCCTGTATTGGCTCGTCATGCAAAGCCTGGAGGGCGAGGCGGTTTGGAGCGCGAAGCCGGCGAATGCCGATACACCTGGCCTGCAAAACACCCGGAATGGTGGCCTCTCCTGGCGTCTCTCCAGCATTGAAGACATCACGGCCCCACTGGCAGCCCTGTTCCGCCTGCGCTATCATCCTGACCGCTATCAAGTCCCCATCGAACTGGAAATAGGCAGTGGGGCCGGGGCGCAACGGGTCAAGCTGGACCGCTTTCAGCCGCTGGGCCGAGTGGAGTTTGCACTCGACCTGCCCGAAGTGGCCGAGGCCTTCAATGACTACCTGAAACAGGCAGGCCCTGCCAGCTGCATCGAGGCCGAACATATCGCCGATGGCGGTTTCGATCAGTGGGGACGCGTGGGCGATGAAATCGCTGAGGCAATTCACATCGCACTCGACTTCGAGCCATCCCTTGTCACTGTGACAGCGGATGGTTTAGCCGTTTATGTCGCAACCCGCACTGATGGAGAAGGGCCTATCCTCCACCTGGAAAAGTTCGACGCACTCACCGGTACGAAACAGCCACCCATAGACCTAGGCATATCCGGCTCCCCCGTCACCATGACCATGAACCCCCATGGCGATCGCCTATATCTGGTTTCCGATTTGCAGAGCGGTTCTCTACACGTTTTCGATACAGCAAACGATCAGTTGCTGGATCTCACAACCTATATCCCAGACGGTGGCGTCACCGACATAGCAGTCAGCCCCGATGGTTCACGTTTGTATATCGCCCAATATGATAACTATAACAACGGCAACATTCTCGTATACGGCACCGCACACCTAGGCGAGAATGCTTCACCATTGGAAGTCATTCCCATGGGTACGGAAAAAAGCCCCATGACAATCGCAATCTCTGCGACGGGTGCGGAAAAGGTGTTTTTGTATGCGCTGATCGGAGAGCGTGTACCCTCCTCCGAGGGCGTAAAGTCAGATTTTTGGCAAAATGTACTCTATCGTTACGAAACCGACCAGCACACGATTTCAGAGACACCGCTGTTTCTCGGCCGGGGTGGCGGCGATCTCGCCATCTCATCCTGCGGCCATCTGGCGGTGATCAGCAATACCGGTGACAAAACCCTGAATGTCATCGATTTGAAACAGTGGAAACCGGCAGGCCCCGCAGTTGACGTGGAGGCCAGTCCTGATGCCATCGTGCTCTCCCCCGATGGGGAACGGCTATATGGTTTTACCCGGAGCAAAACAAGCAGTTTTATCGGCGTCGGGGACACCCGCCAGCGCCGCCAGATTATCGAGCCCAAAGAAGAGAGCGGCCTGGCCCAGGACATCGCCGTGGCTCCCAATGGCGGCCGTCTTTATCTGCCACTGCGTGACGGGACAAATTATGCGCTGGCCATCCTGCCCACCGCCGCCATGGGCACCCTGGAGTGGGTCGTGACCGCCGGTCGCACCACCCGCCTGTGCTTTCCAGCCCCCTTTGGCAATGTCGCAGCACTAGGCATCATGGAACTCGGCACAACACCGATCGCGACGACGCTGGCCCAAGTCACCCCAATCACTACTGGCTGTGCAAGCCCCTTTCGCTTTAGCTTCTGGGGCATTGCCACCGAGCTCGATGCCGTCGCCGAGATCGCCTGGATATCCGAGTCCTGCGACCCACTAGAGAGTACCCAGATACCGATTGACGTCCTTGAAAAAAAGGACAATGGCGGCGTTACAACCGGTGCCAACCCCATGCCCTCGGCGACGGATATGGTGCTGCACAGCAAACGATTGACGCCACCCGAAGGCGCCACACAGGCAGAGGTACGCTTTAAGACCGCCGGCGGCATCGCCATTATCGATAAGGCCTCTTTGCGGGTGACCGCCGAGGCGACGACGAACAGTGAACTGCGCCTGGACGCCAAGGGACAGCCATTTAATTGGACGCGGCAACCGGAGACCGAGACAGGCTTGAGCATTACAACGCAGGACGATAGCATTCAACTGAGCAACACCGGCAGTGAGACCGTCTCGTTAGTGCAAGCCAGCCGGATCACACCCGACCAAGCCTTTGAACTGCAATTTCACGGCCGCGCGGTGGAAATATTTTCAGAAGATTCACCGCCCACGGTTGAACTGCGTTGGCAGGACTCGGAAAGCGCCAGCCTGGACACAGATATCAGTCTGGTGATCTCACCAACCGACTTTGAACGACACGCCGCCACCGGCACGGCGCCGAGCCAGGCAGATCAGGCCGAAGTCCGCATCACCCTCCCCCCGCAAACAACATTGATGACAAAGCATATTTCTCTGCACCAACAGGAGCCCACTGCCGTGCCTGTCGGGTTCCTTGCACATGCACCCGGCGAGCTTAGCGTTTCCCAAGGACGAGTCGCCTATGATCTCGGTGAGCCCACCCCCCCTCAAGTGCCATCGACGGGACTGTGTCCGCCAAAACAACCAAAGCCGACTCAAACCCGGTATGACTGCTTTTGTGGCGTCTGCGAGGCAGTGCATGAAATGACCGGTGCAACACCGGCCATGACCCCCGCCGGGCGGCCAGCCACCACGGGCACCTGCAGTGCTTGCGGCAGTAGCATGGTCAACCTCGGAGGCCGGCTGGAGTATAGGGCGCCGAATATCGCTTTCCTTGAGAGGAAGTTTATGCCGCGCAAGCGCGAGCCAGAAAAGGCAAGAGTTAGCGCCGTTTCACGGCAGCCTAAGAAATACAAAGCATCCCGTATAACCCGCATTAAGGGTATTGGAGAAGCCCGCGCCCAAAAGCTGGCCAGTGCAGGTATCACATCGATCAGAAAACTGGCTACCCTTGAACCTGAAGAAATCCAACGAATACTAAAAGCTATTTCACTGGCACAAGCCAGTCAATTTATTGAGGAAGCAAAGTATTTGGTTAAACCCGGCACTTAACGACTATGGACTATATATCCCTAGGCTGTTCTCATTGCGACTGAAAAATCTCTATAATACAAAACACTGTTCCTCAAATTCGCTATGAGTCCGGGCACATTTAAAACAAGTGGATAGACGCGCATTTCTTCAATCAGTTGCCGCCATGTCGGTCGGACTGACGGGTTGTCAGTACATGCCGCGAGAAGGTTTTTTCAATGACTGTCCTGAATCCAGGCTTCCGGAATCATTAGCAAACCATGAGCTGGTCAAGGCTACATGGGAGGGAATTGATACCCGACAGGTGTGGGATTGCCACTGTCATCTCATTGGCGTAGGGGACTCCAGATCCGGGATTTGGGTGAATCCCGACATGCGGTCGATATTGCATCCGATGCAACTGACTCAATATAAGTTTTATCTCAACGCCTCTTGTGCCCGCTCGGGTAACAAAGAAACCATTGACGAAGGCGCGGTGCAACGCCTGCTGGATATTCATGCGGATCTGCCTGAGGGGTTTCGCTATATGTTGTTGGGGTTTGATTATTACTACAATCACGATGGCAGCATTCACCATGAATACAGCGCATTTCATACGCCTAATGAATATGCGTTGAGGATGGCAAAGACTCATCCCGACCAGTTTGAGTGGATTGCTTCAATTCACCCTTATCGGGAAGATGCGGTCAGCGCAGTGCAAGATGCCGTGGATAATCATACACGGGCCATAAAATGGTTGCCCAGTGTAATGGGGATCAATGCCGGTGATCCGAAATGCGATGCATTTTATGAAGCATTGGTGAAGCACAATCTACCTTTATTAGCCCATGTGGGTTCCGAGTACGCGGTTGCTACACCTACCGGACAGACCTACAACAATCCATTATTGTTCCGGCGCGCGCTGGATCATGGAGTGCGGGTGATCTTTGCCCACTGTGCCACATTAGGGGAGAGTGAGGACATTGATAAGGGCAAACACGGCTCCATGGTACCGAACCTTGATTTGTTTGCACGCCTGATGGCAGAGCCTCGATATGAAAACCTGGCCCTGGGTGATACTGCTGCCATTACCCAGGTGAATCGTGATCGCTGGAAAATAGAAAAGATTGTTGAATCCGACGAGTGGCACGATCGCCTGGTTTATGGTTCGGACTATCCGTTGCCCGGAGTAATGCCGGTATTTTCACCGCTGAACTTTGTTGATTGGGATATGCTGCCACGCAATGAAGCGAAAATTTTGTCGGATGTGCGACGCTATAATCCTATATTGTTTGATCTGATGCTAAAAAGACGCATTAAGGTCAAAGGAAAACGATTAAAAGCCAGCGCGTTTGAATCGCGCCGGCATTTTGTGAAATCCCCCACGATCCTCCCGTAAAGACTCTACCGGCCATGCAGCCGATTGTCTCTGTCGGTATACAAATCAGTTATAAGTGTAAACCACACTCTGCTTTGGCGGTATCGACCCAACGACCACAGCGATCGTCGCCAGGTTTAGTACAGTGAGTACACCCTACGGATGAGTAGCCTTGTGCCACCATCGGGTGGAACGGCAGATTATGGTCACGAATGTAGGCATCGCGTTCCTCTTTAGTCACATCAATCAGCGGATAGAATTTAATCATTCCACCGCGGTGCTCAAATACATCAAGAGAAGCACGGTGCTCTGTCTGCCAACGGATCAAACCGGAGACCCACACCTTATGTTTTTTCTTGATCTCGTCGAGAGGCTCAACTTTGTTGATCGAGCAGCAGAAATCAGGGTCACTCTTCCAGGTTTCATCCTTCAAGGTGTACTCGTGCTTCCACTCTTCAGGATGCACATCTACCACATCCAGATGATAAAGCTCCGTCAGCCTCTTTTTGTACGACAGGGTCTGCGGAAAATGGTAGCCGGTATCAATAAAATGAATTATCTGGTGCGGCGCCGTGGTTGAAAACAGATGCAGCAAAAAAGCAGAGTTGGTGGCGAATGACGAAGTCAACATCACCTCACTGGGCGAGAAGTCTTTGTAGAGTTGTTCAACACGCTGCTCAGGCGTTAAGTTGTGATAACGTTCATTAAGCTCTTTGACGCGCGCATCGATAGATACCTCCGAAATGGAGGCGTCTTGAAAAGGTTCTGAAGTCGACTCTGGAGCAGAATCGGTGGCACTGACGTTAACAACTGCTGAATTCATCTCATTGAAACCATCGAAAAAAGTTGATCAAGCGGCCCCACTGCCCCCTCAAGCACTAGCGACCATTCACGATAAGACTAGGCTATAACAACAACATATAAAAATAACAATAACTTATAGAATATAGAGGCGCACCATAAAGAAGGCATAAAAATGGCTGGCGAATGGGATGAACTATAGCATAATAAGCACAGCATTTGGTGATCGGCTCTTTGCTGTGCCGATTGGCGCATTGTGGGCGTGAGACCCATATTGACCCGAATCCTTAGAAAAGCGACAACTGGATAGCACAATACACATAAGATCAGCACATTGACTCAAATAGAATTCCCAAAATCTCAGAAACTCGTAAAAACCTTGGAACAGATGATGCCCGGCGCTGCGGTTGATACACCTACCGGACAAACCTACAACAATCCACTATTGTTCCGGCGTGCGCTGGATCATGGGGTGCGGGTGATCTTTGCCCACTGTGCCACATCAGTTGTTTGAAGAGTTCAAATGAGTCATTACCGGCCCGGCGACTGACTCCGCCTATCTCGGCCGGGAAGAGTACCTTGGTCTGGGGATAAAGCAGTCCATTTTTTCCCATGACGAGCGAGAGCAGGTCTATGACCTATTTGGCAAATATCTGCTGACAATGGATGAACAGGATTCCAGCCTGGATGAGTGGCTCATGGAAACGCAACGGCTGGAACTTCAGGGCAAACAGGAGCAGGCGGAGAATATCCGCAGCCAGATCCTGAAGCAGAAATCTGTGCCCTGGGAGGTGCTGCACGGTGAGCCCTTGGCGCAGCACCAGCACCAGGCGATTGAAGAAAACACTCAACAACCACCAGCTAAAGCTAGTGGGTTAGTCTTACGGACTGAAAGTCCGGATACGGGTCAATAGACCCGTTTAGTCTTCAGTCCGGAAGTTGTCGTCCACCTTGGGCTCGAAATGATGCTCCAGATACTCTTTAATCATCTCTTCCGTCAATTCACCCGAGGTTACACAAAACCGGCATCCTGTGTAAACCATACCGACAGTCAGGTTCAGGGTGAGAAACCTCCTATTCGACAGCCTCCCAACCCAAAAACCTGATAAAACAACAAGATACACTAATCAATCCTTTTTACATTCCCGTGACGCCTATGTAAAGTTCTCCGACACGCCTCCTGGTACTCCATCCAGCATAACGCCATTCACGTCCTACTGAATAAAACAAAACTGACCATTCGGGCTTGACCGTCTAAGCATCAAAAAATACATGGCTCTGCTCAAACAACTGTTCCTGCTGGAACGACTGCCGGCGTGGCACTGCAACGAATACAAGCGGCTGATCAAATATCAAAAATGATGGCATTGGCAGGACGCCTGGCAGACTAAATCTTTAACATTACGCAACTTCGTAGTGCGGCTCCTCTTCCCTCACTGCCCAGTGGATTCCCCTGGCCACGGATAACCCAATACCCCTTACTTTACACAGCTCTTCTACTTCCGCATTCAATATGCCATCTAACGTGCCAAAGCGATCCAACAACCGCGCCGCCCTTCGCGGCCCGACACCGGGAAAACCCTGTAGGATATGTATCTGTAAACGGCGCTTGCCACGGGGCAAACGGCCATGCCGTTGAGGGCCATCCCCACGATAGATACGTCCTTGACGGGCGATATAAATCAATAGCCGGGCAGTCTCGCCTGGCCCCGTGGAACGCAGCAACGGAATCCCCAGATACAGGGTCAGAGTAATCAACGCGCCCTGAATCGCCTCGCGGCGCATGCCACTGCCAGCAAGATCACTCCCCCTACCTTCCAGGACGATAACGCACCAGGGCCTGGCTTCCACCAATCGTAATGCCTGGCGGAACAGGCGGCCATCTTTGATGGAGGCAACCAGATCCGGGAGCGTTTTACGCTCAACCAATACCCGTTCATCTATCAGATAATCACCAACGGATATACGTTGAATTTTTAGGTCGCAACGCCCGTCGGTTCGCAATACAGACATCACTCCGCTATTGCGTTCGCGGTCATCGGCAATGATC
>CAJVYS010000085.1 GCA_913009875.1 uncultured Gammaproteobacteria bacterium | reverse complement strand
GATTAAGCTCCTTAATCTTGCCCACGTGAACACCGCGCAAGAATACGTTATCACCTTCCCTTAGCCCTTTGACGTTCTGGAAGTGGACCTCAAGGTCATAACTCTTGCTGAAAATATTTTCACGGCTGAGGACAATGGTGAAGAATCCCAGCGCCAACAATACCATAAACATGAAAGCCCCGACCGTGACTTCCATCGACGCTTCCTGTAGCCGGCTCCGCTTCATGACGACACCATCCTTTCCCACGAACCTTGCCTTGTAATATACTGTGCTTCAAGAAAATCCTGTACCACCTTCACCTTGGACTTAATGAACTCCGCCGGAGGCGACAACTCCACGATGTTCCCATGATGAAGCATCGCTATTCTCGATGCAATCGCCAAGGCGCTGTGCAGGTCGTGCGTGACCACTACGCTCGTAATCCCAAGCTCCTTGCGCGTGTCATCGATCAGTTTGTCAATGGCGCGGGAAGTCACTGGGTCCAGCCCCGAAGTGGGCTCATCATACAAAACAATCTCCGGCTGGGTAATGATGGCCCGGGCAAGCGCCGCCCGCTTGTTCATGCCCCCGGACAAATTTGCCGGATGCTTCTCAAACACGTCCTCAACCTCCACCAGTTTCAGTTTCTCAACAGCCAGTTTGTCGATTTCATCATCCGGCATATGGGTCTTTTCACGCAATGGAAGGCCCACATTGTCACCCACGGTAAGCCACTGGAGCAACGCGCCGCTCTGAAAGAGATAGCCGAACCGCGACCGTATCCGCTCCAACTCCGTGCCTCCGGCCTCGCTGACCACGTCGTCGCGCAGGCGCTGTGGCATATCCAGCGGATGGGCCATGGGCGTCACCGCGTCGGTGTCGACGGCGTCCATGTGCTCGACCAGTTCGAGGATATTGGACAGATTGCGCGCATAGTCCGGGATGTCCGCCTCGTCGATGGACAGGCGGGCCAGGTGGGCGATCTTTTCAACATCTTCCTTTTGCAGCGACATAGGAGGAATCTCTCGGCAAGCGAACAGGGCGGATAAAATGGAGCGCAGAGTTTACCCCAGAACCCCCGCCCACCCAAAGCCCTCGACACGCGGCAGAGCACCATTTTACGGCCACGGCACCTTGCCGAAACCCCTCGGCATTGCTACAGTAGCGCAAATTTCGCCGGCCTGTTTTCAGGGCCCGACCCGTCACCCGATTCCCTGAGCGAAAATACATGTTTGCACGACTCCGCGGTCTGTTCTCCAACGACCTGTCCATCGACCTGGGCACCGCCAATACGCTGATCTACGTCAAGGGCGAGGGCATTGTGCTCAACGAACCTTCGGTGGTCGCCATCCGCATGGAGCGCGGCACCGGCAATCCCAAAAACATCGCCGCCGTCGGTGCCGAGGCCAAACGCATGCTGGGCCGCACGCCGGGCAACATCCAGGCCATCCGTCCGCTGAAAGACGGCGTCATCGCCGACTTCACCGTCACCGAGAAGATGCTCCAGCACTTCATTCACACGGTGCACAAGGACAAGTTCAAGTTTTTCCACCCCAGCCCACGAGTGCTGGTATGCGTACCCTGCGGCTCCACCCAGGTGGAACGCCGCGCGATCCGTGAATCCGCCGCCGGCGCCGGCGCGCGAGAGGTGTATCTGATCGAGGAACCCATGGCGGCGGCCATCGGCGCCGGCCTGCCGGTCAACGAGGCCAGCGGCTCCATGGTGCTGGACATCGGTGGCGGTACCACCGAGGTGGCGGTAATCTCTCTCACCGGCATCGTCTATTCCTCCTCCGTGCGCATCGGCGGCGACCGTTTCGACGAGGCCATCATCAATTACGTGCGACGCAACTACGGCACCCTGATCGGCGAATCCACCGCCGAGCGCATCAAGGAAGAAATCGGCAGCGCCTATCCCGGCGATGAGGTGCTGGAGATCGAGGTACGCGGCCGCAATCTGGCCGAGGGCATTCCGCGCAGCTTCACTCTCAACAGCAACGAGATTCTCGAAGCCCTGCAGGAACCCCTGTCCGGTATCGTCAGCGCGGTAAAGACCGCGTTGGAGCAAACCCCGCCGGAACTGGGCGCGGACGTCGCCGAGCGTGGCATGGTGCTCACCGGCGGTGGCGCGCTGCTGCGCGACTTCGACCGCCTGCTGATGGAAGAGACCGGCCTGCCGGTGCTGATCGCCGAGGATCCCCTCACCTGCGTCGCCCGGGGCGGTGGCCGCGCGCTGGAGATGATCGACGAGACCGGCACCGACGTCTTTGCTTCTGAATAAGACTTCAGCTTGCAGGATCCAGGTCAGAATATGACCGTGTCCCGATCCGGGAGAGCAGCAACATAAAACCGCTATTTATCCAGGGCCCCTCCATCACCACCCGGCTGGTGATACTGGTCTTCGTCTCCGCGGCGCTGATGGCGGTGGACCACCGGCAGAATTATCTCGAGGGCCTGCGCGGCGGCATCTCCGTACTGGTCTACCCCCTGCAGTATCTGGTCAACCTGCCGGTGTCGGCCTCCAGCTGGATCGGTGAAAACCTGTCCTCGCGCGAGACCCTGCTGGAGGAAAACAGCCGCCTGAAGATGCAGCACACCCTTTTCAGGGCCAAGCTGCTGAAGCTCAATGCCATCAAGGCCGAAAACCTGCGCCTGCGCGAACTGCTGCAATCCTCAAAGAAAGTCGGCGAACAGGTGCTCATCGGCGAGCTGCTGGCGGTGGACCTGGAGCCCTTCACACGCCAGATCGTAATCAACAAAGGCAGCCGCGATGGCGTCTATTTGGGCCAGCCACTGATCGGGGCCGACGGCGTAATGGGACAGATCGTACATCTCGGCCCGCTATCCTCCACCGCCATGCTGATCACCGACGCCAACCACGCCACCCCGGTGCAGGTCAATCGCAACGGCCTGCGCGCCATCGCCGTAGGCACCGGCGCGCCAGACCGACTCAGCATCCCCTACCTGCCGATCAGCGCCGATATCGTTGAGGGTGATCTGCTGGTCAGCTCCGGCCTCGGCGGACGCTTCCCGCCGGACTACCCGGTGGCGGTGGTCAGCAAGGTCGAGAAGGATCCGACCCAGCCCTATGCCGTGATCCACGCCGTTCCCACCGCCAAGCTGGAGCGCTCACGCGAGGTGTTGCTGGTATGGCCCACGGGACGCCAGCGGCAGAGCGACGCTGGCGATGAAACCCCGGCACCGACACAGGACGCCACGGCACCATGAGCATCGGCCAACATCGTGGTGGCGGCATCATCGTCCTCAGCTTCATCGTCGCCCTGGCCCTGCACATGCTGGCCCTGCCGGACTGGGCCGAACCCCTGCGTCCGGACTGGCTGGTGCTGGTGCTGGTGTACTGGTGTATCGCCATCCCCGAGCGCGTAGGCGTGATCATCGGCTGGCTGGTCGGTCTGTTGCTGGATGTGGCCAATGGCGCACTGCTGGGCCAAAACGCCTTGATCCTGGCCATCGTCGCCTATCTCGCCCTGCGCCTGCACCAACGCATCCGCGTGTTCCCCCTCTGGCAGCAGTCAGTGAGCGTGATGCTACTGGTCGCCCTGCACCTGATGCTGGCACTGTGGATCAAAGGCATCCTCGGCCAGTCCATCGAGACCCTGGCCTACTGGCTGTCGGCCCTCAGCAGCCTGTTTGCCTGGCCATTGGTGTATTTCATCCTGCGCCATCTGCGGCGCGAATATCGGGTGCGTTGAGCGGTCGAATATCATCATGAACCCCCGCATCAATACCACGCAGCCGCGCCCACCCAAGCCTTGCAGCGAGTAACACGAGCGAGCCATGGCCAAACCCACCACCCTCAAGGATCACTTCCGCGAGACCCGGCTGTTCACCCACCGGGCTGTCACCGCGCTGGCCTTCACCATTGTGCTGATGTTGATGCTGCTGACACGGCTGGTAAACCTGCAGGTCATCGAGCATGACGCCTACGCCGTGCTATCAGACAATAACCGCGTACACATTGCCGCCCTGCCCCCCACCCGCGGCCTGATCTTCGACCGCAACGGCGTACTGTTGGCGCAGAACCTGCCCAGCTACAGCCTGCAGCTCGTCCCCGAGCAAGTGGATGATATCGATGCCACCATCGAGCAGTTGCGCCAGCTCATTGCCATCACCGCAGACGACGAACAACGTTTCCGCAAACGCTACAAAAGCAGTCGCCGCTTCAAGCCCATCACCCTGCGCACGCGCCTGTCCGACGAAGAGGTGGCGCGCTTCGCCGTCAACCGTCATCGCTTCCCCGGCGTCGATATCGCCGCGCGTCTCTACCGCCACTACCCGCAGGGTGCCCTCGCGGTGCACGCCCTCGGCTACGTCGGCCGCATCAACGAGCGCGAACTGCAAAGCATCGACGTCAGCAACTACGAAGGCACCGACTTCATCGGCAAAACGGGCGTGGAGAAATTTTATGAAGACATCCTGCACGGCGAGGTGGGCGTGCAGCAGGTGGAGACCAACGCCCAGGGCCGCACCCTGCGCGTGCTGGAACAGACCCCGCCGGAGCCCGGTCTCAACCTGCACCTGACCCTGGACGCCGACATGCAGCGCATCGCCGAGCAGGCCCTGGGCGAGGAACGCGGTGCGGTAGTGGCCATCGACCCGCGCGACGGCAGCGTGCTGGTACTGGCCAGCATGCCCGGTTTCGATCCCAACCTGTTCGTCGGCGGCATCGACAGCAAGACTTACCACACCCTGCGCGACTCCCCCGACCAGCCGTTGTTCAACCGTGTCCTGCGCGGCCGTTACCCACCCGGCTCCACCCTCAAGCCCTTCATCGGCCTGGCCGGACTGGAATACGACGTAGTTGACCCCAGCGCCAGCATCTACTGCCCCGGCTGGTACCGGCTGGACGGCGACGACCACAAGTACCGTGACTGGAAAAAGAGTGGCCACGGCCCGGTGGCCCTGAACCGTTCGCTGGTGGAGTCCTGCGATGTGTATTACTACGACCTGGCACTAACCCTCGGCATCGACCGTATCTCCAGCTTCCTCGAACCCTTCGGCCTCAACGATCTCACCGGCATCGACACCAGCGGTGAACTGGCCGGGCTGGTGCCCTCGCGGGAATGGAAACGCCGCGTCAAACGCGAACCCTGGTACCCCGGCGAAACCCTGATCACCGGCATCGGCCAGGGCTTCAACCTGGTTACGCCGCTGGCCCTGGCCTCCGCCACCGCCACCCTCTCCACCTACGGCCAACACCTGCGGCCACGCATCGTCGCCGCCACGGAAGACCCGGACACGGGCGATGTAGTGGATTTCCCGGTGGTTTCCAACATCGCCGTGCCGGTGGAAGACCACGCCAACTGGCACTACATCATCAAGGCCATGACCGACGTGGTGCACAATCATCGCGGCACCGCACGGCGCATCGGTCACGACGCCCCCTACGAGATTGCCGGCAAGACCGGCACCGCACAGGTATTCGGCATCAAACAGGACGAGGAATACGTGGCAGAGGATATCCAGAAACGCCTGCGCGACCACGCCCTGTTCATCGCCTTTGCACCGGCACACGAACCGAAGATCGCCGTCGCCGTGATCGTCGAGAACGGCGGCAGCGGCGGCGCCGTGGCCGCACCCATCGCACGCAAGGTAATGGACGCCTGGCTGCTGGATAAAGGGCACCTTAGCGATGCCCCGAATGCCGGAGAGACCCCATGAGCCTGCTCGACACCCCCGTCCATGACCTCGGCCAGCGCCGCCGCAGCCTGGCGCAGAGCCTGCACATAGATCCCCCACTGCTACTCGGCCTGCTGCTTCTATCCGGCATCAGCCTGTTCGTGCTGTACAGCGCCAGCGGGCAGAACATCGATCTGGTGTGGCGGCAGGTGGTGCGCCTGGGAGTGGGCTTCACGGTGATGTTCGCCCTCGCCCAGCTCAACCCGGCACCGCTGAAACGCTGGGCGCCGTGGATCTTCGCTATCGGCCTCGGCCTGCTGGTGGCAGTACTGGTGGCCGGTGAGATCGGCAAGGGCGCGCAGCGCTGGCTGGATCTGGGCGTGTTCCGTTTTCAACCCTCAGAGGTGATGAAGCTGGCCATGCCCATGATGGTGGCCTGGTATCTCAGCGACCATCCGCTGCCACCGACGGCAAAACGCCTCGCCATCGCTGGCCTGATCATTATCGTGCCGACCCTGCTGATCGCCCGTCAGCCGGATCTGGGCACCGCCGTGCTGGTGGCCAGCGCCGGTATCTTCGTGCTGCTGTTCGCCGGCATCCCGTGGCGCGTGGTAACCGGTTTCGCCGCCCTCGGCGCCGCCCTCGCACCGCTGCTGTGGTACTTCATGCACGACTATCAGCGCCAACGTGTACTCACCTTCCTCAACCCGGAACAGGATCCGCTGGGCGCCGGCTATCACATCATCCAGTCGAAGATTGCCATCGGCTCCGGCGGCCTCTACGGCAAGGGCTGGCTCAACGGCACCCAGTCTCAGCTCAACTTCCTGCCCGAGCGCAGCACCGACTTCATCTTCGCCGCCTACGCCGAGGAATTCGGTCTGTTCGGCATCCTCGTGCTACTGGCCATCTATCTGTTCATCATCATGCGCGGCCTGCTGATCGCCGTGCAGGCACAGGATACCTTCACCCGTCTGCTGGCCGGCAGCCTGGTGATGACCTTCTTCATTTACATCTTCGTCAATATCGGCATGGTCACCGGCCTGCTGCCGGTGGTCGGCCTGCCCCTGCCGCTGGTAAGCTACGGCGGTACTTCGATGGTGACCCTGATGGCGGCTTTCGGTATCCTTATGTCCATCCACACGCACCGCAAACTATTGCCGAGATAAATTCAAGCCCATGCAAAAGCCCATACCGAAACAGCCACTTCGACGCGCCCTTCTGTCCTTCGCCCTGATCAGTGGCCTGCTGACGGCTGGCACCGGTCTCGCCGCCACCCTTGATGAAGAGATTCCCACCCAGCGCACCGAGGTACAGTCCTTCATCGACGAAATGGCCACCAAGCACGGTTTCGACCGCGACGAGTTGACCGCCATCTTCGAACAGGTGCGCATGAAGCAGAAGATCATCGATGCCATCACCCGCCCGGCGGAAGGCAAGCCCTGGCATGAGTACCGTCCCATCTTCGTCACCAAGACGCGCATCAGCGAAGGCGTGAAATTCTGGAACGAGAACGAGGTCGACCTGAAACGCGCCGAGCAGGTCTACGGCGTACCGCCGGAGATCATCGTTGCTATTATCGGTGTGGAGACACGCTATGGCCGCCACAAGGGCGGCTGGCGGGTACTGGATTCCCTCAGCACCCTGGCCTTCGCCTATCCCAAGCGCGCCAAATTCTTCCGCAGCGAATTGGAGCAGTACCTGCTGCTGGCACGCGAGGAATCCCTCGACCCGCTCTCCATCAAGGGCTCCTACGCCGGCGCCATGGGTAAAGCGCAATTCATCTCCAGCAGCTACCGCAACTTCGCGGTGGACTTCGACGGCGACGGCAAGCGTGACCTGTGGAACAACACCACGGATGCCATTGGCAGCGTGGCTAACTATTTCAAGCGCCACAAGTGGCAACCGGGTGAGCCCGTGGGCAGCTACGCCATGGTCGGCAGCAACCGCATCACACGCCTGCTCAAGGCCGGCATCAAGCCGCACACCACGGTGAAGGAATTCCGCCAGCAAGGCGTCACCGCACTGACCCCGCTGCCCCCCGAGGCCCCCGCCGCACTCATCGCCTTCGAAAAGAAGGTCGGTCGACCCGACTACTGGCTGGGGCTGAATAATTTCTACACCATCACCCGCTACAACCACAGCCCGCTGTACGCCATGGCGGTGTATCAGCTGGGACAGGCCATCAGCGCAGAGCGTGATGGCTAGCCTGCGCCCACCCTCCCGCAGGAGCGGCTCCTCAGGCCGCGATTTTTTTATCCGCGAGGGTCGTCTCATCGCGGCCAGGGAGCCGCTCCTACCATGGGGCACTCCCCACCACCTGTTGCTTGGCCTCGCCATGGGCCTGCTGCTCAGTGCCTGCGGCTCCCTGGAAGTACAAGATGGCGCACCTGACCGCCACGTCGATGCCAGCGGCATTGCCGATGCCGTGCCGAAGATCGAGCCTTACAGCAAGTATGGCAACCCAAGCTCCTATCAGGTGGCCGGCAAGACCTATTACGTGCTCGACGACCACAGCGGCTATCACCAGCGCGGCCAGGCCTCATGGTACGGCACCAAGTTCCACGGCCGACGCACCTCTAGCGGCGAGCCCTACGACATGTACGCCATGACCGCCGCGCACAAGTCCCTGCCCATCCCGTCATATGTGGAGGTCACCAACCTGGACAACGGCCGCAAGACCGTCCTGCGCGTCAACGACCGCGGCCCCTTCATTGACGGCCGCATCATCGACCTGTCTTATGTGGCGGCGAAAAAGCTGGGGGTGTACGACACCGGCACCGCGCGGGTGGAAGTGCGCGCCATTGATCTGCGCAAGTCCACGACAACACAGCCAGCAACAAACCAGCCTGTCGCCACTGGCAACACAACTGGCGATCAGGTCTATCTGCAAGTAGGTGCCTTCGGCGAGCGCGCCAATGCCGAACTCATGCTCTCGCGCCTGGTCAGGCTGACCGGCGAGAACGTGCTCATCAACAGTCAGCAGCAGATTTACCGCGTACGCATCGGCCCACTACGTTCGGAACAGGATGCCCGGCAACTCGCTGCACAACTTTCACCACATGGCGTTGACAACGCGCATGTGGTCAAGGAATAGGCGGCGACGGAGTGAAGTGTTTGACAAGCCGCGCCAAAACACGCATAGTGTGCGCCCTCTCGGGCTACGCCCGGCGAACCGAATAACATCTACTGATACTGAACATACGGAGTTAAGACCTTGGCCAATTCCGCACAAGCCAAAAAACGCGCCCGCCAGGCGGAAACCCACCGTCAACGTAACACCAGCGCCCGCTCAACCTTCCGCACTGCGGTGAAGAAAGTCGTTTACGCCATCGAGGCGGGTAACAAGGAAGAGGCGGAAGCCCTGTACAAGACTGCCGTACCCCTCATCGACCGCACCGCAGGCAAGGGCCTGATCAGCGCCAACAAGAGCGCCCGTCACAAGAGCCGTCTGAATACCCGCATCCGCGCAATGTAAGCTTGTTTCGGGACAGCGATAAAAAAGCCGCTCTCCGAGCGGCTTTTTTGTGCCTGCGTTTTCCCGATATGGGACTCGTCATCCTAACGAAGGCCAACAAGTAGGTTGGGCAAAGAAGCGAAGCGACGTGCCCAACGGGATGCATGGGAATGATGGGCACGCTACGCTTTGCCCAACCTACTAACTCTTTTGTGCCTGCGTTTTCCCGATATGGGACTCGTCATCCTAACAAAGACCACAGGCAGGTTGGGCAAAGTGGGGGTTTCGATTTCAATATTGACGACGCAAAGAACGCAGAGGCGCAGAGGGCGCAAAGGGTTTATTTCTTCTTTTCTTTATTTTCTCCGCGTCCTTTGCGCCTCTGCGTCCTTTGCGCTTCCATCCCGGGCCTGACCCAAACCATAGAGCGTTGGGCAAAGGCATCAAACCAGCACCAGATTGTCCCGATGAATCATCTCCGGCTCATCGACATGGCCGAGGATCGCCTCCAGCTCACGGCTCGGTCGCCCCATGATGCGCCGCGCATCGTTGGCGCTATAATTCACCAGCCCACGGGCGATCTCTCGGCCGGATTCGTCGACGCAGGCCACCGCCTCGCCGCGGTCGAAGTCGCCCTCCACCGCCACCACGCCCACCGGCAGCAGGCTGCGGCCGGATTCACGCAGCACCTTCACCGCTCCGGTGTCGAGCCGCAGGCAGCCGCGCAGTTGCAGATGACCGGCCAGCCACTGTTTGCGCGCCGCCTGCGTCTCCTGCTCCGGCAACAACAGGGTGCCGAGCCGCTCGCCATCGGCAATACGTTCCAGCACCTGCGCCTCGCGGCCATGGGCAATCACGGTGCCGGTGCCGGAGCGCGCTGCCAGCCGCGCCGCGCGCAGTTTGGTGAGCATGCCGCCGCGACCAAGACTGCCGGCCGAGCCGCCAACCATCACGTCGAGCGAGGCGTCAGCCGCCTGGGCCTCGGACAGCAGCTGCGCATCGGCGTGCTGACGCGGATCCTTGTCGAACAGGCCGGCCTGATCGGTGAGAATGACCAATGCATCGGCCTCCACCAAGTTGGCCACCAGTGCCGCCAGAGTATCGTTGTCACCGAAGCATATCTCGTCAGTGACCACGGTGTCGTTTTCGTTCACCACCGGCAACACGCCGAAGCCAAGCAGGGTGCGCAGGGTGTTACGCGCATTGAGGTAGCGCTGGCGGTTGGAGAGGTCGTCGTGGGTCAGCAGCACCTGCGCGGTGTGGATGTCGTGGCGCTGGAAGTTGGACTCATAGGCCTGCACCAGCCCCATCTGGCCGACGGCGGCGGCGGCCTGCAGTTCGTGCAACGCGCCGGGGCGCGACGTCCAGCCGAGACGCATCATGCCCTCGGCCACCGCGCCACTGGAGACCAGCACCAGCTCGATGCCGCGTGCGCGCAGGGCGACCATCTGCATCACCCAGTCGCGGATGGCTTCGCGGTCCAGGCCGGCGCCGTCGGCGGTGAGCAAGGCGCTGCCGATCTTCACCACCCAGCGTTTGGATTCTCGCAGATCGCCGCGCTGCTGCATTTATTCGCTACCCTTTTCCGCCTCGCTACGGGCGTGTTGTTCCAGATAATTGAGGATATCAAACATCAGCGCCTGGGTGCCCTCGCGCTGGGCGGCGGAGATGCGGTACACCGGCCCTTCCCAACCCAACCGTTCGACGATGGCATCACAGATGGCCTCGCGCTCGTCGACCGGCAGCACGTCGATCTTATTCAGCACCAGCCAGCGTGGACGGCCGGCCAGTTCCCCGCTGAATTTGGCCAGCTCCTGCTCGATGGTGCGCACGTCGTCGGCCGGATCGTGTTCGTCCATGGGCGCCACGTCCACCAGGTGTAACAACAGGCGGGTGCGCGACAGGTGCTTGAGGAACTGAATGCCCAGCCCGGCACCCTCGGCAGCACCCTCGATGACGCCGGGAATATCGGCGATGACGAAGCTGCGGTGCGGCTCGGGGCTGACCACGCCGAGGTTCGGGTACAGGGTGGTAAAGGGATAGTCGGCCACCTTCGGCCGCGCCGCCGACACCACACTGATCAGGGTCGACTTGCCCGCATTGGGCAGACCCAGCAAACCGACATCGGCCAGCACCGTCATCTCCAGCGCCAGCTGGCGTACCTCGCCCGGCGTGCCCGGCGTATTCTGTCGCGGCGCACGGTTGGTGCTGCTCTTGAAGCGGGCATTGCCAAGGCCGTGCACACCGCCTTTGGCCACCAGCAGGGTCTGCCCGTCTTCCACCAGATCACCGATCAGCTCGCCGGTTTCGGCATCACGCACCACGGTGCCGATGGGCACCTTGACGACCTTATCCTCGCCCTTCCTGCCGGTGCAATCACTGCCCATGCCGTTTTGTCCGCGCTGGGCGCGGTAATCACGCTGAAAACGGAAGTCCGCCAGCGTGTTCAGGCCGCTGTCGGCGAGCAGGTAGACACTGCCGCCATCGCCGCCGTCGCCACCGTCCGGACCGCCCTTGGGGATGTATTTCTCGCGGCGAAAACCGACGCAACCATTGCCACCGTCACCGGCCGCCACGCGGATTGTTGCCTCATCGACGAACTTCATCACCCTGCCCCTGCTATTGATTACTGACTACTGACTATTTGACCACATACGAAAAAGCCCCGTCGAGCGGGGCTTTTCGTCAACCGTGTGCAGCAAAGCCTTTAGGCTTCGGCAGGCACCACGCTGATGAACTGACGTTTTTTCGGCCCCTTGATCTCAAAGATCACCGCGCCGTCGGAGGTCGCAAACAGGGTATCATCGCGGCCGCGGCCCACATTCTTTCCGGGGTGAAACTTGGTGCCACGCTGGCGAACCAGAATATTGCCGGAACGAACCTGTTCGCCCCCGTAACGCTTGACGCCAAGGCGTTTGGATTCTGAATCGCGGCCGTTACGCGTACTACCGGCTGCCTTTTTATGTGCCATGGTTAATTACTCCTTAAAATCCGTGATTAACCGGCAGAAATGCCAGTGATCTGCAGTTCGGTGTAGGACTGACGATGACCCATCTGCTTGCGATAGTGCTTGCGACGGTTGAACTTGATGATCTCGATCTTCTTGCCACGACCGTGCGACTTGATCGTCGCGGTGACCTTGCCACCCTCGACCATCGGCGCACCGACTGTGATATTCTCACCATCGGCGACCATCAACACCTGATCGATCTCGATCGTTGCGCCTTCTTCGGCCGCAATCTTCTCGACTTTGAGGGTCTGACCCTCGGAAACCTTATATTGCTTGCCACCGGTTTTGATTACCGCGTACATTTAGAGCGTCTCCAGCTACTGCCCACACAGGGCGCCTGCCACAAAAGACCGCGAATTCTAGCGTTTACACGACACCACGTCAAACCCCATAATATGCCTTCCGAGGAAACGGGCCGAGCAACAGGGCCCGATAGAAACAAGATGCTCAAAATCCCCAAGCCGCAACAAGCCATCCCCAACATCGACGCCGTGAACGATCTGGCCCACGAGGACATGGCGACCGTCAATCTGCTGATCGAAAAACGCCTGTACTCGGACGTCGCGCTGGTCAATCAGCTCAGCAACTACATCATCAACAGCGGTGGCAAGCGCCTGCGCCCGCTGCTGGTGCTGCTGTCCGCGCGCGCCTTTGGCTATGACGGTGAGCAGCACTTCAACCTCGCCGCGGCGGTGGAGTTCATCCACACCGCCACCCTGCTGCATGACGACGTGGTCGATGCCTCGGATCGGCGTCGCGGCAACAAGACGGCCAACGCCCGCTGGGGCAACGAGGCCGCCGTGCTGGTGGGTGATTTCCTTTATTCACGGGCCTTCCAGATGATGGTGGAAACCGACAGCATGTCCGTGATGCGGATTCTCGCCGACGCAACCAACGTCATCGCCGAGGGTGAGGTTATGCAGCTGCTCAATTGCAACGACCCGGACACCACCGAACAGCGCTATCTGGACGTGATTCATTGCAAGACCGCCAAGCTATTTGAGGCCGCGGCACAACTCGGCGCTGTACTCAGCCATGCACCGGCCGAAGTAGAACAGAATATGGCCCGCTACGGCATGCACCTGGGCACGGCCTTCCAGCTGATCGACGATGTGCTTGATTACAGTGCCTCATCGGACAAAATAGGCAAAAATATCGGTGATGACCTCGCCGAAGGAAAACCGACCTTGCCGTTGATTCGCGCCATGCAGCAGGGGACCGCCGAGCAATCCGCAGTCATGCGCCAGGCCATCGAAGAGGGTGGACGCGAGCATATCGACGCCGTTACCGCCGCCATTGAATCCACCGATGCCATCGCGTACACTGCGCGCAAAGCGAGGGAGGAGGCGGACAAAGCCATCCAGTGCCTGCACAACATCCCCCCTTCCACCTACACTGACGCATTGAAAACCCTCGCAGATTTCTCGGTCAGTCGTACGTTCTAGTTTCCATCTATATCGGCGTGTAGCGCAGCCTGGTAGCGCACTTCGTTCGGGACGAAGGGGTCGGAGGTTCAAATCCTCTCACGCCGACCAATTCAGCCAATCACCCCCAGAACTCCTCATACATTTCCGTTTTGCCCAATGCGAGCAGATTGTGACATGCTGGCTTTAATTCGCGCATAGCACGACGGTGGCAAGCCCCCTAGTGGAACAGACACAACAATCGGAGTCAGCCTCATGGGAAACTCACTTTTCGAACAGCTGAAAAAGACCGGCCTGGTGGACGAAAAAAAGGCGAAGAAGGTCAAACAGGGCCAATATAAAAGCAAAAAACAGAAGGGCAAGAAAGGCGCACCCGTACCGCTGAGCGAAGCAACCTTGCTGGCCCAGCAGACGCTGACGGAAAAGGCCGAGCGCGACCGGCTGCTGAATCAACAGCGCAAGGACGAGGCCGAGCGTAAGGCCATCACAGCCCAGATCCGCCAGCTGATCCAGACCAACCACGTCGAGAACAGTGACGGCGAGGTGGTCTACCATTTCACCGACGCCACGGTGGTCAAGCGTCTGCATGTTTCGCCGCAGGTACACCGGCACCTCGCGTCCGGGCGCCTGGCCATCGCCAAGCTGGACGACGGCTATGAGCTGGTGCCACTGGCCGTGGCGGAAAAGATCCGCCAGCGCGACGAGCAATGCATTATTCTGTGCGGGCAGTCCAACGAGGCCGAAACGACCGAGGACGATCCCTACGCCGACTACAAGATCCCCGACGACCTGATGTGGTAAGCACATCGGCGCCAGTGCCAAACCATGAAAATAGCGCAGCCCATTGATTGGCCGGAAAATGTCGCGGAGGCCCGCGCGCTACAGGAGCAACTGCGCACCCAAGTAATTACCGAAAACCAGCTTGGCGCTATCGATACCGTTGCCGGCGTGGACGTGGGATTCGAGGAGAAGGGCGATATCACGCGTGCGGCCGTTGCCGTGCTCCATTTCCCCCCACTGGATTTAGCCGAACAGGCCATCGCCCGCCAGCCGACGCGCTTTCCCTACATTCCCGGTTATTTGTCATTCCGGGAAATTCCCGCGCTGCTGGCGGCATTGGCCAAAATCACCACCACGCCTGATCTCATCCTCTGCGATGGACAGGGCCTGGCGCATCCGCGCCGCTTTGGCATTGCCTGCCACCTCGGCGTGTTGACCGGGCTGGCCACCATCGGCGTCGCCAAGTCACGGCTGATCGGAACCCACGACGAACCCGGTGCCAGAAAGGGCAGCTGGACGCCGCTGATGGACAAGGGAGAGGTCATCGGCGCCGTGCTACGCACCCGGGACAAGGTCAGCCCACTGTATATTTCCGTGGGGCATCGTGTCGACCTGCAAACGGCCATCGATTATGTGCTGCACTGCACCACCCGCTACCGTCTGCCGGAAACCACGCGCCAAGCACACCGGCTGGCCTCGGGTTAACGTAGCAAAGTAGCCTGGATGGAGCGAAGTGGAATTCGGGATGGCACGGCATCATACCTCCCGGATTACGCTACGCTCCATCCAGCAAGTAGCCCGGGCGGTTAAATGGAAAAACAGCAGGCAATAAAAAACCCCGGATTCATCACTGACCGAAGTCAGGAGAGGAATTGCCCAGGGGCTGTGTTTTCATAATAGGCACCCAAAAACGCCAATGCAAACCAATTTTTTCAGCAAATTCAAACACGTCCTGTCCGATGAGCGGTTATCCGCCTATCAGCAGCGCCTGGCCCGGGACGGTAACCGCAATCTGTTCAGTCACCATGCCCGGCAGCAGTTCCGTAGGAGATCGGAAGAGCACACGTCTGAACTCCAGTCACACTGATATATCTCGTATGCCGTCTTCTGCTTGAAAAA
>CAJVYS010000084.1 GCA_913009875.1 uncultured Gammaproteobacteria bacterium | reverse complement strand
TGTCTTGTCTAGGTATTGTTTGTGTTATGGTGTGTTTGTTTTTTTTTTTTTTTCAAGCAGAAGACGGCATACGAGATATATCAGTGTGACTGGAGTTCAGACGTGTGCTCTTCCGATCTCGGCTTCAGCCGCGAAGCGAAGTTCGCGATTGCTCTCGCGGCTGAAGCCGCTCCCACAATTCCGTCGGTAATGGTCTCTGTTATACAGATCAAATTCATCGCGGGCATGGCCCGCTCCTACAATAATTGCGATATTTCAAGGTCGCGAGTAGTTGGTGTTATGCGGACACTACACCAGTATTTTTTGACAGCTGGGTCGTTCGCGCAGGCGCTCAAGGTAGCGGTTGGTTTGCGGCATGTTGTCGAGCAAATAGCCGCCACGACCACGCTGCAGGTAATCCAGCATGGGGATGATCAGGTAGTCAGCAATGCCTGCGGCTGTGCCGGAAAAATAATCGCTTGTTTTCAGCGCAGCTTCGATAATTTCAAGCTGGTGTCTGACCGCCGGCACAGCGGCCTCCAGTCTGCTCTCATCGACCTCACCATTCTCCCCAGAGGGGAAGGCGTATACCAAAATGAATTTGCGGATGATGATCGGATCAAAATAACCGTTGGCGGCACTGATCCATTGGTCCATCAGCGCCAGTGTTTCAACCGAGGTTGGGCTGAGTGACGGGCCGTCAAAGCGGCGGTCGATATAGCGACAGATAGCGGCCGTCTCGAAAACGACAAACTCGCCATGGCGGAGGATCGGCACCCGCTTGAAGGGGTTGTTGAGCAGGAGGCGATCAGAACGGCTGATCTTCTCCTGCAGCTGGTAGTTTACCCCCTTCTCCTCGCAGCAGAGCAGGGTGCTGCGAACATAAGTACTGAATTCCATTCCATAAATCACCAGCGTGTCGCTCATCGTATTTCCCTTTTTTCGTGGTATGGCTTTTTGGCGTATTCAACCGCGCAGGTAGCGCGCCAACAGGCCCAGCTGTGGCGCTGTATCCGGCCACGGAATCAGGACCCGGTGGCCGCCGCCGGGGGCCTCGTCCACCGGATTCCCTTGCAGGTCAGTCATGGATTTGATCAGTATCTGATGATTGCCCTCGGGGCGGATGACTTCCACTTTGTCGCCGATACGAAACTTGTTCTTGGCCAGGATCTCCGCCTGTCCGTTGGTCACGGCAACGATCTCTCCGCAGAATTGTTGTTCACTGCTCACTGAGTGGCCCTGCAGGTAATTCTGATGCTCGGCGACGTGATGACGCTGATAGAAGCCGTCGGTGTAACCACGATTGGCCAGACCTTCCAGCACCCCTAGCAGGTGAGGGTCGAGTGCACGTCTGGCCACAGCGTCGTCGATGGCCTGGCGGTAGACCTGCGCGGTGCGCGCGGCGTAATAGTGCGATTTGGTGCGGCCCTCGATCTTCAGGCAGTCGACACCGATCTCGCACAGTCGTGCGACATGCTCCAGCGCACGCAGATCCTTGGAATTGAGAATATAGGTGCCGTGCTCGTCCTCCTCCATCACCATCTGTTCACCGGGGCGGCCGCCTTCTTCGATCAGCACCGGCTGGTCGGCCAGCGGATGGCGGGGCATGTCGCCGCAGGCCGAGGGGGCGGCGGTGATCTCGGCCAGGTCGATGGCCTGCAGGTCGCCAGTGGCGTCTTCCGCGGCGGGAGTGACGCTGTATTCCCAGCGGCAGGCATTGGTGCAGGTGCCCTGGTTGGGGTCGCGGCGGTTGAAGTAGCCGGACAGCAGGCAGCGGCCGGAATAGGCGATGCACAGGGCGCCGTGCACGAACACTTCAAGCTCCATGTCCGGGCAGCGCTGGCGGATGTCGTCGATCTCGTCTAACGATAATTCGCGTGACAGGATCACCCGCTCCACATCCAGACTCTGCCAGAACTGCACCGTGGCGTAATTGACCGTGTTGGCCTGCACCGAGAGATGGATGGGCATGTCCGGCCACTGTTCGCGCACCATCATCATCAGGCCGGGGTCGGCCATGATCAGCGCATCCGGGCCAAGCGCGATTACCGGCGCCATGTCGGTCAGGTAGGTATCCACCTTGCGGTTGTGCGGCGAGATATTGCTGGCGACGTAGAAGCGCTTGCCCTGGGCGTGGGCCTCATCGATACCGATGCCAAGGTGTTCGAGGTCAAAATCATTGTTGCGCGCGCGCAGGCTGTAGCGTGGCTGACCGGCATACACGGCGTCGGCGCCGTAGGCCAGGGCGTAGCGCATATTGTGCAGGGTGCCGGCGGGGGAGAGGAGTTCGGGGGCCTTCATGGTGTGCTCGTGACGACGTGATTTGGCCAGCTATTGTAGCAAGGCTTGGCGTCTGCGGTAGACTGTGCTGCACATCAACCATCGAGGGAATCCTTCATGCGCGGGCTGTTTCTTCTGCTGATCTTCGTCTTCGCGGCGGCCACCAGCGCCGGGGAACGCCAGGCGGTGATCTTTATGTACCACCACTTCGGCGTCGAAAAATATCCATCGACCAATGTGCGACTAAAACAATTCGAGGCCCACCTCGACTTCATCGCCGCCAATGGCTATCAGGTCTGGCCGTTGCAAAAAGTAGTGCGGTACCTGCGTAATGACAAACCCTTTCCGGCGCGGGTGGTGGCCATCACCATTGACGATGCCTATATCTCCGCTTACACCGAGGCCTTCCCGCGCCTGCGCGCGCGTGGCTGGCCCTTCACCGTATTCGTTGCCACCGATGGCGTTGATAAGCATTACACGGCCCTGATGAACTGGGCGCAGATGCGCGAAATGCAGCGGCACGGCGCCAGCTTCGCCAATCACTCCGCCAGCCATGGACACCTGATCCAGCGCCAGTCCGGTGAGAGCGACAAGGCCTGGCTGGCACGCCTTCGCGAGGACATTCAGCGTGCCCAGCGGCGTTTGAAAGAGGAGCTGGGCAGTGCGCCGATGCTGCTGGCCTATCCCTACGGCGAATTCAATGCCCCGCTGGCGGATCTGGTCGCCGAGCTGGGTTACACCGCCTTCGGCCAGCAATCCGGCCCGGCCGGGCTGGACTATGACCTTCGCGCCCTGCCACGCTTCCCCATGTCGGAACGCTTTGCCGATATGGACGGTTTCCGCACCAAGATCGCCAGCCTGGCCCTGCCGGTGCTGTCGGTCGAGCCCTGGGAGCCGGTGATCGATGCCGCCAACAATCCGCCGCGCCTGCACGTGAGCCTGGGTGATAGTGATGCCCGCCTCGGTCAGCTCGGCTGCTTTGTCTCCGGGCAGGGACGCGTCGACGTGGAATGGGGAGAACGTGCCGACCGGCGCTTCGCCGTGCAGGCCGCTGCGCCACTGGCCGTGGGCCGCAGCCGCTACAACTGTACCTCGCCTTCATCGCAGAAGGGCCGCTATTATTGGTACAGCCATCTGTGGATTCATTTGCCGGCGAACTAAACCGGTCCCATTGCGTCCAAGCGGTTGAAAGGGGGCTTCTTATTCCGCATGGCCCGATAGGGTGGACACCGCCCACCACTCAGGTATACGGAAGGCTGTTTTGGTGGGCAGTGCCCACCCTACGAGGCTAAAGTCACACAAGGCATGGCCGTTAGTATCAGCCTGTAGTGCCCCCCAATTTGGCGCAAAAGGACAGACGCAATGAACAAGCTCGAACAATTACGCAGCATGACCACCGTGGTGGCCGATACCGGCGACATCGAATCCATCCAGCAATACCGGCCTAGCGATGCCACCACCAACCCCTCGTTGCTGTATAAGGCGGCACAGATGCCGCAGTACCAGTCGCTGGTGCAGCCGGCCATCGAATACGGCCAGGCCAAGGGTGGCAGCGAAGAACAGCGGCGACTGCTGACGCTGGACAAGATTGCCGTCAACTTCGGCAAGAAAATCCTCGATATTGTGCCCGGCCGTGTCTCCACCGAAGTGGATGCGCGCCTCTCCTTCGACACCGCTGCCACCATCGCCCGCGCCGAGCAGCTCATCGCCCTGTACCGTGAGGCCGGTGTGGACAGCTCGCGTATCCTGATCAAGATCGCCGCCACCTGGGAAGGCATCCGCGCCGCCGAAGCGCTGGAGAAAAGGGGCCTCCACTGTAATCTGACCCTGATGTTCAGTCTCGCCCAGGCCATCGGCGCCGCCGATGCGGGTGCGACACTGATCTCGCCCTTCGTCGGCCGCATCATGGACTGGTACAAGAAGGCCGAGGGCGTGGACGGTTACGCCGCCGCCGATGACCCCGGCGTCAAGTCCGTCACCACCATTTATCAGTATTTCAAAAAATTCGACTACGCGACGGTCGTGATGGGCGCCAGTTTCCGCAACGTCGATGAAATCACACAACTGGCCGGTTGTGATCTGCTGACCATCGCCCCTGCGCTGATGGAAGAACTGCAGGCCAGTGAAGGCGAGCTGCCGCGCAAGCTGTCGTCGGAAATGGCCCGTGAGACCGACATCGAACGCATCGAGCTCAATGAGGCCCACTTCCGTTGGCTGATGAACGCGGACGCCATGGCCACGGAAAAACTGGCCGAAGGCATCCGTGGATTTACTGCCGACACGCTGAAACTGGAGCAACTGGTACAGGATATTATGCGCCAGAAAGCCGCCTGAACCGGTGTAAAAAGCCCCGCTGCTTGCAGCGGGGCTTTTTTGTGCCTGCGTTAAAACGCCATAAACCGTTATAATCCCCTCTTTTTGCCGGACCCCCAGCGTTCCGGAAATCCAAACACAACCACCACGGCAAGGCATTTTCCACAAGGTAACAAGCATGCGCATCCTAATTCAAACCCTCTTTATCCTGCTCACTTTCGGTGCCGTGCTCAGCGGCTGCGGCGGCCAGTCCGACGCCCCGACCAGCGCTGCGGCTGCCGCGCCGGAAAAGACCTATAACTGGAAGATCGTCACCACCTGGCCACCCAATTTCCCCATCTTTCAGGAAGGCGTACAGCGTTTCGCCGATGACGTGAAGATCCTCAGCAATGGCCGCCTGAAGATCAAGGTGTTCGCCGGCGGTGAACTGGTGCCGGCCCTGCAGGTCTTTGATGCCGTGTCGCAGGGTACCGTGGAGATGGGCCATGGCGCGGGCTATTACTGGGCCGGCAAGCTGCCCGCCGCGCAGTTCTTCACCGCCGTGCCCTTCGGTATGAATGCCCAGGGCATGAACGCCTGGCTGTCGGCCGGCGACGGCTTGACGCTGTGGCGCGAACTGTACAAGCCGCACAATCTGGTGCCCTTCCCCATGGGCAATACCGGCGTACAGATGGGCGGCTGGTTCAACAAGAAGATTGACTCCGTGGCCGACCTCAAGGGCCTGAAAATGCGTATTCCCGGCCTCGGTGGCAAGGTTTTCGCCAAGGCCGGCGGCACCCCGGTGCTGATGGCCGGCGGCGAGATCTATACCGCCCTGGATCGCGGCACCATCGACGCCACGGAATGGGTCGGTCCCTTCCACGACGAGCGCCTGGGCCTGTACCGCGCGGCCAAATACTATTATTACCCCGGCTGGCATGAGCCCGGCCCGGTGCTGGAGCTGACGGTCAATGCACAGGCCTACGCCAGCCTGCCGGCGAATCTGCAAAAGGCTATCGAGGTTGCCGCGTCTGACACCAATCAGTGGATGCTGAACCAGTTCGAGGCCCGCAACATGCAGGCACTGCGCCGTCTGAAGGACGAACACAAGGTCCAGGTTCTGCCCTTCCCGGATGACGTACTGGCCGAGCTGCACCGCCTCACCGGCGAGGTGATGGACGAGGAGGCGGCCAAAAACCCCGCGTTCAAAAAAGTCTACGAGAACTATCGCGGCTTCATGGCCGACCACGACGAATGGGGCCAGCTCTCCGAGGCCGCTTATCAGCGTGCACGCGGGCAGTAGACACGGATATAATAGATATTATCAGACTATCAAATAGGGCTGACACGCAATGGTGCCGGCTATATTTTTTGCCGAGCTATTCGCCATACACAAGCAAACAGAGGAATCCTATGACTATTGCAGAAAACAAAGTCGTCACCCTGCACTACAAGTTGACTGATAACGACGGCACTATCATCGACCAGTCCGATGACGGCAGCTTCCTGTACCTGCACGGTGCGCAGAACATCATCCCCGGCCTGGAAAACGCCCTCATCGGCAAGACGAGTGGTGACGAACTCAGTGTCTCTGTGTCTCCTGAAGAAGGCTATGGCGAACGTGATGATTCCCGTGTTGCCAGTGTCCCCCGCGACCGCTTTCCCGCCGACGGCGAGATCGAGCCCGGCATGCAGTTCCATGCCCAGAGCCCCGAGGGCGAGATGAATGTGGTCACTGTCACCGAAGTCAGTGACGATACCGTCACCGTGGACAGCAATCACCCGCTGGCCGGTGTACAGCTGAATTTCGAGGTCAAGATCATCGATATCCGTGACGCCACTGCTGAAGAGCTGGAGCATGGCCACGCACACGGCCCGGAAGGTCATCATCACCATTGAGAGATGTCTTTCAGCGGAACGTAAAAAGGGCCTCTCACTGAGGCCCTTTTTTTGTTACAGCGATTGACGACTATGCAGCGAGAATTTGAGCGGGCCATGCCCGCGATAGTTTTCCCTTCACCACGGAGCTTGCCGTTTCGGACATTGTGGGAGCGGCTTTAGCCGCGAATAAAACTAGCCAATATTCGCGGCTGAAGCCGCTCCCACAGAAAAACTCTCTTCCTTACAGCAATCGCGGGCATGGCCCGCTCCTACGGCTGATTGTTCAGGTGTGGTGTTCAGCGCAGGGGTGCGAGCTGGCCGGTCTCGCGGTAGCGGCGGTAATCGGTGAGGATCAGGGCGTGATCGAAGGCCAGCGCCGTCGGCAATTGATCGGGCAGAAAGACCTGCACATGGGCGGCATCGTCGGCGGCGCGCGGTTCACCGCTGGCCTCGGCCACATATACCGGGCTGATGGTGTGGCCGCGCGGGTCGCGGGCCGGGTCCGAGTAGCAGCCCAGCAGGACCTTGAGCTGTACCTCAAGAGAGATTTCTTCCCTAGCCTCGCGAACCGCCGTCTGCTCCAGCCGCTCACCGACATCGACGAAACCACCTGGCAATGCCCAGCCCAGGGGTGGGTTCTTGCGCTCGATGAGCAGGATAGGGCAGCCGGGGCGGTCGCGCATTTCGATGATGATGTCCACGGCGACCAGCGGCGTAGTGGGGCGAACCATTTAATGCAACACCATCGCAGCGAGACCGAGGAAGGAAAGAAAACCCACCACGTCGGTGACGGTGGTGAGCACCACGCCGCCGGCCAGGGCGGGATCGATGCCCAGGCGTTGCAGCAGCAGGGGAATGGTGGCCCCGGCGAGGGCGGCGACGATCAGGTTGATCAGCATCGCCGCGGCAATGATGGCGCCGAGCAGCAGGTCGTCAAACCACAGGATGACAATGGCGGAAATGATCAGCGCCCAGGTGAGGCCGTTGAGCATGCCCACCAGCATTTCTTTATTGAGCAGACGGCGGGCGTTACCGCTGCTCACCTGACCGAGGGCGATGCCACGGATCATCAGGGTCAGAGTCTGGTTGCCGGCGATGCCGCCCATGCTGGCGACGATGGGCATGAGGATGGCCAGCGCCACCTGTTTTTCTATGGTGGCGCCGAACAGGCCGATCACCCACGAGGCCAATAACGCAGTGAGCAGGTTGATGCCCAGCCACAGGGTGCGGCGCCGCGAGCTGGTGACCACCGGGGCGAACATGTCGTCCTCTTCGGACAGGCCGGCCATGCTCATCAGTGAGTGCTCGGCTTCATCGCGGATCACGTCCACTACGTCATCGATGGTGATACGACCGAGCAGCATGCCGTCCTCGCCCACCACGGGTGCTGATACCAGGTCGCGCTTTTCGAACAGGGTGGCCACATCGCGCGCGGACATGTCGGCGGGGATACCGTCCTGGCTGCGATCCATCACCTCGGCGACCTGGGTTTCCGGGTCGCTCACCAGTAACGTGCTGATCGGCAGCAGGCCCAGGTAGCGGCCGTGGCGGTCGGTGACGATGAGCTGATCGGTCATTTCCGGCAGTTCGCCGATGCGGCGCAGGTAGCGCAGCACCACGTCGAGGTTGATGTCGGCGCGCACGGTGATGGTGTCCGTGTTCATCAGGCCGCCGGCGCTGTCCTCGGGGTAGGACATCACCGCTTCGAGGCGCTGGCGGTGCTGCTTGTCCATGGCGTCGAGTATCTGTTCGGTGACGTCGTCCGGGTAGTGGGAGAGGATGTCCGCCAGTTCGTCGGTGTCCAGGCCCTCGGCGGCGGCCAGCAGCTCGCTGTTGTCCATGTCGCGGATGAGGCGCGCGCGCACGTCGTCGTTGACATGCACCAGCACGTCGCCCTCATCCTCGGCATGCACCAGATCCCAGACGATGTCGCGCTGCTCGTGTGGCAGTGATTCCATCAGGTGGGCGATTTCCGCCGGATGCAGGTTCTGCAGTTCCCGCTCGACCTGCGCCAGGGTGCCTTCTTCCAGCAACTGGCTGAAGGCCTGCAGGCGCTCGCGGTTGGTGTCTTGTTCCTGTTCCTGTGGCATGGGTCTGGCTCGGCGAAGAATCGCAGGCATTCTACCCTAACAGGCGTTCAATCTCTCTGGGTTGGGTTCCCCGCTGCTCGTCTCAAGCGCCTACTTTTGGTGCAGCGTCGTTGTTGGAACGGCTTTAGCCGCGATGGTGATGGTAGCAAGTCCTTCGCGGCTAAAGCCGCTCCTACAACACAATACCCCGCTCAGCTCGCTTGAAGCGCCTACTTTTGGTGGTGCTGCGGGGTGGTTTAAGCGAGATTAATTTTGATGAGGGGCGGTGGGGATGGCGCCGCGATGGGAAAGAAAGGGTGCGGAAAGGGAATTATTCGTCTTCGTCGAAACGGCGTGCGATGAGGTCTTCGAGGGCATCGAGGGCATCGCTCTCGTCAGTGCCTTCGGCGATCAGGGTCAGCTCGCTACCCTTGGCCGCTGCCAGCATCATCACGCCGAGGATGCTCTTGGCGTTTACTTCGGCGTGGGCCTTGAGCAGCTTGATCTCACTCTCGAAGCGCCCCGCAGTGGCCACCAGTTTGGCCGCGGCGCGGGCGTGCAGGCCCAGCTTGTTAACGATGGTGACCCGTCGCTGGCTCATGATGATGCTGCCGGTGGACAGAGTGACGACAGCATCACACCCTGACGCCCGCCCTCGACGGCCCGCTGCGCCAGTTCGCTCAGCTCCAGTTGTGGATAATTGAAGACCTTCAGCAGCATGGGCAGATTGAGCCCGGCCACCACCAGCACATTGTCCTGTTGCGACAGGGTGCAGGCAACATTGCTGGGGGTGGCGCCAAACATGTCGGTGAGCACCAGAACGCCGTCGCCGCTGTCCAGCTCGTGCAACAGGGTCAGGGCCGTGTGCTGCATGGCCTCGGGATCGGAGTCGAAGGGGATGCCGAGGGTGCGGGTGGCCAGCGGGCAGACGCTGAGGGTCTTTACCGCGATGTCCAATACCACCTCGCCGAGGGCGCCGTGGCTAACCAGAAGTACACCAATAGTCATTGTCTGCAGACCTCTGTAAAACAGGCCGTTCAGCCAGCCAGCTCGCGGTGGCGGATCAGTACGTTGTTGTATTGCTGCTGGAATTCCTGTCCCAGGCGTTCGGCCAGGTACACCGAGCGATGCTGGCCACCGGTGCAGCCGATGGCGATGGTCAGATAATTACGGTTATCCGCCTCGAAGCAGGGAATCCAGTTGTTGAGAAAGCCACCGACCTGCGCCACAAACTGCTCGACCAGATTCTGCCCCTGGAGGAATTCCGCCACGGCGGTATCACACCCGGTCTGCGCGCGTAGTTTGGGTTCCCAGTGTGGATTGGGCAGGCAGCGGGCGTCGAACATGTAATCGGCATCCATGGGTACGCCGTGCTTGAAGCCGAAGGACAGGAACAGGATCGACAGGGTGGACTGCTGCTGGGCCTCGATGCGCGAGCGAATCAGGTCGCGCAACTGGTGGATGTTGCTGTGCGAGGTATCTGTAAACAGGTCTGCGCGGTCGGCGATGGGGGCCAGCAACTGGCGCTCATCGCGGATGGCGTCGGCCAGTGGGCGTTGCTCGTCGCTGAGTGGGTGCTTGCGGCGGGTCTCGCTAAAGCGCTTTAACAAAATGGCGTCATCGGCGTCCAGATAGAGGATCTGGCAATCCACGCCACTGGCGCGCAGCTGATCGAGAATCTGCGGGAAATGGTGTAGATCCGAGGCCGGATTGCGGGCGTCGATGCCCACCGCAACGCGCTCGCCGAGATCCTCCGGCAGGGCGCGCATCTTCTCTGCGAAGGCCGGCAGCAGGCCCACCGGCAGATTATCGATGCAGTAGTAGTCCAGGTCTTCCAGTACGTGCAGGGCGGTGGTCTTGCCTGAGCCGGAGGCGCCGCTGATGACGACGAGTTTCATAGGGGTGATTTCTGTTCCAGCAATTTGTGCTGTCGATCAATGAACGCTTGTGGGGCATTGTACCCCTTGCGGCGCAAAATGTGATTCCGCGCCGCCGCCTCCACCAGCACCGCCAGGTTGCGGCCTGGCGCCACGGGGATGGTCACCTGCGGGACGTCGATATCGAGAATGCGTTGTTCCTGGTGGCTGCCGTGCACGCGGTCGAGGTGGTGCAGAACCTCGGCCGCCATGCGCTGCAGGCGCACAATGAGGCCCAGATCCTTGGTCTGTTTGATGGCGCTGTCGCCGTACATGGCGCGCATGTCCAGCAGGCCCAGGCCGCGCACTTCGAGAAAGTCCTGCAGCGCCTGCGGACAGCGTCCGCGCACGACCTCCGGGCCAACGCGGGAGAACTCGGGGGCATCATCGGCGATCAGACGGTGGTTGCGTGTGATCAGTTCCAGCGCCAGTTCGCTTTTGCCTATGCCGCTCTCGCCGGTGATCAGTACGCCCAAGCCGTTGACCTCCATGAAGACGCCATGCAGCACGGTCTTTTCCGCCAGCTCGTCGCCCAGGTAGTGGCGCAGGCAGCCGATCAGCTTGATGCTGCCCAGCGACGAGGACATCAGCGGCGTCTGCGTGGCCTCGGCCTCGCGCAGCAGGTCCGCCGGCGGCGTCAGTCTCTCGGCGATGATAATTACTGCAGGTTGTGCTTCCAGCAGCTGGCGGATCTGGGTCTGGCGTGCCGGCGCCTCGAGGCCATCGAGATAATCGAGTTCGTGCTGACTGATAATCTGCAGCCGGTTGGGATGGATCAGGTTGAGAAAACCCACCAGTGCATTGCCGGGAGTCTGTGAGGAATTGCCCAGGGCGCGGTCGATGCCGTCACGGCCTGCCAGCCATTGCAGCTGCAAGTGTTGCCCGCGTGACTGAACCAGGGCATTGACCGTGGGAATACTTGTGGTCAATGCTGCCTATCCCACTCCAGCAGAAGGTCGTACAGGCTTTGGCTGTCCGGTGCCGTGCGCAGTCGTTCGCGCAGCTCGGCATCGCTGAACATCTTTGCCAGTCGCGCCAGCAGCTGCAGGTGTTCCTCGGTGGACTCTTCCGGTACCAGCAGGGCAAACAGTAGCTGTACCGACTGGCAGTCCATGGCGTCGCAGTCGATGCCCTTTTCCAGTTGTACGAAGGCGCCGAAAGTCTCAGTGGAAGTCTTTATCCGTCCGTGGGGGATCGCCACACCATGGTCGATGGCAGTGGTGCCCAGGCGTTCGCGCGCCAGCAAGCTGTCGAAGATGTCGACGGCCGGCACGCTCAGGGGGGAATGTTCAGCAAGGATCTCGCTCAAGGTTTCCAGGGCGCGCTTCTTGCTGCCGGCCTGAACATGGCCGACAACGCGCTCGGGAGTTAAAATATCTGCAAGTTGCATTGTCTGTAAACTGCTTAAAAAGTCATTATGATGGCCCTGCGCGGCGTCCGTAAAGGGGGCATCCGCGCAGGGCTACTCAGGTCTGGTTTATTCTTCCGCCAGTGGAATTTTCTTCAGCGAACCTTCACTGCGGTGATGGTTGGTGATTTTCTCCTTGTGCTTCTTGATCTGACGATCCAGTTTGTCAACCAGGGCATCGATGGCCGCGTACATGTCCCCGTCTTCTGCATTGGCGTGCAGACTGGTGCCATTGACATTGATGGTGGCCTCGGCTTTCTGGCGTAGTTTTTCAACGCTGAGTACGGCGTGCACGTTGGTTACCTTGTCGAAATGTCGCTCCAGACGCTCCAGCTTGCCCGTGATGTAATCACGGAGTGCGGGGGTAACATCGAGATGTTGACCGGTAACGTCGATTTGCATGATGGACTCCTTTGGTTAGGTGTTTATCCAACTCGGCATGTCAGGGGGCGTTCTCAATTAAGTCTGGGCTGAAGATTATTGTTCATGACTTGATCAGAGGCTCCTTAGGTAAGGCACTTGCGTTCGTTGGACGGTGCGATTGACATGGCCTCGCGGTATTTGGCTACCGTGCGTCGGGCCACGTTGATGCCCTGTTCACCGAGCAGCTGGGCCAGCTTGTTGTCGCTGAGTGGCTTGCCCGGATTTTCCGCGGCGATAAGTTTTTTCAGGATCGCGCGGATGGCGGTGGCGGAACATTCGCCACCACTTGCCGTACCCACGTGGCTGGAGAAGAAATATTTCAACTCAAAAATACCACGCGGGGTGTGCATGTATTTTTTGGTGGTGACGCGGGAGATGGTGGATTCATGCATCTCCACCACCTCGGCGATGTCGTGCATCACCATGGGTTTCATGGCCTCTTCACCGTAATCGAAAAAGCCGCGCTGTCGCTCGACGATACAGCTGGACACCTTGAGCAGGGTCTCGTTACGGCTGCGCAGGCTTTTCAGGAACCAGCGTGCTTCCTGCAGGCTGTTCTTCAAAAAGGCGGCGTCCTTGGTGCCGTTTTGCTTTGCCATGCCGGCGTAGAGGTTATTGATGGCGATCTTCGGGGCAATGTCCGGATTCAGCTCCACCCGCCATTGGCCCTTGATCTTTTTCACGAATACGTCGGGGATAATGTACTCCGGTGGCGTGGAGGCGATCTGCCCGCCGGGGCGTGGATTGAGGGTCTGGATCAGCTGAATGACCTGCTGCAGCTCGCCTTCTTGCAGTTTCATGCGTCGTTTCAGGGCGTGGAAATCACGCTTGGCGAGTAGACCAAAATACTCGTCGACGATCAGCCTCGCCTCCGTCAGCCTGGGTGTGTCGGCGTCGTAGTAGCGCAGTTGCAGCAGCATACTCTCTTGCAGGTTGCGCGCCGCCACGCCGGGGGGGTCGAAGTCCTGCACCCGGTTCAGCACCGCCTCCACCTCGTCCAGTTCGATATCCAGCTCTTCCTGCAAGGACTGATGAACCTCTTCGCAGCTGCTGGTGAAATAGCCGTCGTCGTCCACGGCGTCGATGAGGGTGGTGGCAATGATGCGGTCGGTATCGTTGAAGGGGGTGAGGTTGAGTTGCCATTGCAGGTGGTCCTGCAGGCTCTCGCCAGTACTGGCGGGCTGCTCGAAATCGCTGAACTCGCTATCCTGCGCGCCGCGTGTGATCGGCGTATAACTCTCGTAGGTATCCTCCCAGTCGCTGTCCACGGGGAGGTCATTGGGCATGTCCTCGCTCTGACTGTCTGCGGCCCGCTCACTGGTATGTTCCGCGGGCGCCGGGTTTTCCTCGTGCATCCCGCTGTCTATGGCTGGCTCCGCGGCCGAAGGCGCCGCGCCCTCGGCGGCCGTCTCGCCATCGGCCGCACCTTCTTCCACCACTTCCAGCATGGGGTTGGATTCGAGGGCTTCCTGGATTTCGGTCTGCAGTTCCAGAGTGGAGAGCTGCAGCAAGCGGATGGCCTGCTGCAACTGCGGTGTCATGGTAAGTTGCTGGCCAAGTTTAAGCTGGAGGGTTTGTTTCATCGACTGCGTAGATTTTCCCCGGGGTTTGTTTTGATTCTACTCCAATAGCGGCGTGTTGCTAGTGCTCTTTCAATGTGATATTGCCGGGTTCAGCGTTCCTGTGGTGCTTCGCAACAGGGCACAGTTTGCAGGCAATGGCCGTCGCCCTGGTAAAATCGGCCGTGCAACGGAATTGTTGAGCAGGCTACATATATATTGCTCAGAGCCGGAAGTCCTCGCCCAGGTAGACCTCGCGTACCTGGCGGTGCTGAAGGATCTCCTCCGGTGCACCCTGCGCGATGACCTCGCCCTCACTCATAATGTAGGCACGTGAGCAGATTCCCAAGGTCTCACGCACATTATGATCGGTAATCAGCACGCCGATGCCGCGCTCGATGAGGTGGCGGATGATTTTCTGGATGTCCAGTACCGAGATGGGATCGACACCGGCAAAGGGTTCATCGAGCAGGATGAAGGCGGGCTCGGTGGCCAGGGCGCGGGCGATCTCCACTCGCCGCCGCTCGCCGCCGGACAGGCTCATGCCCAGCGAGTCGCGGATGTGGGTGATGCTCAGCTCCTGCAGCAGTTCCTCCAGCTTGGCCTGCTGTTGCTGGCGGCTGAGATCACCGCGGGTCTGCAGGATGGCAAGCAGATTGTCGGCCACGCTCAGCTTGCGGAATACCGAGGCCTCCTGCGGCAGATAGCCGATGCCCAGGCGCGCGCGCGCATGCAGGGGATAGGGGGTGATGTCCCGCCCGTCGAGCAGGATCTGCCCCTTGTCGGCCTTGACCAGCCCCACGATCATGTAAAAGCTGGTGGTCTTGCCGGCGCCGTTGGGGCCCAGCAGGCCCACCACCTCGCCACGTTTCACGTTTAGTGAGACCGATTTCACCACCTGCCGGGTGCCATAGCGCTTGGCCAGTTCCTTGACCACCAGTCCACTGGCGCTGGTCGTCGCAGGGGCCGGAGTTGTTGATGGATGATGCATGCTGGTTTAGCGTTGATCGTTTTCAGGCGACGGTGACTTGGCCTTGGGCTGGATCGTCACCTTGACCCGCTGACTGCCATCTTCGGCCTGTGCCGCGGTGACGCGCTCCCGCAGCATGTCGTACTCGATGCGCTGGCCGCTAAAACGGTTACCGCCCTGGGTGAGCCAGGCCTGGTTCTGCAACAACAGATGTTCGTTATCGGCGTGGTAATCCAGCCGCCGCGCCTCACCGTGGATTTCTTTCTCTCCCTCGCGCTGCTGACGGAAGCGCACCGGCTCACCCGTGGCGACGATACGCTGCAATGCATCCTCTTCGGTGTACACCGTGACCTCATCGGCACGGATCTGCATGCCACCCTGGGTAATGACCACATGGCCGGTGTAGATACTTTGTCCCTGACGCTCATCGAACATGGCGCTATCGGCCTCGATGGTAACGGGCTCGCGTTGTGTCTTGTCGGTGGCCAGTACCGGTGCTGCCAGTAGCAGCGTGCAGGCCAGTACCAGTCCGGTGCTTAGGGAGCCAAGGAGCTTGTCCGAGCATGAAAGTCGTAGCGAGGGAAAACCATTTTGAGGCAGATTTTTCGTTAATTTGAGGCGAATAGTGGTTCTATTTAACGAAAATTGACGGAAAATATGACCAAAATGGTTTTTCCGCAGTAGACTTTTCATTCTCGGACAAGCTCCTAGTGCAGTGTCCTGAATAGTATGCCTATTAAGAAAGTCAGTAAATACGCGAGTGCAAGGCGCAGACCGCAGGGAATGGCGCTCCCTTTCCAAGGTCTGCAACACCGCAATCGCGTATTTAATGGCTTCCCTTCGGGCGAGACGAAAGAGGCCATCTGGGGTGTTGCGCCCTCTTGAGGTAGAATGGCCACCCCTGCGAGGGCGCG
>CAJVYS010000083.1 GCA_913009875.1 uncultured Gammaproteobacteria bacterium | reverse complement strand
GGGCGACCACCGCGATCTACACTCTTTCCCTCCACGACGCCCTTCCGATCTCATCCTCAACCACTTCAACCTGTTCGGCGGTGGCTATCTTGAGCAGGCACGGCGCATGATTGCGCAATTACTGAGTGAAGTACGCTGACATCCGCCCGTGGGCGCATTAGAATGAGAGGACCCACCGACTCGACCCGCGGGAAGCCATGTCCACCACCCTCATCCACAGTGCCGAGCTGACGACCGATCAGCGCACCACCCTGAGTAAACGCCTGGCGGGCGAACTGCAGGACTGCGGCGGCCACTTCCGCATCCAGCACGCTAGCACGCCGGATCACGTGGCACTGGAGGCCCTGCGCACCGAACTGCATCTGGACATCAATACCCTGCCCGCCGATTTCGACCCGGCCAGCATCGGCCTGTTAATCACGGACATGGACTCCACCCTCATCAGCATCGAGTGCGTGGATGAAATCGCCGACTTTGTCGGCGTCAAACCGCAGGTGGCCGCCATCACTGAGGCCGCCATGCGCGGTGAGATCGACTTCGAAGCCTCACTGCGCCAGCGCGTCGCGCTGCTGGAGGGGCTCAGCACATCGGCCCTGCAGCAGGTGTACGATGACCGCCTGCGTCTCAACCCGGGCGCAGAAACCCTGATCGACGGCCTCAAGGCCCGCGGTATCAAGCTGGCCCTGGTCTCCGGCGGCTTCACCTTTTTTACCGACCGCCTGAAGACACGCCTGGGGCTGGATTTCACCCTCGCCAACGTGTTGGCAGAGAAGGACAGTAAGCTGCTGGGTTCGGTGGAGGGCGCCATCGTCGGCGCCGAAACCAAGGCCACCTACCTCACCGCCCTGTGCCATGAGTTGGAGATCCACCCCGCGCAGGTGGTGGCCGTGGGTGACGGCGCCAACGATCTGAAAATGCTTGCCGTGGCAGGGCTCGGCGTGGCCTATCACGCCAAGCCCGCGGTGCGTGCACAGGCCGACGCCGCCCTCCATCACCGCGGCCTGGATGCCGTGCTGGACATGCTCTGGATCGGGGAAAACAGCTAATGCGCCGCCGGCACATCGGCACAGCCTTGGCCGGCCTCGGCCTGCTGGCCAGCGCCGGCACCGCCCAGGCGCAACCCTTTGGCGTCTTCGACGTACGCGCCGCCGGCATGGGTGGCGTCGGCGTCGCCACCGGCGCCCGTTATGCCACCTTCAACAACCCCGCCCTGCTGACCACCGCCGACGAACAGCGCGAGTGGTTTCTGATGGCGCCCGGCATGGGCCGCCAGCGCGGCGATCCCGACGACCTGAAAGACAACCTGACCACCTCCAAGCAGGCCGCCAATACCCTCGACGCCAGCCCCACCATCGCCAACCGGGATGCCGTGCTGGCCAGCCTCAATGCCATGGGCGGCGGCATCTACCGGGAAAGCGGCAACACCGCCATCCTGCTCGCCATCCCCAGTCGCCTCCTCAGCGGCGCGGCCTATATACACATCTATGACTGGGCCAATGCACGCGCCAGCATTGCGGGCGACAACCTGAGTGATCCCACCAACCCCCAGTACGCCTCCCGCATCGAGCACCGTGGCGCCCAGGTGCTGGAAAACGGCATCACCGCCGCCAAGTCCATCAGTGGCACCGGCTGGCGCCGCCAGCTGGCGGTGGGCTTTAACGTCAAATTTCTCTTTGTCGAGGGTTATGGCTACAGCGAGGATGTCCGTGATGCCAAGACCAGCATTGATCGCAATCAGTACAGCAGCAGTGCGGCCTTCAATCTGGATATCGGCGTGCTGAAAGAGTTTGGCATCTGGAAGCTGGGTCTGATGGCCAAGAATCTGTTTTCCGGCAGCTTTGAATATGGCGATACGGGCGACTACTTCGACATCGCCCCGCAGCTGCGCGCCGGCTTTGCCTATCAAAGCCGGCGTACGGTATTCGAGCTGGATCTCGACCTGACACGAAACCAGGCCGCCGGCTTCGACTCCGTCACCCAGATGGCCGCACTGGGCGTGGAATTCAAACCCTGGCGCTGGCTCGCCCTGCGCAGCGGCTATCAGCAGAACCTGCTCGGCACCCAGGTCGGCACTGCCTCGCTAGGCCTAGGCGCCGCCCTTGGCCGGCTGACGTTCGACATTGCCGTTTCACACAGCGAGGAACAAGACGGCGCTCATGCACAGCTCGGCTTCCAGTTCTGATCGACACAAAAAACCCCCGCAACGATGGTGTTGCGGGGGTTTTTATGCAGCGGAAATCAGAACGACAACTCAAGCCCCATGTTGAGCATCGCGCCACGGGGCACGGTGGTGCCATCGATGGTGACAGAATTCAGCGCCAGGGCCAGATCAATATTGAAAACCTTGAACAGGGTGGCACCCAGGGTGACGTAGTTCATTTTTTCTCCAGCCAGATTGCCGCGATAGCCGACACGGCCGCCCGGAATCCACCAACTGTCGGTCAGATAGGCCGCACTCAACGTCGCCCATTGATAGTCATCACCCAGCGGATCAGGAACCGCATTGGCATCCAGTCCGGCATTGATCACCCAATGACGATTACTGGAAAACAACGCGGCCTCCAGCTTGAGCTGGGCCTCCATTTTGTAGACGTAATCCTCGGCCAGCAGACGGGCGATGGGGCCGGCCGAATAGCCACTGACATCCAGGCCGGGAAAGGTAAAGGTGGGTGCATTGAGGTTCTTCACCGTCGCACCCAAGCGATAATTCTCGCTGACCCACAAGACCCCCAGGTCGAGCCCAAAGTTACTGTCGTAATTGAAGGAGGCGTCGCGGATATCCTGAAACAGCTGTTCGGCATCCGTCAGGTTGCCGAGCCGGGTCGCCGCCTGCGTCATGCCCACACGATAGTACTTGGCACGCAGCCCACCGAACAGATCACCGGCCTGATGCTTGAACAGCTGCCGGCTATAGCCGAGGGCGAATTCACCCACACCAGCGGCGCGCGTCAGCAATGTGGTGTCATTGTTCACCTTCATGATTGGCGCATTGGGATCTGTAAGATCGAGACTCACCTCGCCCAGATCCAACACCGTATTTACATTCAGCAACTGGGCCTGCACATCGGCAAAGTCGATGTCGATACTGTCATATAATCCAACGGCCTTTGTGACAACCGAAACATTGGCATCAAACACCAGTGCCCCAGCGAGAAAGTCGTTGCCCACCACGACCGGCATCAGGGGCAGATTCATGGAACCGAAGATCTTGCCGTAGCCGTCGGCGGCCACCGTGGCAAGTACGCTATTGATGTCGGCCACCGGTACATCAATGGCCTGCTGGATAGCCGCGATATACTGATCCACATCCGTGGGGTTAGTCGGATCCCCGGTAAACGTCGGCACGCTCACCGCCAGGCCATCGGAATAGGCCTTGGCCTTCTCATCGATGACGTCGAAGATATTGTCCACCTGGCCGTACTCGATGCCGATCCCGATATTGCTGATAATCCCGAACTGCACATGCGCGCCGTCGCGCTCCAGCTGCACGGCGCTGGCGGCAGGATTGGTGATATCCGACATGATGGACCGGCCGTTGCTGACATCACCGGAGGTCAGATTGGATCCCGGGGGATGGTAGACCGGTGCGGCGTGGACAGCCGACACCACGACAGTCAGCACCAGGGTACAGAGCAAGCGTTTCATGTAAATCTCCATTGAATAAGCGGGTATCTTGACATCAGCAGGCCAATCGACCCCAGCAAGCCACAACTTTAGTCGCCACAGCAATCTTCTGGTCAACACCTATCTCCACGCCACCTTCGCGCACAGTATCGCCGCCCGCTGCGACATGCGCGACATTGAGCAGGGCTACCTCCAAACAAGGCAACACGGCAGGCGGCACGGATTTGCGGTAGAATGCCGGCGTTTTTCGACCCGGAACCCAGCCCTTGCAGCCGACCCTTAAGCGCCTCATCGCGGCCATCGAATTCATCAGCGAGTGGAGTGGCCGCGCCGTGGCCTGGCTGGTGCTGGCGATGGTACTGGTGATCACCTACGACGTGGCCATGCGCTACCTGTGGCAAAGCGGCTCGGTGGCCCTGCAGGAGCTGGAATGGCATCTGTTCGCGCTGCTGTTCCTGCTCGGCGCCGCCTACACCCTCAAGCACAACAGCCATGTGCGGGTGGATATCTTCTATAACAGCCACTGGATGACCGATCGCCGCCGCGCCATGATCGACCTGTTCGGCGGCCTGTTTCTGCTATTGCCCTTCTGCCTGGTGATCATCATCAGTTCGTTGCCCTTCGTCGTCAACAGCTACGGCATGGGCGAGGGCTCACCCGACCCTGGCGGCCTGCCGTACCGCTTCCTGCTCAAGGCGGCGATCCCGGTGGGCTTCGGCCTGCTGCTGTTGCAGGGTGTGGCCAATATGCTGCGCAGCCTGTGCGTATTGCTGGAAAAACGTCACTGATGGAAATCTGGGCGCTGATCATGCTGGCCGCCACCGTGGTTCTGCTCCTGCTGGGCTACCCGGTGGCCTTCACCCTGGGCGCGGTGGCGCTGCTGTTCGGCGGCGTGCTCCTGGGCCTCGACTTCTTCGCCCTGCTGCCCTTGCGCATCTGGGGCATTATGACCAACTTCACCCTGCTGGCGGTGCCGTTGTTCATCTTTATGGGGGTGATACTGGAAAAATCCGGTCTGGCGGAAGAACTGCTGGAGACCATGAGCCGCCTGTTCGGACAGCTACGCGGTGGCATGGGCGTGTCTATCGTCCTGGTCGGCGCCCTGCTGGCCGCCACCACCGGCGTGGTGGGGGCAACGGTCGTGACCATGGCGGTGATCGCCCTGCCGGTGATGCTGCGCCACGGCTACAAGCCCGAGCTGGCCACCGGTACCATTGCCGCCTCCGGCACCCTGGGGCAGATCGTGCCACCGAGCATCGTTTTAATCCTTCTCGGTGATATCGTCGGCGTACCGGTGGGGCAGCTGTTCGCCGCTGCCGTCATTCCGGGGGGGCTGCTGATCGTGCTGTTCATTATCTATATTCTGCTGGTGGCGCGCTGGCGGCCGGACTCGGCCCCGGCAGTGACGCCAAAGGCCGGCGATGGCGCCCTGCTGCCCCAGGTCATCAAGAGCCTGATCCCGCCATTGCTGCTCATCTTTGCCGTGCTCGGCTCCATCTTCTTCGGCGTTGCCTCACCCACAGAATCCGCCGCCGTGGGCGCTCTGGGCGCCATGCTGCTGGCCGCCACACACCGCCGCCTGAATCTGAACAATCTGCGCGGGGCCATGCGCAGCACCACGCGCATGACCAGCATGGTATTCCTCATCCTGGTGGGTGCCACGGCCTTCGGCCTGGTATTTCGCGGCCTTGGCGGAGACGATCTGGTACTGGATTTAATGACCTCTTTGCCCGGCGGCCAGTGGGGCTTCCTGCTCGTCAGCATGCTGATTATCTTCGTGCTCGGCTTCTTTCTCGACTTCATCGAGATCAGCTTCATCGTGGTGCCCATCCTCGCCCCCATCGCCGTGCACCTGGGCGTGGATCCGCTGTGGTTTGCGGTGCTCATCGCACTGAACCTGCAAACCTCCTTCCTCACCCCGCCCTTCGGCTTTTCGCTATTCTATCTCAAGGCCGCCGCCCCCCCCGAGATACGCATGCAGCAGATCTACCGTGGCGTCCTGCCCTTCGTCGCTATTCAGCTGGCGGCACTGACCCTGGTGGTGCTGTTCCCGCAGATCGCCCTATGGCTGCCGGAGCTGATGGATCAGCTCGCCCGCTGATCTACGCGACTGCCGCTAAAGAGTGCCCGCCACCCGCCGATAGTCTGCACATTCCCCGTGCGCCAGGAGGGCGCCATGTCACAATTTTTCATCGCCCGGCAACCCATTTATAACCACAAACTGGATGTCCACGGCTACGAGCTTCTGTTCCGGGCCGGTGACAGCAACCACGCCGAGTTTACCGACGGTGAGCAAGCCACCTCACAACTGCTGGTCAATGCCCTGATGGAAATCGGTCTGCCACAGCTGGTGGGCAATCAGCCGGCCTTCATCAATCTCACTGAACGCTTCATTGTCGAGGGCCTGCCCAGCGCCATGGCCCCCGAGCAGGTGGTGTTGGAGGTGCTGGAAGACGTCCTCCCCGGGCCCGAGCTGCTGGCTGCCCTGCACCGCCTCAAACAGGATGGCTACACCATCGCCCTGGATGACTTTGAATACGATGACAGTAAGCGTCCGCTGGTTGAGCTGGCAAATCTGATTAAACTGGACGTCCTTAGCTTGAGTCCGCACAAACTCAAAAGTCATGTCGCCACACTGAAGGCATTCAACATCCCCCTGCTGGCGGAGAAGGTTGAGACGCAGGAAGACTTTCACGCCTGCAAGGCACTGGGGTTCGACTTTTTCCAGGGCTACTTCTTCTGTAAACCGGACCTGGTCAAGGGTGAACACACCCCCTCTTGCCGCACGCTTATCCTGCGCCTGCTGGCCCACATTCAGGATCCTGAGATCGAATTCAAGGAACTCGCCGACCTCATCGCCCAGGACGTGAGTTTCTCTTATCGTATCCTGCGCTATATCAACTCGGCACAATTCAGCTACTCACGCAAAATCGAGTCCATCCAAAGCGCCGCCACCATGATCGGCCTGCAGCGCATCAAGACCTGGCTCACCATCCTCGTCATGGCGCAGATCGACGACAAACCCTATGAACTACTGCTCACCTCCCTGATCCGCGCACGCATGTGCGAAACCCTGGGAAAAGCCGCCGGTCAGCCCGGCAGCAGCGCCTTCACCACCGGCCTGTTCTCGACCCTCGACGCACTCACTGACCAGCCCCTGGGAAACGTGCTGTCCAGCTTGCCACTGGCCGATGAGATCAATCAGGCATTGCTTGAACACGAGGGCACGCTAGGCCAATTACTCAGTCTGGTGCTCGCCTATGAATTGGGCGACTGGGATACCGTGGAAGCCATACCCATCGAAGGTGCTGCACCACGCAAGGCCTACCTGGAAGCCGTCGAGTGGGCTGGCCAGCTGAGCAAGGCGCTGCTTGCCGGATAAGCGTGCTCAAGTGTGACATTTTTCAGAACGGGGAGGTATACTCGGCAGCCTGCAGACAACCGGGGTTGTCGACGGGAGGCATCGAGCAATGCTTCGCCGCTGTCGATCGTCTCTGGCGCTGTCAGCTGGGAGCACGCTGGGTTACGGGCGCCACGCGGCAAAGCCATTTCGGCACCAAACTCAGGCAGTTCCACGATCAATAAAACAATCAATAACTAAGGAGTAGCAAAATGGCTCAAGGTACCGTCAAGTGGTTTAATGACGCTAAGGGTTTTGGATTCATCGAACCGCAAGAAGGCGGCGAGGATGTGTTCGTGCATCATTCCAGCATTACAGGCACCGGCTTCAAGAGCCTTGCCGAAGGTCAAGCCGTTTCATTTGAGGTTGAAAATGGCCAAAAAGGACTCTCGGCGACCAACGTCCAGCCTTGCTAAAACCTGAATCCGTAGATTCAGGTAAAACGCATCCAGGCCCGCATCCGCGGGCCTTTTTTGCACACCGCTTTACACATAGTGCTCTTTCACCGCTGGCACTGCGGGCAATAAAAGGTGTTCCGCTGCCCTAATTGCAGACTGCGGATGCGGCCGTTGCAACTCAGACAGGCCTCACCGGCACGACCATAAACCTGCAACTGCTGCTGGAAATAGCCCGGTTTTCCCTCGCTGTTGGTGAAGTCCCGCAGGGTGGTGCCGCCCTGTTCGATGGCCTTGTCCAACACCTGTTTTATCGCCCTCACCAGCCGCTCATAGCGCACCCGTCCGATACGCCCAGCGGTGGTCTTCGGGTGAATGCCGGCCATGAACAGCGATTCGCTGGCATAGATGTTGCCCACCCCCACCACCACTTTGCTGTCCATGATGAAGGCCTTGATGCTGACACGGCGACCGTGCGAGGCGGTGAACAGATAATCCGTATCGAAGGCATCGGACAAGGGCTCCGGCCCCAGAGTCTGCAGCAGCTTGTGGGCTTCTGCCGCACGTGTGGTCCACAGTACGGCACCAAATCGCCGCGGATCACACAGGCGCAGGCAGCGGCCATTGGTGAAGATGATATCGACGTGATCGTGCTTGCCCGCGGGCGTGCCGGCCTCCACCACGTGCAGACTGCCAGACATGCCGAGGTGCAGGATCACCGTGCCGACGGCAGACTCTAACAGCAGGTATTTACCCCGACGGCGTACCGTGTCGATGGTCTGCCCGCACAATGCCGCCTTCAGCCGCGCCGGCACCGGCCAGCGCAGGCGCGGCTGTCGTACCACCACTTCATCCACCCGCTCGCCCTCGATGTGCGGCGCGATGCCGCGACGGGTGGTCTCGACCTCCGGCAGCTCAGGCATCGGTGTCTCCGCTGGCCGCACCCTCGACGGGGGGCAGGGCCAACAGGCGTTCGGCAACAGCGGGGGAGAAGTGGTAGATCAGGCCCAGATCCGGACGGATGAAGCGGGTTTCATCCTCATCCTGCTGGAGGATGAGGCGGATCGGCGGCACATCGACGGCCAGCTGCAGGGTGATGGTCTCACCCTCTTCGTCGCCCTCACGGCGGCTGACGCGCAGGGCGCGGGCATGCCGCCATTCGTCCACCAGTGCCTGCAGGGCATCGGCAGAGGTGGCCTCGCCATCGGCCAACTGCCAGTGGCCGTCGCGCTGCAACAGGTGCAGCCCCGGCAGCTCAATCGCCTGCAGGCGCGCGCCCGTCGGCAACAGCTGGGGGCTGACCAACGAGGCCAACCCACCCTGCAGCAGATAGCTGTAGCGGTCGACGATCAGGTGCACGCGGTCGCCCAGACGCACAAAGCGCCGTCCGTGCAGAGGTTCGGTTCCACCCAGCTCCAGGATGACGTCGTTGATACGCAACACCAGATCCGGCGACGCCAGCCCGGCCTGTTGCGCATCCACCGCGCTGGCGGCATAGCGGGCCAGACTGCGCGCACGGGCAAGGCCGATGGCGGCATCGACCCTGGCCGTATCGGCGCGGGCCGTGAAGGGTTCGACCAGCCACCATTCGCTGCCACGCCGTTCGAGTACCGCATCGGCATGGCGTGCGGGGCGGATCTCGATGCGCGTGATGTCGGCCTCGGTGAGCGTGGTCAGCCGTTCAGGCTCGGGTGCTGGCGGCGCCTGCTGGCTAAACCAGATCAGCGTACCCAGCGCGAACACCACCGCAGCCAACGCCAGATTGAGCAGATTGCGGGAATTCATGTTTATCTCTCGATTTCTCAGCGTAGTGGTGGCAAAACCTGTAGCAGCGGCCCCTCAGGCCGCGATACTTTGTAGCGAATCCATCGCGGCCTGAGGAGCCGCTCCTACCGCCTCCTGTATCAACGCTTGCGCCGCCACCAGATGACGGCACCGGTCGCGGCCAGCCCCAGCGGCAGCAGTACCAGCCAGCCGAGGCCGATCAGGCCCTGCGCCAGCGGAGAAAAGCTCAAGGTGCGATCCGGCGCGACCTTTACCGGAATGTCGATGAAACGGTCATCATAGGACAGCCAGTTGATGAGGTTCATGCCCAGGGTGAGGTTACCGCCGTTGCCCAGGTAAGCATTGGAGAGAAAGTCACCGTCGCCGATGACCGCCACGCGCTGTTCGCCGGTATCGCCACGCGCGCGACTCATCACCACACCGAGGGTCAACGGCCCCGGGATGTCCCGTCCTTCGTCGAAAGCGATCTGCCCGCTCAACTCACCCGTCTCCGACCAGCTGCGCTCGGCCGAGACGAGAATAGCCTGCCCCTGCCAGCCGGCGGGTAGTTCGTGCTTGATGCCAACGGCCTGCGGGAACAGGGTGATGACATCGAAATTGCGTGTCACCGGGTGCGGCGGATAGGTACTGGTGATGGCCAGACGCGGGTCGGAAATACCCAGTACCTGGGTGGTCGGGTCGACGATAACGCCGGACACGAAATGCACGCCCAGGGTATTGGCCAGCGGCTGCAGGCCGTGCGGATCGCCGGGGTCATCAAGCCACAGCAGGTTACCGCCACCCTCGATAAATTGCTGGATCAGCGCCACCTCACCCGGCATCAGGTCCGTCTGCGGGCCGGCCAGCACCAGCACCGCGGTGTTGTCGGGAATGGCCGGACTACTGACCAGATTCATCGACTGAATCTTGAAGCCCTTCTCCTCCAGGCGCTTGCCCCAGGCGCCGAGGTCATGATTGGCCTCACCCAGCGGCTTGCGCTCGCCGTGGCCCTCGAGGAACACCAGCCAGCGCTCACCGCTGCGCGCCAGACGTTGCAGGGCGTTAGTGATGCTCTGCTCGGACAGGCTGGCGAGCTTTTCCTGCCGGCCCTGATACTCAATCAGCAGCTCGCCGTTGACGCGGATGCCCAGCTCGCGCACCCGCACCGGCTGCAGATCCGGGTTGACGAATTCCAGGGTGATGTCACGCTTGTGGCGCTGATAACGCGCCAGGAGGTCGCGGATGGCGTGCCGTACCGACTCGTCCTTGGTGGCAAAGGCGGTGATATTGACCGGGCCATCGAGCTGTTCAAGCAGTCCGCTGCTAGCCGCAGAGAGGGTATTGCGGCCACTGGCCGTCCAGTCAGCGGTAAAGGTGTAGCGCGTGCTGAGCCATGCCAACATCCCCACCAGGGCGAGGAACAGGATCAGGAACAGGGCGTTCTGAATACGCGTGGCGCGCCGGGTTTTACCGCTGACAAACATAGTGCTCGTTCAACCTACATTGATCCTTTGAGTCGTCGTGGGAGCGTCCAGGGGGGTGTTAACAATCATTTTAACAGGCCAGCCGGCGCATCAAAGCCCCAATAAAACAACGAGTTAGACAGACGCCATAAGAAGCGGCATCGGAAGCTTCTCATGGCTACCGGCAAAATAGAACATATTTCCTCCTAACAAGACCCGAGAGTCGGACGCCACCAGCGGCAAGGTTTAATCACTTGGGGTTAAATTCCCCGCAGCTCGCCTCAATCGCCTCCTTTTGGTGCAGCGTTGTTGTAGGTGTGGTTCTGTATCGCGGTGCCCCCCCGTGCGGCGACGTTCCGGACTGGGTTGGAACCACTCGGAATACCGGGACTGTTTACGGAAAAATAATAAGCCATAGAGGAAATCGAGAGATGTCAGCGCATGCTGATTTACACTCGATGACCGGAACTTGCTTATGCGCTATATCTGGCTTAACCTTTGAATATACGATTGATTTATGAAGGAGCCTCAGCTCCAAAAATAACCGGCAAGCTCCCTACATCTTCTTCGATTCACATCTCTGATGTTTTCATGAAATCTTAAAGAAAGTGTCACTGCTCAGGTAGATGGACTAGGGTAAGCTATTGTTTTAAGCTTTCTCAAAATAGACAAAACCCCCTGACCTCGCTGGCCGTTTTGCTCTTATTGCCAAAAGAACCATTAAAAACAATGACCTAGATGCCCGGACAGCTGCAAAAAAGTAATGTTAAGGGATTTTCTATTTTCGTGAAACAGGATGCACTCAATGACTCTTGTCCTGTACGTTACAAGCTATCAAAATCGAACACATGAAAAGCTTACCATTACTATAGGCCATGAAGACTGCAGCATTGGCCGCGCCCCTGATAACGACTTCGTTCTTCCAGACACCGACAGAATAGTTTCCCACCAACATGCCACTGTTCATTACGAGAACGGCCATTATTATCTCAGTGACAACAGCACCAATGGCACCTTTATCAACCACGCGCCAGAACCCGTTGGCCGGGGACACAGTGTTCAGCTCTATGACGGCGACACCCTCACGATCGGTGAATACGAATGTCGCGTTTCCCTGACTCAGGAGGAAGCCGGCATTCCCATGCCTGAGGCCGGCCTCGCTGCAGAGCCTCCCGGGAAACTTTGGGGGGCTGAAGAAAACCAACAGGAGATTCCTCCCCCCTACGCAATACCCGAACCTTCAGCGCATGGGGAGAAATCAGACCCGGAAAATCTTTTCGACGATTTCGATTTTAGCAGCCTGGGCGTATCGGCCGCGGAAAAACCTGCCGCTGCCGCCGAGCAAAGCACGGCAGAGCAACAGTTTTTCCAACCGCCACAGGCAATTCCTGAAGACTGGGATGTCCTGGCCGAGGGAAAACCTGACCAGGAGCCCGCCCCGTTTATCAGCAAACCCATGGAAGCCAGGCCCCAGCCAAGCCAGCCCGGAGAGGAGAAAGAAACACCTGTCGAAAAACATAAAGTGTCCGGCGACTCCACCGCCGGCAATCAGGCTGTGGATGCCTTTTTACAGGGTGCCGGACTTGAGCCAAGCACGCTCTCGCCTGATGAAATCAATGAATTTATGGCTTCTGCGGGAAGACTGTTACGCGTGATGAGTGAAGGATACAAACAAATCCTTGAAACACGAACCAGCCTGAAGAGCGAATTTCGCCTCGGCGTCACGACCATTCGCCCGACGCAGAACAACCCATTCAAATTCTCGATAGATGCAAATGGCGCCTTGGCCAAGCTTTTGTTTCCAACAGAAAAAGGCTATCTCCCGCCCATCGAATCGGTACAGGAAGCCATTGACGATATCCAGGCCCACCAGATGGCCACACTATCCGGTTTGCGGGTAGCACTGAGCACTTTGGTACACCGTTTTGACCCCGAGAGTGTGGAGAAGGAATTTCAGAGCGTATCCACCATCGACGGCCTGCTTCCGTTTGTCAGAAAGGCCAAGTATTGGGATTTATTCAAGCACCGATATCAGATAGCCGAGGCCGATGCGGAAAATGACTTTTTGCACCTCCTCGGCGACGAATTTGCCAGTGCCTATGAACAGCAGATAGCAGAACTTAAAAGCGCCAGAGAATATAATAAGTAGTACTTCCTGAATCTGTGGCTTCAGGATGGACATAGAGCACACCCATAGCAGGCGCTTCCCTCTAAGCACCTACGTTTAGTGTGTCATGCGCCGTCATGAAGTCACGGATGCACGTTCCTTGGGTGGCGTTAACAATATGGCAATAACATGAGTAAAGAGAAAGAAACTATGACTATGAGCAAAACCATTCACCACATGACACGCCTTCTGGGCTGCATGTTCTTACTGCTCGCATTGACTGCCTGCTCTTCCAAGTCGCTGACCATTTTCCCCACCAAAATCAAGGTGCAGATCCTGGCCTCGCATGAGATCAACCCGGACATCAACAATCGCCCCTCACCGCTTGTGGTTCGTATCTACGAATTAAAGTCAGCGGATACGTTTAATAATGCGGAATTCTTCCAACTTTACGACGAAGAAGCGGCAACCCTGGGAGGTGACCTGATCGCCCGCCAGGAATTTGAAGTTTCACCCGGTGAAGGGCGTGAGCTGATGTTCAAGCCCCAGGACAATACACGCGTCTTTGCTGTATTGGCGGCATTCCGCAATATCGATCAGGCCGTATGGCGCACCACGGCAGAACTGAAGCTGAATAAGACCAACACATTTATCGTAAAGATTGACAAACAGTCTGTCACAATAGACCACAAATAATACAATGGGGCCGTTAATCACTACCCAGTGATTGATTGACAGCCCCTAATTCGGGAAAGACCTATGTCATGGCGTAACAAGGTTATCTGGTCGGAAGGCACCTTCCTTCACCCCCATCATTTTCAACAACACGATCGCTATCTTGAAAGCCTGATTGATACGCGTAGCAGAAGCTTGCAAGCCTGGGGCTGGGGCATCACCTCCCTGGATATTGATGTTGAATTGCTGGCACTGGGGAAATTTTCCATTCGCTCATGCCAGGGCATCATGCCTGATGGCACAACCTTCGATATTCCGGCTGACGCCCCACCACCGCCACCGTTAAGCATCCCGGAAGAGCTGCATCAACAAACGGTCTTTCTGTCATTACCCCTGAGCCGTCAGGGTATGGTCGAGACCGATATCAGCGACAATAAGGCATTGCTGGCCCGCTATCGCCCGCTTGAACTGGATGTGAATGATAATGTGACCGGCCATGACAAAACGGTTCCACTTCAGGTTGGCCAGCTGCAAATGCGTTTGATGCTGGCCGATGAAGAACGTGATCACTTTTCCTGCCTTGGCTTGGCACGCATTCTGGAAACCCGCCCGGACAAGGGTGTCATTCTGGACGATGCCTTTATTCCGCCCTGCCTCGATTGTTCCGCCAGTCCGAAACTCAAGGGCTTTATCACTGAGCTGCTCGGTTTATTGAAACACAGGAGCGAAGCCTTGGTGGGCCGGGTATCAGGCGCTGGCGCCGGGGTGGCGGAAATCTCGGATTTCATGATGTTGCAACTGGTCAACCGTATCGCACCGCTCATCGAACACCTGGACAAGCTACCCAGGTTGCATCCGGAAAGTTTTTATCGCACCGCCGTACAACTCGCGGGAGAACTGGCGACCTTCACCGCAGACGAGAAGCGTCCGCCCGCCTTTCCTGCCTATCAACAGGATGATCATGAAAACAGCTTTGCCGCCGTGATGGATGAGCTACGGCGCTCACTCACCCTGGTGCTGGAGCAAAATGCCATCGCCATAACGCTGGAAAAACGCAACTACGGCATTCACCTGGCAACGGTTTCCGATACCGATCTGTTCAAGCAGGCGCAGTTTGTTCTGGCGGTTAAAGCCGATCTACGCCAAGAGGCATTGCAGGCCCAGTTTCCGGCACAGGCAAAAATCGGGCCCTCTGACTACATTCGCCAGATGGTGAATTCCGGCCTGCCCGGCATTGGTTTGCGTCTGCTGCCGGTCGCTCCCCGCCATATTCCCTACCATGCCGGATACACCTACTTTGAACTTGATCGAAGCAGCGAGTACTGGCCAGGACTGGAAAAATCCGGGGCGATCGCCGTCCATGTATCGGGGGCGTTTTCCGGCCTGGAACTAGAGCTTTGGGCGATTAAAGGAAGCACCTAGGTAACAAACATGGCCATCGATGACTCATCCGGATATCCCGGCGACAATGACAGGACCGTATTTATCCCCCGGCCGGGCGGGCGCGGCGCGGCACCGAGCGCACCCATGCCACCTGCACCCACGCCACCTGCATCTCCTCCTCCGCCATCCTACATTGCCGCGGAACCACAGCCATTCACAAGCTCGGGCATCAACCCGCTGGTGGGCGCGGCATCCGCCCTGCTCAAACTGGCCAGCAGCACAAGCAACATGGTTTCTCATCACGACGTTGAAGGTCTGCGCAGGCAGGCCATGGATGAAATCAAAAGCTTTGAAGGCAAGGCCAGGGCACTGGGTTTGGCCAATGATGTCACCTACACAAGCCGTTATGTGCTGTGCGCCGTTATCGATGAGGCGGTCCTGAACACCATCTGGGGCAGTAGCAGCGCCTGGGCCCAGCAAGGCTTGCTCAGCAGTCTGCACAATGAGACCAGTGGTGGCGAAACCTTCTTTGTCATCCTCGACCGCCTGCTCAAGGATCCCAATGCGAGTCTGGAGTTGCTGGAATTGATGTTTGTCTGCATCAGCCTGGGCTTCAAGGGGCGCTATGCCGTCGTTGACAGGGGCCAGGAGAAGCTGGAAGAACTCAGAAATGTCGTCTTCGAACATATACGCCGACGCCGCGGTGAATTTCCGCGCGAGCTCTCTCCACATTGGCAAAGTCAGTCCGGCCAGAAACGCAGTTTGCGTCAATTCATTCCACTCTGGGTGGTGGTGGCCGTCGCCAGCGCCATCCTGCTGGCCATTTTTATCGGCTTTACAGATCGGAAGAGCGTCGTGTAGGGAAAGAGTGTAGATCTCGGTGGTCGCCGTATCATTAAAAAAAAAAAACACACCCCAACCCCACCCCCCCCCCCCCCACCTCGACCACTAGACTTCACATCCTCAC
>CAJVYS010000082.1 GCA_913009875.1 uncultured Gammaproteobacteria bacterium | reverse complement strand
TGTTGTCACTGACGCCCGAGGAGGTTGCCGAACGCCTGCAAGATACTACCCGTGATCTCGAAGCAACGCAGGAAGCTATCGCCATCCTGGAACAGGCCGATAAGAATGCTTACAGCAAAGCTCTGAAGGCTTTACTTCCCGACTCTCGCGAGTGGTGGCAGGAGTACGTCGAAGAAGATGAATATCCAGCGACAGCCGAAAGCCTAGGTAAATTTATCCAGGGGCATCTGGAACCCCTTTGCCAAAATTCCGAAAAGGAAGCGCGGCATCATGCAGCAATCAAAGCCCAGGCCTTAGGGGAAGGGTTACACGCCAATCAACTGAGAAGCCTGAATCGGTATGAAACTCATCTTGATCGTAAATTCGAGCGCACCCTGGCGATGTTAATAAAGCTAAAGGATCTCCGACGAGACTAAACATAAAGCCGCCAAATACTAGAAAACCAGGTAAAAACACCAAACTCACAAATGATTTCGATAAAACCAGGAGATAAAAAAATGGGTGGATGGGGTAGTGGGCGGGGCAGACGCTTCGGCACGAAAGATACGACCGATGATTACCGATCCATTGACGTTCGGCACTGGCAAAGAGATGGGCTGCTAACGCCCGGACAAGCGTTTGGTTGGAACTGGAGCCGTGATGGTGAAAGCATCGCTTCCATCCAGGTGCGTACTGAGCCGAACCGAGTGTTTCTCATGTATCGTCACCGCAGCGGTAACGAAGAGTGGAAAGATAAAAGCTATCCGGTACTGCTCAGCCGAACATCCTGCAACCTTGGCGGCGAAAGACCTTGGTTCATCTGCCCCGCAGATGGTTGTGGAAGGCGTGTCGCGATACTTTACATTCACAATATCTTTGCATGCCGTCACTGCCTCCAGCTCGCCTATTCCAGCCAGCGAGAACCTCGCGATGAAAGAGCCTCAAGGCGCGCAGACAAGTTAAGGGAAAAACTGGAGTGGGAGCCTGGCATCCTCAACGGAAAAGGCTGGAAGCCGAAAGGGATGCACTGGCGAACCTACGAACGACTAACAGCCGAGCACGATGCCTTTGTCGCGGTATCACTGGCAGGAATAGCTCACCGACTTCACGTATCAAAAGAGTCGGTTCTGAACAGGGTTTAAATCTGTTTCGCAAAACTGAAAGATTTCCGCAGCCTTAAAAAATGTGGGTGCAGTGTGGGTGCAGGAAGGAATACTTCTGAAATGGTAATAAAAAAGGCCTAGCGAAATTACGCTAAGCCTTTGTTTTGTATGGCGCGCTCGGGAGGATTCGAACCTCCGACCGCCTGGTTCGTAGCCAGGTACTCTATCCAGCTGAGCTACGAGCGCGCAGTAAAACTGTTCCCGGCGACTGGCTCACGGGTGGGGCGGAACTATACCCGTTTTCGCTCCCCCTTTTCAAGGCCGTGGAGCAAATTTAGTACGCCAGGTCCGTGAAAGGAATAATGGCGGAGAGCGAGGGATTCGAACCCTCGATGGGCGTTAACCCATACGCCCTTAGCAGGGGCGCGCCTTCAGCCACTCGGCCAGCTCTCCAGGTGATTGACACCCACCGCCGGTCAACCCGGCAGGGCGGCTATTCTCCCAAAAATACGGCAATTAGGAAACCCATTTCCGGTAAGAAACAGGCAGAAAATACGAATTCCCGGCGATGAGGGTAAAATTTACCCGGTCACAACATTTTTCGGATGAATCAGTGGCAGGTGCCGGCCTTGCGTCAACACCTGCCCAGAGAATAATCGGCCTCAGACCGGCGAGCCTTCCTGGTCTTTCTCGCGCTGGATCCGCTCATAGATCTCTTCGCGATGCACGGAAATATCCTTTGGCGCATTCACACCAATTCGTACCTGATTGCCCTTCACACCGAGGACAGTAATGGTGATGTCATCACCAATGATTAATGACTCGCCAACACGCCGTGTCAGAATTAACATAATATATCTCCTTGTTTCTAAATCTCCCGATCGCAACCTGACTGGGTGCGCGTCGTCGGAGCTATCGGCCAAAATGGCCGGAACTTCAATTAATTGCCAGTTTTCCTTCGCTGCTCCCTACAACCAGTGCAGCACATACCACAGCATCAGTCCATGACTTCAATGGCTTGCTCAAGCGCAAAACCACTGTGCAGAGCCCGTACACCCAGCTCGAGGTATTTCTCGTCAACGACGACCGATACCTTGATTTCGGACGTGGAGATCATGCGAATATTGATCCCCTCCTTGGCCAGGAGTTCAAACATCTTCCCGGCGATGCCGGCGTGCGAGCGCATGCCAACCCCCACCAGGGAGATCTTCACGATCTTGTTGTCACCAACCACCTCACGCGCACCCAGCTCGGCGGCAACCTTCTCCAGCACCGCCTTGGCCTTCTCGTAATCGTTGCGATGGATGGTGAAGGTAAAGTCCGTAGTGCCATCCGCGGCGACATTCTGGATAATCATATCCACTTCGATATTGGCATCGCTGATAGGAACGAGAATCTGCGAGGCAACACCCGGATGATCAGGCACTCCTAACACCGTCAATTTGGCCTCGTCCCGGTTAAAAGCGATACCGGATATCAGCGCCTGCTCCATACCCTCTTCCTCATAGCTGATAAGCGTGCCGCCGCCTTCCTCAAAGCTGGACAGCACCCGTAACGGTACATTGTATTTACCGGCAAACTCAACGGCGCGAATCTGCAAAACCTTGGAGCCCAGACTCGCCATCTCCAGCATCTCCTCAAAGGTGATGCGGTCGAGGCGCCGGGCCTCTGGCACCACACGGGGATCCGTGGTGTAGACGCCATCCACGTCGGTGTAAATCTGGCACTCGTCGGCCTCCAGGACTGCGGCCAGGGCCACGGCGGTGGTATCCGATCCGCCACGCCCCAACGTCGTGATACTGCCGTTTTCATCAATACCCTGAAAACCGGCCACCACCACCACCTGGCCAGCGGACAGGGCATTGTCCATATTCCGCCGGTCGATATCCTTGATCCGCGCCTTGTTGTGCGCGCTATCGGTAAGAATTTGTACCTGGCTACCGGTGAACGAACGTGCCGGACAGCCACGCTGCTTCAGCGCCATCGCCAGCAGCGCGATGGTCACCTGCTCACCCGTCGACAGCAACACGTCATACTCACGCGCATCGGGCTGCGATGCAATAGCCTTCGCTAGTCCCACCAGCCGATTGGTCTCGCCACTCATGGCGGAAACCACCACCACCACGTCGTGACCCTGATCCCGAAATCCCGCGATCTTTTCCGCCACGCATTGTATGCGCTCCACGGAACCGACCGAAGTACCACCATATTTCTGTACGATCAGCGCCATAATTTAGACTGATTTGAAAACCCGAGTATTAAACATTAGTTTTGTGCCAACATAAAGATATTTGTAGGCATATTCCTACAAACTATAAAGGATGCAGAGTATATCTGTGTCAATCACCAAGGTGGCTGCGCACCCACTCCGGCACTGCCTGCAGGGCGGCATCCAACCCGGCGGGGTCCTTGCCACCGGCCATGGCCAGGTCGGGACGGCCGCCGCCCTTGCCACCCACCTGCTGGGCGACGCTGTTGACCAGATCGCCTGCCCGCAGGCGCTTCGTTTCGCCCTTGGTGACGCCCGCCACCAGACTGACCTTGTCGCCGTCCACCGCCGCCAGCACCACCGCGGCATGCCCCAGCTTGTTCTTCAACTGGTCAACGGTATCGCGCAGGGACTTGGCATCGACACCGTCCAGCTTCGCCGCCAGCACCTTGATACCATCGACATCCACCGCCTGTGCGGCCAGATCGCCGCCCTGACTGCTGGCCAGCTTGGCCTTCAGCTGCTCGACCTCTTTTTCCAGCCCGCGCGCGCGCTCCAGCAGCGCCTGCACCTTGGACACCACAATGCCGGTATCGGCCTTCAGCAGCGCGGCAATGTGCTGCAGGTTCTTTTCCGTTTCACCGATATAGCGCAACGCGGCCTCGCCGGCCACCGCCTCGATGCGGCGCACGCCGGCGGCCACACCACCCTCGGAGACAATCTTGAACAGACCGATGTCGCCGGTGCGCGAGACGTGAGTGCCGCCGCACAGCTCCACGGAAAAATCGCCCATGGACAGCACGCGCACGACATCGCCGTATTTCTCGCCGAACAGCGCCATGGCGCCGGAGGCCTTGGCCTCGTCCGCGGACATGAGCCGGGTTTCCACCGGCAGATTGGCGCGAATCTGCTCGTTGACCAGCGCCTCGATCTGCGCCAGTTGCTCCGGCGTCAGCGCATCGAAGTGCGAGAAATCGAAGCGCAGGCGGTCGGCCTCCACCAACGAACCCTTCTGCTGCACGTGCTCACCGAGGATCTGGCGCAAGGCGGCGTGCAGCAAATGAGTGGCGGAGTGATTATCGGCGATCTGCCGGCGGCGCTGCTTATCTATACGCGCCTCAAGCTTATCTCCAACCGCCACCTTGCCCGTTTGTACGCGTATCTGGTGCAGAAAGGCATCGCCTTGCTTCTGCGTGTCCAGCACCACCAGCTCGGTATCGCCCACGCGCAGCACGCCGTGGTCACCGGCCTGGCCGCCGGACTCGGCATAGAATGGCGTGCGATCCAGCACCAGTTGGCCCTCGTCGCCCTCGCTCAGCTGTTCGGCAGGCTCGCCGTCGCGGAACAGGGCAAGCACCCTGCCCTCGTCTTCGAGGTGATCGTAGCCGGTGAATTCGGTATGAGGTTCACACGTTACTGTTGCGTTATAGGCGGTAGTCTTTAATAGGGCGAAATTCGCCGAGACATTAAAACTGCTGGCGGCCCGCGCCCGCTCACGCTGCGCCGCCATCTCACGCTCGAAACCTGCCATATCCAGGCTCAGGCCGCGTTCACGGGCGATATCGGCAGTGAGATCAACGGGAAAGCCGTAGGTATCGTAGAGCTTGAACACGGTCTCGCCGGGGATCACCGTGCCGTCGAGCTTGGCGATGGCCTCTCCGAGGATGACCATGCCGTGGTCCAGAGTCTCGGCGAAGCGCTCCTCTTCCTGCTTAAGCACCCGCTCTACCTGCGGCCGGGCCTTCACCAGCTCGGGATAGGCGTCGCCCATCACCTCGCACAGGGGCCCCACCAGCTTATAAAAGAAGGGCTCGCGCAGACCCAGCTTGTGGCCATGGCGGATGGCGCGGCGGACGATGCGGCGCAGCACATAACCGCGGCCCTCGTTGGACGGCACCACGCCGTCGGTGACCAGAAAGGCGCAGGCGCGGATGTGGTCGGCGATGACGCGCAGGGAGGTATTGGTGAGATCCTCTTCGCCCGCCAGCTTGGCAATGGCCTTGATGAGGTGGCGGAACAGATCGATGTCGTAGTTATTGTGCACACCCTGCAGCACGGCGGCGAGGCGCTCCAACCCCATGCCGGTGTCCACGGAGGGATGCGGCAGCGGGTTCATGTTGCCCGTGGCGTCACGGTCGTACTGCATGAACACCAGGTTCCAGATTTCGATGTAGCGGTCGCCGTCTTCCTCGGGGGTGCCGGGCGGGCCGCCAGCCACGTCTTCGCCGTGATCGTAAAAGATTTCTGAACAGGGGCCGCAGGGACCGGTGTCGCCCATGGACCAGAAATTGTCGCTCTCGTAGCGCTTGCCACCCGGCTTGTCGCCGATGCGCGAGAAGCGCTCGGCGGAAACACCAATCTCTTTCAGCCAGATATCGGCGGCCTCGTCATCATCGGCATAGACCGTGATCCACAGGCGCTCCGGCGGCAGCTTGGCCACGTCGGTGAGAAACTCCCAGGCGTACTGAATGGCCTCGCGCTTGAAATAGTCGCCGAAGCTGAAGTTGCCCAGCATTTCGAAAAAGGTGTGATGACGCGCGGTATAGCCGACGTTTTCCAGGTCGTTGTGCTTGCCACCAGCGCGCACGCAGCGCTGGGCACTGGCGGCGCGCACGTAGGGGCGCTGCTCCTGGCCGGTGAACACCTCCTTGAACGGCACCATGCCGGCATTGGTGAACAGCAGGGTGGGGTCATTGGCCGGCACCAGCGGACTGCTGGGCACAATCTGATGACCGCGTTGCTGAAAGTAGTCGAGGAAGAGTTGTCGAATTTCTGCGCTTGTCATCTTGTTCTTTATTTAAAATGTAAAAAACAGGCTGGCCAACAATTCACTCAATAACCAGCTCAACAAGCCACGAATTGTCAGTCAACAACGTCACCGTCCAGCACCTGTCGGGCCTGGTCGGTGGTAAATCCCCGGTACTGAAGAAAACGGGCCTGACGGGCCCGCTGTTTGAAATCCTTCGGTTTGCCTTCTCCAAAGCGCTTGCTGCGTACGCTTGATGCCCGCTCAAACCACTGCGGGTCACTGAAGTCGAGGTAGATGGCGGCTATTTTCTCACTCACGCCGCGCTCGCGCAATTCTGCCTGAATACGCTGCGGACCATAACCGTTATTGCAGCGATAACGCACAAAGGCCTCGGTGAAGCGCTCGTCGCTCAGCAGGCCTTCATTTTGCAACGTTGCCAGCACATCATCGATGGCATCCGCGTCCAGATGCTGCGCCTTGCCGCGACCCTCGACATGGGATTGCAGCTTGCGCTGCAGTTCGGCAACGGCATGCTCGCGCCGCGCCAGCAGATCCATGGCCTTCTTTCGCAACACCTTGCACGAGTCGGCGCGGGATAGCAGCGCATCATCAGCCACTGCCCCGCCCTCGCCAGACACACCCATTGCGATGTCGTCCGAAGTCATCCCGGCCCTTCTCCCGGCAACTACGCCTCAGCTTCGATCGCAGCGTTGGCCTTTGCCTCGCCCACGCCGGGCAGCAGCTTGGCGCGCACCTTGGCCTCGATCTCCTCCGAAATCTGCGGATTCTCCTTGAGGAAATTGCGCACGTTGTCTTTGCCCTGGCCAATGCGGTCGCCATTATAACCATACCAGGCACCACTCTTGTCGATAATACCCTCCTGTACCCCCAGAGTAATAATCTCGCCCTCATGGGAAACACCCTCACCAAACAGGATGTCGAACTCTGCCTTCTTGAAGGGCGGCGCCACCTTGTTTTTCACCACCTTGACGCGGGTCTCGTTGCCGAGGATTTCGTCGCCCTTCTTGATTGCACCGATGCGGCGGATATCCAGGCGCACAGACGCGTAGAACTTCAGCGCATTACCGCCGGTGGTGGTCTCGGGGTTGCCGAACATAACGCCGATCTTCATGCGGATCTGGTTGATGAAGATCACCATCGTATTGGTGCGTTTGATATTGGCGGTGAGCTTGCGCAGCGCCTGCGACATCAGCCGCGCCTGCAGGCCGACGTGGTGATCACCCATGTCGCCCTCGATTTCGGCCTTCGGCGTCAGCGCCGCCACGGAGTCGATAACGACGATATCCACCGCACCGGAGCGCACCAGCATGTCGGTGATTTCCAGCGCTTGCTCGCCGGTGTCCGGCTGCGAGACCAGCAGATCGTCCACGTTCACGCCCAGTTTCTCGGCATAGGTGGGATCCAGAGCGTGCTCGGCGTCGACAAAGGCCGCCGTGCCGCCCAGCTTCTGCATCTCCGCGATCACATGCAGCGTCAGCGTGGTCTTTCCCGAAGACTCCGGGCCGTAGACCTCCACCACACGGCCACGCGGCAGGCCGCCGATACCGAGGGCAATATCCAGCCCCAGCGAGCCGGTGGAGACCGCATCGATATCACGCGATGCACTGGCATCACCCATACGCATCACCGAACCCTTGCCAAACTGCTTTTCAATCTGACTCAACGCCGCGTTCAGGGCCTTTTGTTTGTCGTCTGCCGCCATGTCGATCTCCTCGGTTGTGTGCTCATATCAATACAATCGTCTCTGTCCCGACCCGGGGGCATGCGCCCCCCAGCCACGTCACTGGAGCAAACTTTAGTCGCTACATTTCATCAAGTCAATACTTTTTATCATGTTCGTATTTTTTACCACATTGTATTTTATATTGAGGCCGAGCAAACAATCTCCTATACTTACCGGAAACCCCAGCCAAAGCCTGAAACCAGAAACAGAGAAGATTGCGCACTCAATGAACAAGCTGATCGGCGACATCAAGTGGGGAACCCGGCAACGTCTCCAGTACATCGAAGTCATGGCCTATTACACCGGCGCGGTCACGCGCAGCGACGTGGCGCGCGCCTTCGGCATCTCCAACGCCGCCGCTACCAAAGACCTGAAACTCTACGGCCAACTCAGCGGAGACAACCTGAACTACCGCCACAACGTGTTCGGTTTTGTCCCCAGCGAAGACTTCCAGCCCCTGTTTGCCGATCTGTCGCCGGCACGGGTACTGCCCATGCTCGCCGCCAACCTGGCCGCCGCCAGTGGCCCCTATGGCAACGAACCCATTTTCGGCATCTCCGTCGACAGCCTGCCCCTGCCGCAACGCCTGCCCGAACGCGGCGTACTGGCCCAAGCCCTCCGCGCCATCAAGCAGCGCAACAAGCTACAGGTGAGTTACCACTCACTATCCGACAGAGACAGTAGCCAGCAACGCATCCTCGAACCCCACACCCTGGTCAACACCGGTACCCGCTGGCACCTGCGTGCCTACAACGAAGAGACCTACGATTTCCGTGATTATGTGTTGTCGCGCCTTGCCGACGCAAAGATGCTGAACGAGCCCGCCGAATCCAGCGCTGAATACGACGAAGACTGGACCGAGATCGTCACCCTGCAACTGGCCCCACACCCCGGCCTCAACGCCCGGCAACAGGCCAGTCTGCTGATGGATCACCAAAGCCTGGACGGTCAGATTGAAGTACAAGTGCGGCGCGCACTGATCGGCTACCTGCTGCACCGCCTGTCGGTGGACACTACGGCGGATCACAGCATGAACCCCAACGCCCACCAACTCATCCTGCTGAATCGGGACGAGATCAAAGCCTTTGCGGGCTGGGCGTTTTCTTAAATCGTAGCTTGGATTAACGAACAGCCCGAATGATGCGTAGTGGCATCCAGGCCGTTTTGCCGAACACCACAGGAAAAGGGCGCGCGATTAACATACCATACAAGGAGCGGGCCATGCCCGCGACTCCCCGTTAGACAAAACCCTTGCAGGAGCGTCTCATCGTAACTTTTGGGTATCAGCCGCGACAGATTAAACCGTAGGTTATGATGCACAACGTGAATATCTTTTTGACTTTGAAAATTGAGATGAATTTGTTTGTGGTGGAATAAATATGGCTTTGAAGGTGACTCATTGCTCTGGCATGTTGGGGTTCATAAAAAACATTCACCCCAACCTACTAGCTGTCTTGCCGGAAACCACAGGAAAAGTTGTAGGAGTGGTGGGCCATGCCCGCGATACCCCATTGCCCAGTTGAGCCTTTGGGCTTTTGGGCAGATGTCACAAAGCGAGAATTGACCCCGTTGCTCGCCTTTGGGCAGATGTCACAAAGCGAGAACTGACCCCGTTGCCCTGCTAGTTTCTACCTGGCTCTCCAGCCTACCGCGATACCCATAGAGCGTTTTATCCACACATCAACTTTCGAATACTTCGAACTCTTTAAATAACCATTGACCAGAGATTTTGTCCAATACACCCTTTATAGTGACGCCCTCTATGGCATAGAGAATCTTAAACGACACCAGATCCCCACTAACTTCAAATAAAACAACCTCTAGCATTGGAACATTTCTCGCGGAGACAACAGTATCAACAAACAACACTGGCTTACCGAATTTTTCTATTGACAAATTAACACCAAGTTCGTCATTGCTTTTAACCCTTAGAGGCACTCGTTGCTGCAAATCTGGATGCAGGTATTGCTGTAGGTCAGGATGATCCAATATCATTTTAAATAAAATTTCTTTTTCGCTATTTATCATTCTCTTTTTTCCTTCTTCCAGCCCACTGTTAACGCCGCACGCCGCCAACATTACCGCAGCCACGAGAATCACATAAATTTTCCAGCTAAAATTCCCTATCATTTTACCAATACCTATTTATATCTCGTCCGTATGCTGCGCGCTCAAACATTTTACCTTCTTCACCAGCCTGATCGACTCCATCTTTCCAGTCTCCCCAATGAACCATTTCATGCAATAATGTAGACTCAACTAATATATGCATATTTAGATTCTTAAAGTCTGATTTTTCAAATTTGTCACAAATAGACTTGGCAAGATAAATTCGATTGGGAAACCGAGTCCCGGAAAACTGACCATTTGCCCTAGGCATTACATCATAATGTATTTCTGGATATTGGCCCGAGGTTAGAGCAAGAAAGGCCTTCGATGAATTGAACTCGCCATACTTGATAAATGCAGCAAAAACCTTAGGTTTGGTTTTTACTTTTGGTAAATTCGTTTCTATCCAAGCAGTCAGCTTTGGGTATGAACTCCGAAAACCTGCGGATATTCTCATTACGCTACTCCCTCTCCGTTTAGCCAAGTAGGGTGGGCACGTTTTATGTGCCCACGTGCACGCGGTTGAGTCACATTCCGCGTGGGCATGAAAAAGCTGCCACCCTACCTTGTTTGTTAGGTGTCAATCAGTGTCTCTACTATTTTTGGCTATTTCCTCTAACTCTGGCATAGGGTCCACCTGCATCTTTCGAATAATGTTGTAACAGGTAAACAGCGTTGTAACAATCAGGAACCCTAGAATTGCTCGAACCCAATACATTGGCCAAAATAATAGTATACCGAACAACACGGTGTTTAGAATGAATCCGGCTCCCGAAGAACCAATCATCATTATCAGAGGTTGGTTGCGAATAAAATTCGTGACTCCTCCAAGTAGCCAGAAACCGGCAAATACTTTGAGAATCAGGTAATACCAATCATTGGGAAGTAAAATAAGGATAGAGGTTGGGATCCAGGTAAATGCTGTGTAATACAAAGTCAGCCAAAATGCACCATTATTATTCCCCGACATTAATATGACCTCCTTAGCGATACCTAACTACTATTCCACCCCAAAAGTGTCCGGTTACAACAGGACACTTCCGTCCGATAAAATTCCTGAATCCCCATAAGCCATTGATTATTAAAAGCGTGACCCAAGAAAACGAGGCCAGCCATCACGAAGGAAACAGGTCCAGGGAGCAATTTTCGCTCATCCAGGCCACCCGAAATAATGGTTCACCATAATCGGTCATTCAAGAACCACTCCCACAATATCAATCCTTCGGCGGCGGTGGCGCCAACACCTCGCGCGAACCATTAGACTGCAATTCACCCACAACACCCGCCATCTCCATCTCCTCTACCATCCGTGCCGCGCGGTTGTAACCGATCTTCAAACGCCGCTGCACACCGGAAATGGAGGCCTTGCGCGTCTCGGTGACAATCTTCACGGCCTCGTCGTAGAGGGGGTCGGACTCGCCTTCGCTGTCACCACCGATACCGGGCATGCCGCCCATGTCGGTGCCGGCGGGGGGGCCTTCCAGTATCTCGTCGATGTATTCGGGGGCGCCGCGGCCGTGCCAGTCTTTCACCACGCGGTGCACCTCGGCGTCGGAGACGAAGGCGCCGTGCACGCGCATGGGGATGCCGGTGCCGGGGGGTAGGTAGAGCATGTCGCCGTGACCCAGCAACTGCTCGGCACCGCCCTGATCAAGGATGGTGCGCGAATCCACCTTGGCGGAAACCTGGAAGGCGATGCGGGTGGGGATGTTGGCCTTGATGAGGCCGGTGAGCACGTCCACCGAGGGGCGCTGGGTGGCCAGAATAAGATGTATGCCGGCGGCGCGGGCCTTTTGCGCCAGGCGGGCGATGAGCTCTTCGACCTTTTTGCCCACCACCATCATCATGTCGGCCAGCTCATCTATCACTACGACAATCTGCGGCATGGGTTCGAGGTAGCGCACGTCGTCCGGCTCGATGGGGGTGAACAGGGGGTCTTTGATGGGCTCACCGGCGTCGGCAGCGTCTTTCACCTTGCGGTTGAAACCAGCGACGTTGCGCACGCCGAGGGTGGCCATGAGTTTGTAGCGGCGTTCCATTTCCGCCACGCACCAGCGCAGGGCGTTGGCGGCCTCTTTCATGTCCGTGACCACCGGCGCGAGCAGGTGCGGGATGCCTTCGTAGACCGACAATTCCAGCATTTTCGGGTCGATCATGATCATGCGCATGTCGGACGGTGTGGCGTTGTAGAGCATGGACAACACCATGGCGTTGAGGCCCACGGACTTGCCGGAGCCGGTGGTGCCGGCCACCAGCAGGTGCGGCATCTTGCCCAGATCGGCCACCACCGGGCTGCCGCCGATGTCCACGCCCAGGGCCATGGTCAGCGGTGATTTATTACACGCCTGTTCGTAGGCGGTGGACTTGATGACCTCGGACAGGCGCACCATTTCACGGATTTCGTTGGGGATTTCCAGGCCCACGGTGGGCTTGCCGGGGATCACTTCCACCACGCGCACACTGATGGCCGACAGGGAGCGCGCCAGATCCTTGGCCAGATTGGTGATGCGGCTGGCCTTGACGCCGGGCGCAGGGGCCAGCTCGTAGCGGGTGACCACCGGGCCGGGATGCACGGCGACTACTTCCACTTCGACGCCGAAGTCGGCCAGCTTCAGTTCCACCTGACGCGACACCGCCTCCAGCGCTGCGGCGGAGACGTCGGACTTGCGATCGTCGGCGGGGTCGAGCAGGGCCAGCGGCGGCAGGGTGCCTTCTACCGGCGCATCGAACAACGGTACCTGGCGCTCTTTTTCCGCACGCTCGGAGACCACCGGCGCCTGCTTGATCACCGGCTCGATGCGCGGCGGCTTGCGCTTGGCGACCTTCTGTTTGCTGACCTTGACCGATGCCTCGCGCTTACGGCGCGCACGGCGGGCCTGCAGGTTTTCGCGGAATTGCCAGATGCGGTCACGGATGCCGCCGAGGATATTCAGGGTCAGGCGGCCGGTGCTGTCCATGAGCCAGAACCACGACAGGCTGGTGAGCAGAGTCACACCACTGAGGAACAGGGCGACCAGGAACAGAGTGCTGCCGACGGGATTGAGCACGCCCACCATGCCGCCGCCAACGACGTCGCCCAGCACCCCGCCGGAGCCCACCGGCAGATGCGAGAAATCGGCGAAATGCAGTGCCGCCAGGCCGGTGCCGGCACCCAGGGTGAGAATGAAACCGACGAAGCGCAGGGCGCCATGGCGCAGGTCGAAGGGAGCCTGCTGCTTGCGCCCGGCGTACAGCAGCCAGCCGGCATAGGCCACGCCGAGGGGGATCAGGTAGGCCAGGTAGCCGAACAGGTACAGCGACACGTCGGCGAACCAGGCGCCGATCACGCCACCGGCGTTGACGATATGATCCGTGCTCTCGCTGTGTGACCAGGCGGGATCGGCGGGGTCGTAGGTGGCCAGCGCGGCGAACAAAAACAGCGCCGTGGCGCTGAAGACGATCAGCGCACCCTCGCGCAGGCCGCGCACCATGTGGCCGGCCAGTGGTGTGCCGTCTTTGGGCATCTCGTTAACCCTGGCGGCGCTGCGGGTCGCCAGTGATTTTCGGGTAAGCATCTTTTCTGTTGACTGTGCCAAGGGTGCGTTCCTGATGTGTTAGCTATTGTGTCGGCGATGATGCACGCCGCTGGGCCGTAGGAGCGGGCCATGCCCGCGATTGTCTGCCATGCCAATAGTATGTGGCTTGTGTATTGTGGGAGCGGCTTCAGCCGCGAAGGTTTTGGCAAACCCTGTTTCGCGGCTAAAGCCGCTCCCACAATCAATTGCAGTTATCTTAATGGTTTATGGGCTGCTTTGCGTTCCCTGCGGCGATTACCGGCAATCGCGGGCATGGCCCGCTCCTACAGTCGTGGCGTAAATGGGCCTATATTACCAGCTCTTGCAGGGCTGGGTGGATGATCTCGCCAGCGTCTACGTTAAGGCCGCGCCGCAGTTCCGTATCGGCCTGCCAGTCACCGCCGGCAAGGCGTGAGACGTAGGGAGTCAATGCCGCGCTGAGGGCCTGCGAGGCGCTGCGCGGCACCGCCCCCGGCATGTTAGTGACACCGAAGTGGGTCACGCCATCAATGACAAAGGTGGGATCGGCATAGGTGGTGGGGCGGGTGGTCTCGATACAGCCGCCCTGATCCACAGCAATATCGATAATGGCGCTACCCTCGCCCATCTCACGCACCGTGTCGGCACTGACCAGATGTGGCGCGCGTTTGCCGGGGATCAGCACGGCACCGATCAACAGGTCGGCGGCGACCACCGCCTCGTGCAGGGCGTCGGGGTAGGGATGCAGGGCGGTGACGTTGTTGCCCAGGGCGCGCATGTGCACCAGTTTGTCGCGGTTCCGGTCAAACACCGTCACCTCGGCGCCCATGGCCGCGGCCAGCAGGGCGGCGTTGCCCCCGGCCACACCGGCGCCGAGGATCACCACCCGCCCCCGCTCCGCCGCCGGCAGCCCGCCCAGCAGAATGCCTTTGCCGCCCTGCGGCCGATGCAGCAGGTGGGCACCCACTTGCACCGCCACACGCCCGGCGATGTCGCTCATGGGCGCCAGCAGGGGCAGCTGACCACTGTCGGTTTCCACCGTCTCGAAGGCCACGGCGGTGAGGCCCACCTCACGCAACTGCTGCATCAGCTCGGTGGCGGCAGCGAGGTGCAGGAAGGAAAACAGCAGCTGATCCTTGCGCAGCAGGGCCACCTCTTCGGGCAGTGGCTCCTTGACCTTGACGATCAGCTCTGCGCCGCCATAGAGGGCCGCCGCATCGGCCACCAGCTCGGCCCCGGCGGCGTGATAGCGGGCGTCGTCGTAGCCGCTCTGCACACCGGCACCCTGCTCCACCAGCACCGAGTGGCCCTCAGCCACCAACTGTGCCACGGCGGCAGGCACCAGGGCGACACGGCCTTCCAGGGTCTTTATTTCGCGTGGCACACCAATTCGCATGATTTTTCTCACCTCAACAATGTTAGGAGCGCTGATTTATTCGTCATTCCGAGCGTAGCGTAGACCCGGACAAAAGCGCCTTGTGTATTGAACGCCCGCAGTGCGACCCGAGAGGTGAGCGGAGCGGGTAATCCAACGCATTAAATTCAATGTGATACTGGATTTCGGCTTTCGCCGGAATGACGTCAAGGGAGTTGATCAGAGCTTCCTTACTATCCCAAACCTGACAAAGCCTCCCCGCCGATAGCGAGCCCGCCGTCACAGGTTCACGGGGCAGGTCTTGCGGTAGGGCTCATCGCCGAGGTATTGCCGCCATTCTTCCATGTTGAAGTTGCGGGCCACGCGCCGGCAGGCCTCCGCCAGCAGATCATCGATCGGCAAGAACCACACCCGGGCGCGGCCATCATTGCTGGCGGCAACGACATATTTGCCATCCGGGCTGAACAGCACCGCATCGATATTGCCCGGGTTAATCAGGCGCGCCACCTCCTCGCCACCGGGTACCGCCCATACCCGCGCCGAACCGTCCTGGCTCCCGGTAACGAGATAGGCGCCATCCGCGCTGAAAGCGGCCGTGATCACCCGCATCTGGTGACGCACACGAAAGACTTCATCGCCACCGGGCAAGGTCCACAGCCGGGCCGTGTTGTCACTGCCCGTCGATGCCAGATACTGCCCGTCCGGGCTGAAGGTCACGCTCTCCAATGCACCTCGATCATGTTCCAGCCGTGCGATCATTTTCAGTGTGGCCGCATCCCACAGGCGGGCGCTGCTATCTCCGGGAGAGCCTGAGGCGGTGGCCAGATCGGAAGAGCACACGTCTGAACTCCAGTCACACTGATATATCTCGTATGCCGTCTTCTGCTTGAAAAAAAAAAAAAAAGAAAAAGAAGAGAAAAAAAGAAAAGAGAAGAAAAAAAAAAAAAAAAGAGAACGAGAATGTGTGCATCACAGACATGATC
>CAJVYS010000081.1 GCA_913009875.1 uncultured Gammaproteobacteria bacterium | reverse complement strand
TTGGTATTTAGAAACGCTCAGCGAGCGTAGCGAGAGCTAGCGATTCTTAAGGTGGATACGCTGAGTTAGCACGGCAGGTTGGTAGCCTGCAACTGGTTTTAATTACGCGAAAGTGGCGGAATTGGTATTTAGAAACGCTCAGCGAGCGTAGCGAGAGCTAGCGATTCTTAAGGTGGATACGCTGAGTTAGCACGGCAGGTTGGTAGCCTGCAACTGGTTTTAATTACGCGAAAGTGGCGGAATTGGTAGACGCGCTGGATTTAGGTTCCAGTGGGGCAACCCGTGAGAGTTCGAGTCTCTCCTTTCGCACCAATTTCCAGCCGGCCGTACAGGGTGAATTCTGCGGCCGGATTTAACCATTTTACTTCATGAGCATGGAGAATAAGGCAATGCAAGTGTCTGTTGAGACCACCACGGGTTTGGAACGCCGTATGAAGATCGCGGTGCCCAAGGATCGCATCGAGAGTGAGGTGGAAAAGCGCCTCAAGTCCCTGGGTGGGCGGGCCAAGATCGATGGTTTTCGGCCGGGCAAGGTGCCATTTAGCGTAATTCGCAAGAAATTCGGCAGCCAGGTACGCCAGGAAGTGCTGGGTGAAGTGATGCAGTCCAGCTTTGTCGAGGCCGTTTCGCAGGAAAAACTGTGCCCGGCGGGGACTCCCCACATCGAAATGGCGGATGCCGCCAATGATGACAGCCTGGAATACACTGCGACCTTCGAGGTGTATCCTGAGGTCGAGCTGAAGGGGCTGGATTCCATCAAGGTGGAGCGCCCGGTGCTGGAAATCAGCGATGCCGATATCGACAAGATGCTGGAAAACCTGCGCAAACAGCGTAAGACCTGGGCGGAGGCGGATCGTCCTGCGCAGGACGGTGACCAGGTGACCATCGATTTCGAGGGTACCATTGGTGGCGAGCCTTTCCAGGGCAATACGGGTGAGGGCGTTGCGCTGGAGCTGGGTTCCGGGCGTATGATCGCGGGATTCGAAGAGCAGCTGATCGGCAAGAAGGCCGGTGACGAGTTCACCCTGTCAGTGACCTTCCCTGAGGATTATCACGCCAAGGAGCTGGCGGGCAAGTCAGCGGATTTCGTCACCAAGGTCATCAAGTTGGAAGAGCCTGCGCTGCCGGAGATCGATGATGACTTCATCGCTGCTTTCGGTATAAGCGAAGGTGGAGTGGACGCCCTGCGTGTGCAGGTGCGTGAAAACATGCTTCGTGAAGGTGAACAGACGGTCAACAACCGGGTCAAAGACCAGGTGTTCGATGGTCTGATGGCACTGGAGCTGATGGAAATTCCCCGTGCCCTGATCGACGCGGAGATCAATGCGCTGGTCAAGCAGCGTCAGGAAGCTATGAAGCACTACGGCGCGCCGGTGCAGGACGTGGATCCGGCACAGTTTGAAGATCAGGCGAAACGCCGCGTGGCGCTGGGCCTGATCCTGTCGGAAGTGATTCAGGAAAACGATCTGAAGGTGCCGCCGGCGCGCCTGCGCGAGACCATTGAAAAAATGGCCGCCAGCTACGAGCGCCCCGATGACGTGATCAAGTATTACTACAGTGACAAGAGCCGTCTGGCCGAGATGGAAAACATCGCGTTGGAAGAGATGGCCGTGGAATGGGTGCGGGAACAGGCCGCCATCACCGACAAGCCGATCTCGTTTGACGACCTCATGAATCCGGGGCAGACTGCCGATTAACTGGACTCGTGGCGGTGACGGGTTTTCCCCCAGCGCCACGTCGTTTGCCAATGCACAGGATGATAGATTGAATGAATAACAGTTATGGCAGTGAAATCATGGGCTTGAACCTGATTCCCATCGTCGTGGAACAGTCCGCCCGCGGCGAGCGTTCCTACGATATCTACTCACGCATGCTCAAGGAGCGCGTGATCTTTCTGGTCGGCCCGGTGGACGACCATGTGGCCAATGTGATCGTTGCCCAACTGTTGTTTCTGGAGTCGGAGAATCCCGACAAGGATATCCACCTGTACATCAATTCCCCCGGTGGTTCCGTGACCGCAGGGCTGGCGATCTATGACACCATGCAGTTCATCAACTGCGACGTCAGCACCCTGTGCATCGGCCAGGCCGCCAGCATGGGAGCCTTGCTACTGGCCGGTGGCGCTGCCGGCAAGCGCTTCTGTCTGCCGCATTCGCGGATGATGATTCATCAACCGCTGGGCGGTGTGCAGGGCCAGGCCTCGGATATCGAGATCCATGCCAAGGAAATCCTCCTGGTGCGCGAGCGGCTGAACAAGATTCTGGCCCACCACACGGGCCAGCCGCTGGAGACGATCCAGCAGGACACGGATCGCGACAACTTCATGAGCGGCGAGGAATGCGTGGCCTACGGCCTGATTGATCAGGTGCTTAACGTCCGCGATGGTGTCAAAATCACCGAGAAGTAAAGCGGTTGTCAGGCCGTTCCGGCGGCGCTAAAGTTGTCTGCGGGCGTTAAAGTTCCCCGTCGGCAGAGACGATATCTTTACGCAAGAGTATCAAGAGATGGCGGCCATCAGTGACGCCTAGAGGTAATCTATGAGTGACGACAAACACGACAAGGGCGGCGATGACAACGGCAAGTTGTTGTATTGCTCCTTTTGTGGCAAGAGCCAGCATGAAGTCCGCAAACTGATCGCAGGCCCCTCTGTCTTTGTCTGTGACGAATGTGTCGAGCTGTGCAACGACATCATCAGCGAGGAGGTGGAGGATAAGACCGCTTCACTGAGTGAGAGCAAGCTGCCAACGCCGCGTGAGATCAACGAGATTCTTGATGAGTATGTCATCGGCCAGCCGCAGGCGAAGAAGATCCTTTCCGTCGCCGTTTACAATCATTACAAACGTCTGGAAGCCGGTATCAAGAAAGATGATGTCGAGCTGTCGAAGAGCAATATCCTGCTCATCGGCCCGACCGGCAGCGGCAAAACCCTGTTGGCCGAGACGCTGGCCCGTCTGCTGAATGTCCCTTTCACCATCGCTGATGCCACCACGCTGACTGAGGCGGGCTATGTGGGGGAAGACGTCGAGAACATCATCCAGAAGCTGTTGCAGAAGTGTGATTACGACGTCGAAAAGGCCCAGACCGGCATTGTCTATATCGATGAAATCGACAAGATATCGCGCAAATCCGACAATCCGTCCATTACCCGTGATGTTTCCGGGGAGGGCGTTCAGCAGGCGCTGCTGAAGCTGATCGAGGGCACCATCGCCTCGGTGCCTCCGCAGGGTGGCCGCAAACACCCGCAGCAGGAATTTCTGCAGGTCAATACGGGGAATATCCTGTTCATCTGTGGCGGCGCCTTTGACGGACTGGATCGGGTGATTCGTGACCGCTCGGAAAAGAGCGGCATCGGCTTCTCGGCCCAGGTGCAGAGCAAGGACGATCAGAAGAGCATCGGCGAGGTGCTGGAAGACGTCGCGCCCGAAGACCTGACCAAATACGGCCTGATTCCGGAGTTCGTGGGTCGTCTGCCGGTGATCGCCACCCTCAAGGAGCTGGATGAGGATGCCCTGGTGCGCATTCTCACCGAGCCCAAGAACGCGATCACCAAACAGTACGCCAAGCTGTTTGAAATGGAGGATGCAGAGCTGGAATTCCGTGATGAGGCCTTGCATGCGGTGGCCCGAAAGGCCATGGAACGCAAGACCGGCGCACGCGGACTGCGCTCCATCCTGGAACTGGTGCTGCTCGATACCATGTATGATCTGCCGTCCCTGGCAGGTCTGAGCAAGGTCATCCTGGATGAAGACGTGATCAACAACAAATCCCAGCCCCTGCTGATCTATGAAGGGGGAGAGCAGCACCGGGCGGCATCGGATTGAATGTTTCGCCGCGAAGTGCTTGAGCCATTACTCAGACGCCGGGCTAGCACCCGGCGTTGTCGTTTCAGACCATTCTTTTGGCTTTTTACTTGAAGTTACCGTGTGTTGGCCTCAGATTGAGTGCTGAGGCGCCTCTAAAGAGAGGGCAAAGGTGTGCCGAAGTGATGAATAGACTGTGAAACCGCCGGCCGTACCATTTTCGAGGAATGCTCGATGTCCGAAAAAGACAAAATTTCAGATGTAATCAATGATCCCCTACAGGTCATTCCCGTGCTGCCACTGCGAGATGTCGTGGTTTACCCCTATATGGTCATTCCCCTGTTTGTGGGACGTGACAAGTCCATTCGTGCGCTGGAAGCCGCGATGGAAGAGGACAAGCAGATTCTGTTGGCGGCACAGAAAAATGCCTCACAGGATGAGCCCGAGATGGACGACTTGTACCGTACGGGTACGGTCGCCAATATCCTCCAACTGCTGAAGCTGCCCGATGGCACCATCAAGGTGCTGGTTGAAGGCGGTGAACGTGCCAAGGTGCTGAATTTTATGGGCACCGAGGACTATTTCCAGGCTCAGATCAGCCTGCTGGAGTCCGGCAAGGCCACCGATCTGGATGAGCGCGAAGGTGAGGTATTGATGCGCTCGGTGCTGGCCCAGTTCGACCAGTACGTGAAGCTGAGCAAAAAGGTGCCGCCGGAGATTCTCTCTTCCCTGGCCGGTATCGAGGAGCCGGGCCGCCTGGCGGATACCATTGCCGCGCACATGTCGCTGAAGGTCGAAGAGAAGCAGAAAATTCTCGAAATGAGCGATCTGCGTCAGCGCCTCGAGCACCTGATCGGCCTGATGGAGGCGGAGATCGACCTGCTGCAGGTTGAGAAACGTATCCGTGGGCGCGTCAAACGGCAGATGGAAAAGAGCCAGCGCGAGTACTACCTCAATGAACAGATGAAGGCCATCCAGAAGGAGCTGGGCGATCTTGATGAGGGTCACAATGAACTGGACGATCTGGCGCGCAAAATCGAAGAAGCGGGCATGTCCAAGGAGGCCCGGGAAAAGGCCGAGAACGAGCTGAACAAGCTACGCATGATGTCGCCCATGTCCGCTGAGGCGACGGTGGTGCGCAACTATATCGACTGGATGATCAATGTGCCGTGGAAGAAGCGCAGCAAGGTGCGCCATGATCTGGCCAAGGCCGAAGCGGTGCTGGAAGCGGATCACTACGGGCTGGAGAAGGTCAAGGAACGCATCCTCGAATATCTGGCCGTGCAGCAGCGTGCACGCAAGGTGAAGGGGCCGATTCTCTGTCTGGTGGGGCCGCCCGGTGTGGGTAAGACCTCGCTGGGCAAGTCCATTGCCCGGGCCACCAATCGCAAGTTTATTCGCATGTCGCTGGGTGGCGTCCGTGACGAGGCCGAGATCCGTGGTCATCGCCGCACTTACATCGGCGCCATGCCCGGCAAGATCGTGCAGAATCTGGCCAAGATCGGTACACGCAATCCGCTTTACCTGCTCGACGAACTGGACAAGATGTCGATGGATTTTCGTGGTGACCCGGCTTCCGCCTTATTGGAGGTACTGGATCCAGAGCAGAACAGCACCTTCAACGATCACTATCTGGAGGTGGATTACGACCTGTCGGATGTGATGTTTGTCGCCACCGCGAACACCCTGAATATTCCGGGGCCACTGCTGGATCGTATGGAGGTTATTCGTCTGGCGGGCTATACCGAAGACGAAAAAATCAATATCGCCGAGCGTTACCTGGTACCGAAACAGATCAAGTCCAGCGGCTTGAAGGATGAGGAAATCCACATCAATGAGGCGGCGCTGCGGGATATCGTGCGCTACTACACGCGCGAGGCCGGGGTGCGAAATCTGGAACGTGAGATTTCCAAGCTGTGCCGCAAGGTGGTGAAACAAATCCTGTTAGACCCGAATGCCAAAAAAGTCAATGTGACTGCACGTAATATTGAGAAACTGCTGGGTGTACGGCGTTTCCGCTTTGGTCGGGCCGAGGAAAATGACCAACTGGGTCAGGTGACCGGCCTGGCGTGGACCGAAGTCGGTGGCGATTTGTTGACCATTGAAGCCGTCATGATGCCAGGCAAGGGCAAGCATGTGGTCACGGGACAGCTGGGTGATGTGATGAAGGAGTCGATCCAGGCCGCCATGAGCGTGGTGCGCAGCCGTGCCCGCAGTCTGGGCCTGGATCCCAATTTTTATACCGAGAATGACATCCATATTCACGTTCCCGAGGGTGCCGTGCCAAAGGACGGCCCCAGTGCCGGTGTCGGCATGTGCACCGCGCTGGTTTCCATCCTCACGGGCATTCCTGTGAGAGCCGATGTGGCCATGACAGGGGAAATTACTCTGCGTGGTGAGGTGTTACCCATTGGCGGCCTGAAAGAAAAGCTGCTGGCGGCCCACCGGGGAGGGATCAAAACGGTATTGATCCCCGAGGAAAATACCAGGGATCTCGTGGATATTCCCAAGAACATCAAGCAGAGTCTGGATATACGTCCAGTCCGCTGGATCGACGATGTGCTGGCGGTTGCGCTCCAGCATATGCCCGATCCTGTGCCGCAAGAGAACGAAACTGCAAAACCCCGCAGCCGGGCCAAGTCTGGCAAAGGGAAATCCATTCGCACCCATTGAATCAACGCGTTAGCGCAATAAGCTAACAACGAAACCACATGTCGCGGGCCCGAAAGCCTTGTGGCGTGTGGTTTTTGTCGGATTTGTCGCTTGACAGAGTAGAAGCGTGGTTGGTATAAAACACCGCGAATTTTGACCAACCGCCTGCCTCAGGCGGTTTTTTAGCGGGGCCTCCCGCATTTTATAAAAACCACTAGATAGAGGTGACATTTGTGAATAAATCAGAATTGATCGACGCGGTTGCTGAGAGTGCTGATATTTCCAAGGCAGCGGCCAGCCGGGCGGTTGACGGAATGGTTTCAGCAATCACCAGCGCACTGCAGAACGGTGATCAGGTTTCCCTGATCGGCTTTGGTACCTTCCTGGTCAAGGACCGTGCTGCACGTACTGGCCGCAATCCACGCACCGGCGAAGCGATTCAAATTCCGGCTGCAAAAAATCCTGTTTTCAAGGCTGGTAAAGCGCTAAAAGATGCCGTAAACTAGCGCGCCTTCACTGGGGTGCTTAGCTCAGTTGGGAGAGCGTCGCCCTTACAAGGCGAATGTCGGGGGTTCAAGTCCCTCAGCACCCACCAGCAAGTTTTGGAGTGGTAGTTCAGTTGGTTAGAATACCGGCCTGTCACGCCGGGGGTCGCGGGTTCGAGTCCCGTCCACTCCGCCATTGAGTGCAAAAGGCGTTTCCGGTAATCGGGAACGCCTTTATTTTTTGTCTTAAATTTTCTCCGGTCCATTAAAGAAAAAATCACATGCTGAATTTTATTCGCGAAAAGGTCCAAGGCTGGGTTGCCTGGGTCATTGTTGGTCTTCTCATCATTCCTTTTGCTCTCTGGGGTATCAACGAATATTTCGGTACTGGCGGCGGTTTGGTCGTGGCTACCGTTAATGGTACCGAGATCGATCAGCGTGAATTTCAGCAGGCCTTTTATGAGCAACGCGGCCGCATGCAGGAGATGCTTGGCGGGCAATATGACTCACGTATTTTTGATCCGCAGCTGAGGCAGCGGGTCATCAATGAACTGGTGGAGCGTGAGCTGTTGTTGCAGAACGCGGACGAAATGGGTTATCGCGTATCCGAGCAGAATGTGGCCGCGACGATTCGTTCCTTTGAGATGTTCCATGAAGAGGGTGTCTTTTCCCCCGAATTTTATCGCCAGCAGTTGAAGATCCAGGGGCAGTCACCCGCTGGCTTTGAGCAACGCATCAGGCGCGCCCTGCTGGCCAGCCAGTTGCCTACGGGAATTGCGGAGACGGCATTGGTGACCGATGCCGAGCTGGACGCGCTTATCCGTCTGCAGGGGCAGCAACGGGAAGTGGCCTATCTGACCTTGCCGATCAAACAGTACGAAGACGAGTCCGATGCGTCGGAAGCAGCCGTGGCCAGCTATTACGAGACGCACCGCGAGCGCTATATGACGCCCGAGATGGTGAGCGTGGAATATATCGAGCTGTCCGCCGATGAGCTGGGCATCGATGCCGAGCCCGACGATGAGAAACTGCGTGAGTATTACCAGTCCCGCAGTCAGCAGTTTTCAGTGCCGGAGGAACGCAAGGTACGGCACATTCTGCTTACCATCCCCGAGGGTGCGGGTGAGAGTGAGGTCGAAGCCGTACGGGCCAGGGCCGAAGACGTGCTTAAGCGCATCCGTGCCGGTGAATCTTTCGCTGCTGTGGCCAGAGAGGTGTCCGAAGATCCGGGTTCTTCCGGCATGGGTGGCGATCTCGGCTTTATCTCCCTGGGCGTCATGGAGCCTGACTTCGAACAGGTGGCATTCGCGCTCAAGGAAGGCGATGTCAGCGAACCTGTGTTGACCTCCTTTGGCTTTCACATCATCACGGTCGACGAGATCCGTGCCGGTGAGGTCAAGCCCTTTGAGAGCGTGCGTGACGAATTATTGAAGGAGTACCAGCGTGATGCGGCGGAGCGTGAATACTTCGATCTCGCCGACAAGCTGACCAATATGGCCTATGAAACACCGGACTCCCTGGCCGAGGTGGCCGAGGCGCTGGGCCTGCCGCTAAAGGAGAGCCCCTGGTTTTCGCGTGACGGTGGCGAGGGCGTGTTTGCCAATCCGCAGTTGGTGGCAGCCGCATTCAGTGACGACGTTCTTAAGCAGGGTTATAACAGCGAGCCGGTTGAAGTGGGAGATCACCATGTGGTGGTGCTGCGTCTGAAGGAACACCGCGAGGCCGCTCCGCGGCCGCTCGAAGAGGTTGCGGATGCCATTAGGCAGCAGATTATCACCGAGAAGGCGCGGGAACGCGCGCAGAATGCCGCCGCGGAGCTGGTGAAGCGCCTTGAGTCCGGCACCAGCCGGGAAGAGATCGCCAAGGAGGCGGGCGCCGAGTGGCAGATGCCTGCGGCCCTTGAACGCAATGCTGTGACGGTAGATCCCGCCCTGGTGCAGGCGGTGTTCAGGATGCCACGTCCTGCCGAGGGTGCTATCAGCTATGGCAGCACAGCGCTGAGTTCCGGTGACTTTGCCGTGCTGGTGCTGAGCCGTGTCATCGATGGCGACCCGGCCAGTTTCGACAAAGCCGAGCGCGAAAACCTGCGTCAGCAGTTGACCAACCTGCGTGGTGCGGAAAGCAGCCAGGCCATTCTGGACGCGCTGAAGGCCAAGGCGCGCATCGTCATTCAGCTCGACGAATCCTGATGATCAACGGGAAGGTTATTTGTCCTTCTCATGGTTAAAACCACCGGCTTTAGCCGGTTAGATCTATCGGTGTAGGGTGCTGGTGAGCGGAAGTGAACCGCACCGTTCCCGACCGATGTGGTTCGCTTCCGCTCACCGGCATCCTACAAGCAAGGCGTTTTGAAAATTATTGCAGGCTGGAAAAAACCAACCCACCAGCTTTAGTCTGTATTTGTTCATTCTGATTGAAGAACGAGCAAAGACGGGCTAATGCGTCCTTTGCGTTAAATCACCTCACCACGCAAGACCACTGCGGGATCGGTTGCCATCGGAAAAAATGGCGGCTATCACCCGTCTAACCGGGAATGTAGGCCCTGGCGACGCGAATCGCGCGCACGATGTGCCGGGTGGATTCTTCCAGAGTCTTGATGGCCGCCTCGTACTCTTCCTTTGCCGCCTGCGCTTCTGCCTGCTGGCGTAGTGCCCTGGCCTGACTCATATCCTTGTCAAAACGCTGTCTGGCATTCTCGGCCAGGGGTTCCCTTTGCAGCAAAATACTGCTCAGCAGGGTATGTGACCGGTTGCGATCCAGCTCGTATTCGTATTCATCCTTTGGCGTGTCGAAGTGCAGGCTGCGTACCAGTGTGGTGCCGTTGCGCATGCTGATCAGCGAACCCTTCAGTGCACTGAGGGCCTGATCGATCAGCCGGGTTGCGCCATCCACATCGTCTTTTTGAAAGCTGGCATTGGCCGCGGCGATGTCAGTGGTGGCCTTGTTTTCCAGTGCCTCGACTTCGGGTCCGGCTTTTAATTCTTCACGGATACGTTTGTGCGCGTCGAGCAGGGCATCGGCGCTTTGTGTACGACGCTGGAACAGGGAATGGCTGCGGTCGGTGAGTTCCGGCGCCACCTTGACCTGTTGTGCAGCCTTTAACAGAGCCATCTTGGCCTGCAGCAGGGCCTGATCACGGGTTTCTTGATCGCCACTGGCATCGGCTTTTTCGGCCTGTCCGTAGAATTTCATAGCTTCGGAATACAGGGCCTTCACGTCGGCGTTATCGCTGGCGAGGACGCCCTTCGCGGCGGAAGAATCATTCAACAAACGGTGCGTCAGTGCCATGGCATTGTCGGCCAGGGCAAGTAGCAGGAGCTGCATGGAAGTGGGTGGGGGATTGGCTGCGCTGACGGTATTATTTGTGACGAAGACGGTGGTGGCTAATAGTGCTGTGCTGAGGATTGCCCGCAGTCTGGACTTTTCCCGTTTCATGAGGGTTCCTATGTTGAATGTGGGTTGTTGAGGGAATGATTGCTGGCGCAAAAACAATAAACTCGCCCGATCTTCCATGCAGTACGGGGCCGGGCGGGCGTCAGTCTACCATTTAATTTCTTGTTGTTATTCGCACGCTTTTCTTGCCGATCTTCATTGGTTTTGCCTTGGAGTGACAACGGCGGCAACCGGTGACTGGGAGGCCACGGCGCCATGCCAGACACCGCCTTTATTGCCCAGCACCATGCTCATGGGATTGGCGCTTTTTGTGGGGTGGAAATCGCCGGATGGCAATTGGCGCATTCCAGCCACTGCGTGTGCTGGTTGTGAAGGAAGGAATAGAATCTGTGGCTTACTACCTCGGTAGGAGCGGGCCATGCCCGCGAAAAGCAATGAAAAACAATAACCTGTGGGAGCGGCTTCAGCCGCGAATAAAATCAGCCCATATTCGCGGCTGAAGCCGCTCCCACAATATTCAAAACAACAAACTCTGCGGTAAAGAGAATAATCATCGTGGGCATGGCTCTTGTTCCTACATGGAATTTATTTGCTGAGCCGGCCCATGCCGGTGATGTTGTAGCCGGCGTCGACATAGGTGATTTCGCCGGTGATGCCGGAGGCCAGGTCGGAACACAGGAAGGCCGCGGCGTTGCCCACTTCGTCGATGGTGACGTTGCGGCGCAGCGGGGTGTTTTGCTTGCAGTAGTCCAGCATGGCGCGGAAGCCCTTGATGCCGGAGGCGGCCAGGGTGCGGATGGGGCCGGCGGAGATGGCGTTGACGCGGGTGCCTTCCGGGCCGAGGCTGTCAGCCATGTAACGCACGTTGGCCTCCAGGCTGGCCTTGGCCAGGCCCATCACGTTGTAGTTGGGCAGCACGCGCTCGGCACCCAGATAGCTCAGGGTCAGCAGGGCGCCGTTGCGGCCCTTCATCATGCTGCGGCCGGCCTTGGCCAGTGCGGCAAAGCTGTAAGAGCTGATCTCGTGGGCGATCTTGAAGCCCTCGCGGGTCACGTTGTCGAGGTATTCGCCTTCCAGCTCCTCGCGGGGTGCGAAGCCCACGGAATGGATAATGACGTCGAGGTGATCCCAGGATTTGGCCAGATCCGCGAATACGGCATCGATTTGCTCGTCGCTGGCGACGTCGCAGGGCAGGGTGATGTCAGAATTGCATTCGGCGGCGAACTTCTCCACGCGTCCCTGGAGCTTTTCGTTCTGATAGGTGAAGGCCAGATTGGCGCCCTCACGGTGCATGGCCCTGGCGATGCCCCAGGCGATGGAACGATTGCTGGCGAGTCCGACGATCAATACGTTTTTGCCTTCGAGAAAACCCATGGTGGATAGTCCTGTTCGATGAATGGAGTGTCGACGTGCGCGCGCCGTGGCGATGCCGATGGCGGGTAGCCGGTCGTGGTAGGTAGCGGCCAGTGTCGTGTGTCGGTGGATTATATCGCATTCTCGTCGCCGGGGAGAACGCGGGGGATTTTATTAACCCGGCATCGATATAGACCATGTTCAGCCGCCGTGTGCCGATGCGCAGCAAGGCATCAAAGCGCCGCTGTAGTGGGTCTACTGCAAGCTTTGATAACGCAGTCTGCGCATCGGCACACGGCGGCCTGTCATTTTTGAAAACAGTCGGGCAGGGACTTCAAGCGTGCTTTAGCTCGGCGTTATCACTCTTGCCAATGGAACCACCATTGGCTGCGAGTGATGCCTTGATCTGAAGCACGCTTGAAGTCCTGAACATGGTCTATATCGATGCCGGGTTAATATACTGTCTCAGGTTTCCGTTGATTCTGCCCGCCGGGGATGGCAGTTTATGCCGCGTGACTGAATTTATGCGATGTATCCAGAGAAGTGGCCAGTGGGCCGTCCTGTCCGCCGTGGCCCTGCTGCTCGCTGCCTGCGGCGAGGGTGCGTGGAATGACCCCTATCCGCACGCCGAATCGGCACAGAATATCTACTATTCGTCGTTTTCCCTGCGCCCCAAGCACCTCGACCCGGCGCGTTCCTACAGCTCCAACGAGATCGTCTTCACCGGCCAGATCTACGAGCCACCGTTGCAGTACCACTACCTCAAGCGCCCTTACGCGCTGATCCCGCTCGCCGCCAGTGCCGTACCTGAGCCCTGGTTCGAGGATGCGCAGGGCAGGCGCCTGCCCGCCGGCGCGCCGGAGGAGCAGATCGCCCATAGCGTCTACGAGATCCACATTCAGCCCGGCATTCGCTACCAGCCGCACCCGGCCTTCGCGCGAGATGCTTCCGGACAACCCCTGTACGCCAATCTTGATACGGCGGCACTGGAACGTATCGATACACTGGGTGATTTTGCTGAAAGCGGCAGCCGTGAACTGATTGCCGCGGATTATGTTTACCAGATCAAGCGCCTTGCCCATCCGAAGTTGCATTCGCCCATTTATGGTTTGATGACCGAATACATCGTCGGCCTGCGCACTTATGCTGAGACTCTTAACACAGCCCTCGATACACAGGATGGCCACCTCGACCTCACCCGCTTCGATCTGCCCGGCGTCGAGCTGGTGGACCGCTACACCTACCGCATCCGCGTCAACGGCCTCTACCCGCAGTTCATCTACTGGCTGGCCATGCCCTTCTTCGCCCCGGTGCCGCCGGAGGTGGATGCCTTCTACGCCCAGCCCGGCCTGCAGGCGAAGAACATCACCCTCGACTGGTACCCCGTCGGCACCGGCCCCTACATGCTCAGCATCAATAACCCCAACCGGCAGATGGTGATGGAGCGCAATCCCAATTTTCATGGCGAGACCTATCCCTCCGAGGGCGAACCGGGCGACCGTGAGGCCGGCCTGCTGGGTGACGCCGGCAAGCCCATACCCTTCATCGACAAGGTCGTCTACAGCCTGGAAAAGGAGAGCATCCCGGCCTGGAACAAGTTCCTGCAAGGCTACTACGACGCCTCCGGTATCGCCTCCGACAGCTTCGATCAGGCCATCCAGGTCTCCAGCCAGGGCGAGGCGGCGCTCACCGACGATATGCGCGAAAAGGGCATCCGGTTGGTCACTGGCGTCGCCACTTCGCTGTTTTACATGGGCTTCAATATGACCGACCCGGTGGTGGGCGGCAACGCCGAGCGTGCGCGCAAATTGCGCCGTGCCATCTCCATCGCCATCGATTACGAAGAGTTTATCAGTATCTTCCAGAACGGTCGCGGCATCCCCGCGCAGGGGCCGTTGCCGCCGGGTATTTTTGGTTATGTGGATGGTGAGCAGGGCATCAATCCCTATGTCTACGACTGGGTGGACGGCAGGCCCCGTCGCAAGCCGATCGACGAGGCCAAGCGCCTGCTGGTTGAGGCGGGTTACCCCGACGGCCGTGATGCAAAGACCGGCAAACCGCTCATTATTCACCTCGACACCACCGGTGCCGGGCCGGACGACAAGGCGCGCATGGACTGGATGCGCAAGCAATTCGCCAAGATCGACCTGCAGCTGGTGGTGCGCGCCACCGACTACAACCGCTTTCAGGAAAAGATGCGCAAGGGCACCGCGCAGCTGTTCCAGTGGGGCTGGAACGCCGACTACCCGGACCCGGAGAACTTCTTCTTCCTGCTCTACGGCCCCAATGCCAAGGTGGGCAAGAACGGCGAGAACGCCGCCAACTATGAAAACCCCGAATTCGACCGCCTGTTCCAACGCATGAAAAACCTGCCCAACGGTGCCGAGCGTCAGGCCGTGATCACCGAAATGGTCGACATCGTGCGCCGCGACGCCCCCTGGGTGTGGGGCATGAACCCCAAGCAATACAGCCTGTTTCACGCCTGGTATCACAACGTGAAGCCCAATTTTATGGCCAATAACACGCTCAAGTACAAGCGCATCGACCCCGAGCTGCGCGCCCAATTGCGCGCCGAGTGGAACCAACCTATTGTCTGGCCGCTGGCGCTGATCGCCGTACTGCTGGTGTTGGGTATCGTGCCCGCCGCCCTCATGTACCGACGCAAACTGCATGCGCGGGGCATTGCGCGAGACCCTTCGCGTGCACCTTATCGAGGAAACGACTGATGCTGGCCTACATCCTGCGCCGCAGCCTGTACGCCATCCCTATCCTGATCGGCGTCAACCTGCTCACCTTCTGGCTGTTCTTCGTCGTCAACAGCCCCGATGACATGGCGCGTATGCAGCTGGGCGCGAAGCGCGTCACCCCCGAGGCCATCGAGCGCTGGAAGGTGGATCAGGGCTACGACAAGCCGCTGCTCTACAACGCCGAGGCCGGGGGCGCCGACAAATTCACTAACACCATCTTCTTCGACAAATCCGTCAGTCTGTTCGTCTTTGACTTCGGCACCGCCGATGACGGCCGTGACATCGGTTATGACATCCGCCAGCGCATGTGGCCCAGCCTGATGCTGGCCATTCCGGTGTTCGTCATCGGCCTGCTGGTGACCATCACCTTCGCCCTGCTGATGGCCTTTTTTCGCGCCACCTACGTGGACCACGCGGGCGTGGTGCTGTGCGTGATCCTGATGTCCATCTCGGCGCTGTTTTACATCATCGGCGGCCAGTATCTGATCAGCAAACTCATGCACCTGGTACCTATTTCCGGTTATGACGGCGGCCTCAGTGCCTTCAAGTTCCTGATCCTGCCGGTGGCCATCGGCATCGTCAGCGGCATCGGCGCCGGCAGTCGCTGGTACCGCACCATCTTCCTCGAAGAGGTGAACAAGGATTACGTGCGCACCGCCCGCGCCAAGGGCCTGCCGGAGCGCGTGGTGCTGTTCAAACACGTGCTGAAAAACGCCATGATCCCGATACTCACCGGCGTGGTGGTGACCATCCCGCTGCTGTTTATGGGCAGCCTGATCACCGAATCCTTCTTCGGCATCCCCGGCCTCGGCAGCTACACCATCGACGCCATCCGTGCCCAGGACTTCGGTATCGTGCGTGCCATGGTGTTCCTCGGCTCGGTGCTGTACATCCTCGGCCTGCTGCTCACCGATCTTTCTTACACCCTGGTTGATCCACGGGTGCGGCTATCATGAAGCCGCCCGTGCGACTCATTGCGTTGCTCGCCGCCATCGGCCTCGGCCTGTGGCTGGTGCCGGTAAAAGTGGTGCTGCTGTGGACCGACGCGCTGGTGTTTCTGCTGGTGGGCGTGCTCACGGCCTTCGTCATCTACATGCGCGGCAAGCCGCACCTGCGCGCTCCGTGGGGGCAGGTGATCCGCCGCCCGCTGGCGGCGGCCTCGCTAGTGGTGCTGAGCGCCTACGTGGTGGTGGGCTTGCTCGACTCGGTGCATTTTCGTCAACAGTTGGCGCCGCAGGCCGGCATAGAGGTCGATCAGGATTTTTATGCTGTGGACGTACTGAGCCTGCTCGACCTGCTCGCCACGCCGCTGCGCACGCGGCTGGAAAAGAGCTATTCCGCGCCGTTGGCCGCGCAGCTCTACAGCAAGGAGACCGTCACTTTGGATGACGGCAGCACCGCGCGCATCTATCCGCGCCTCGACTACGAGATCGGAAGAGCGTCGTGTAGGGAAAGAGTGTAGATCTCGGTG
>CAJVYS010000080.1 GCA_913009875.1 uncultured Gammaproteobacteria bacterium | reverse complement strand
AGGTGTGTGGGGGGGGTGTGGTGTTTTTTTTTTTTTTCAAGCAGAAGACGGCATACGAGATATATCAGTGTGACTGGAGTTCAGACGTGTGCTCTTCCGATCTATGAGGTGACGATTTCCGAGTGTCGCCCGATGTCAAAGACCAAGTCCTGGCGGCTGGCTGAAATTGTAAAGCGCGCTAGCTAAACAGCGCGCCCCATCAGCAGGTTTCGCCAGCTGATGGGGCAAAAGGATTGATCGCAGAGCCCAAAGCGAAAAAGATTTGGGCTCTGCGCGTTTAGGTGGTATTATTTCGCGCCCTCGAACCACGGAGGTTGGAGGGGCTGGGTACAGATTGGCGGAGAAGTATCGATGATTCAGATGCAAACGGTGTTGGATGTGGCCGATAACAGCGGCGCGCGTCGGCTGATGTGTATCAAAGTCCTGGGTGGATCCAAGCGCCGTTATGCGGGGATTGGCGACATTATTAAGGTGAGTGTCAAAGAGGCCATTCCTCGCGGCAAGGTCAAGAAGGGCGAGGTTTACAACGCTGTTGTTGTGCGTACTGCCAAGGGAGTGCGTCGTCCCGATGGGTCGATTATTCGCTTTGATGGTAATGCTGCCGTGCTGTTGAATGCACAGCTGCAGCCCATCGGCACACGTATCTTTGGCCCGGTGACGCGTGAGCTGCGTGGCGAGCGTTTTATGAAGATCATTTCGCTGGCACCTGAAGTGCTGTAACTGCTGGGGCAACGAGCATGAACAAGATTAAGACAGGTGATGATGTCATCATCATCGCCGGTAAAGACAAGGGTAAGCGCGGTTCGGTGCTGAAGATTATCGATAACGAGCGTGTCGTCGTCGAAGGTGCCAACATGGCCAAGAAGCATGTCAAGGCCAACCCGAATGCCGGTGAATCCGGTGGCATTATCGAAAAGGAAATGCCACTTCATATATCAAATGTAGCTGTGTTCAATGCAGCTGCTGGAAAGGCTGACCGTATCGGGATCAAGGTTCTCGAGGATCGTCGTCGGGTGCGTTACTTCAAGTCCAACAACGAAGTTGTGGACGTTTAAGGCGAGTTAGGCAAATGTCCAGACTTAAAGAATTTTATAAGGATACCGTGACCAAACAGCTTCAGGAGCAGTTTGGCTACACGAGTGTCATGGAAGTTCCCAGGATCACCAAGATCACGCTGAATATGGGTGTGGGTGAGGCCATTGGTGACAAGAAGGTTATTCAGAATGCCGTTGCCGACATGGTCAAGATATCAGGCCAGTCGCCTATCGTGACCAAGGCACGCCTTTCCGTTGCGGGATTCAAGGTGCGTGAAGGTTGGCCGGTTGGCTGCAAGGTGACGCTGCGTCGTGATCGTATGTACGATTTTCTGGATCGTCTGATCAGTATTGCTATTCCGCGTATCCGTGATTTTCGTGGCTTGAATGGTAAGGCCTTCGACGGTCGTGGCAATTACAGTATGGGTATCCAGGAGCAGATCATGTTCCCGGAAATCGATTACGATCAGATCGATGCGATTCGTGGTATGGATATTTGCTTTACCACCACAGCAAAGACCGATGATGAGGCGCGCGCATTACTGACCGCCTTTAATCTTCCGCTTAAAAAGTAAGAGAATCTAGCGATGGCAAAAGTTTCCGTTATTAATCGCGAACTGAAGCGTGCGCGTTTGGTGAAAAAGTATGCCGCCAAGCGGACCGCGCTGAAGGCGCAGCTGAAGGATCCATCCCTAAGTTATGAAGAGAAGGAAGAGGCGCGCAGAAAATTTCAGTCTATGCCTCGTGATGCCAGTCCGTGTCGCCAGCGCAATCGCTGCCGCCAGACAGGGCGTCCCCATGGATACTATCGGAAGTTTGGACTGAGCCGCACGAAGTTGCGTGAAGCTGCAATGCGCGGCGATATCCCCGGCCTTGTTAAGGCAAGTTGGTAAGCGCTGCCGCAGGTAGTGTATTTTTAGTTAGGAGTTTCTGGCATGAGCATGACTGATCCCATTGCGGATATGTTGACCCGTGTTCGTAACGCTCTCTCAGCAGGTAAGTTGAGCGTGACGATGCCATCTTCCAAGCAGAAGGTTGCTATCGCAAATCTGCTTAAAGATGAAGGGTACATCAATACCGTATCTGTTAAGGATATCGATGGTAAGCCGGTGATGGAAATTTCCCTCAAGTATTATGAAGGATGCCCCGTCATCGATTTGATCAAGCGCGTGAGCCGACCTGGTCTGCGTGTCTATAAGGGTAAAGACGAACTACCTTCAGTGATGGGTGGTTTGGGTGTTGCCGTGGTTTCCACCTCCAAGGGTCTGATGACAGATCGCGCCGCCCGCAAGGCCGGCCATGGTGGTGAAATTCTCTGCTTTGTTGCTTAAGGGGGCTGACGATGTCACGTGTTGCTAAAAACCCCGTTCAACTGCCTTCCGGTGTTGAGGTCAGGATTGATGGCCAGGCGATCAAGGTTAAGGGCGCCAAGGGTGAAATGAGCCATGAAATTCATATCGCCGTGGATGTAAAGCAGGCTGACAACGTGCTGACTTTTGCAGCACGCAATGGTGGTAAGGAGTCCAATGCGCAGGCCGGTACTACCCGTGCCCTGTTGAACAACATGGTGCTCGGTGTGACCCAGGGTTTTGAGAAAAAGCTCACGCTGGTGGGTGTTGGTTATCGTGCTCAGGCCCAGGGCAAGGTTCTCAATCTTTCGCTGGGGTTTTCGCATCCGGTTGAATATCCGATTCCTGAAGGTGTCACTATTGAGACCCCAAGTCAGACCGAGGTTGTGGTGAAGGGCATCGACAAGCAGTTGGTCGGTCAGGTCGCCGCGAATATTCGGGCTTATCGTCCACCAGAGCCTTATAAAGGGAAGGGTGTCCGGTATTCTGACGAACAGGTCGTGCGTAAAGAAGCGAAGAAGAAGTAAGGGCGAAGAATCATGGACAAGAAACAAAGTCGATTGCGCCGCGCTCTCCGTACGCGCGCCAAAATCAGCGAACTGGGCGTTTACCGCCTGTGTATTCATCGCACTCCCCGGCACACTTATGCCCAGGTTATTTCACCTGACGGCGGAAAGGTCGTGGCGAGTGCTTCCACGCTGGAATCTGATGTGAAGTCAGGCCTAAAGGGCACGGGCAATATTGAGGCTGCCGAAAAGATTGGTCAGCTTATCGCAGAACGTGCCAAGGCATCCGGGGTTGACAGGGTTGCGTTTGATCGTTCCGGTTTTCGGTATCATGGGCGCGTCAAGGCGCTCGCAGATGCGGCCCGTGAAAGCGGCTTGCAGATATAAGGGTTAAGGTGTTCGCATGGCAAAATTTGATGCAGCAGCAAACAGCGACGGCTTAATCGAAAAGCTCGTCGGAATTAATCGCGTCGCCAAGGTCGTCAAGGGTGGTCGTGTCTTCGGTTTCACGGCGTTGACGGTAGTGGGTGACGGTGAAGGTCGAGTCGGCTTTGGTCGTGGCAAGGCGCGTGAAGTGCCGGTCGCGGTGCAGAAGGCGATGGAAGATGCGCGTAAAAATATGCGCAAGGTCGACCTCAAGGGTGGAACGCTACAATATTCCATCACCGGTGTGCATGGTGCAGCCAAGGTTGTGATGTTGCCGGCCTCCGAAGGCACCGGCATCATTGCCGGCGGTGCAATGCGCGCCGTCTTTGAGGCGGTTGGTGTTCGCGATGTGTTGGCAAAGTGCATCGGTTCAAATAACCCGATCAATGTGGTGCGCGCGACCTTTAAGGGCTTGACCAGTATGACAACGCCTGAGGCTGTCGCCGCAAAGCGTGGCAAGCGCGTAGAAGAGATTACGGAGTAAATTATGGCCGGGAAAGTCAAAGTCACCCTGGTGCGAAGCACAATCGGACGCCTGCCAGCTCATAAAGCCTGCATTTCCGGTCTGGGTATTCGTCGTATGCATCAGACTGTTGTGGTTGAGGATACGCCGTGTAACCGAGGCATGATTCATGCGGTTTCTTACATGCTAAAGGTCGAGGAAGCATAAAATGCGTTTGAATACTCTTAGTCCTGCTGAGGGCTCAAAGAAGAACCCGAAGCGAGTCGGACGTGGTATTGGGTGCGGCTTTGGCAAGACTTGTGGTCGTGGCCACAAGGGCCAAAAGTCCCGTTCCGGTGGTTTTCACAAGGTAGGATTTGAAGGTGGCCAGATGCCTTTGCAGCGCCGCCTTCCCAAGGTCGGCTTCAGCTCTCGCAAGGCGCGCATTTCTGCCGAGGTACGTCTCAGCGAGCTGGCAAAGGTCGATGGTGAGACCGTCGACCTGATTGCCCTGAAGGCGGCGAATATTATCGGTCAGCACATCAAGCGTGCGAAAGTGATCGCTTCTGGTGAGGTGGCCAAGCCCGTAACGTTGCGCGGTGTATTGGCAACCAAAGGTGCACGTGCAGCGATTGAAGCTGCCGGCGGAAAAGTCGAGGAATAAGTGGGCGCCTCCAGGTCGTCTATGCTCGGCGCCATGGGCTCGGGCAAGCTGACGGAACTCAAGCAGCGCCTGTGGTTCGTCTTCCTGGCAATGCTGGTTTTCCGGATCGGCTCTTTCATCCCTGTGCCGGGTATTGATCCTGCTGCCCTGGCAATACTGTTTGATCAGCAAAAGGGCACCATACTGGACATGTTCAACATGTTCTCGGGTGGTGCATTGGGCCGCCTGACGCTTTTCGCTTTAGGTGTCATGCCCTATATCTCGGCCTCGATCATCATGCAGTTGCTGACGGCGGTTGTGCCGAAGTTGGAGCAGTTGAAGAAAGAGGGCGAGTCCGGGCGCCGCAAGATCACCCAGTACACACGATACGGTACCTTGGGACTGGCGACCTTCCAGTCCATCGGCGTTGCCATTGCCCTGCAAAGCCAGCAGATGGGTGCATTGCCCGTAGTGCCGAACCCGGGTCCGGGTTTTGTGTTTACGGCGGTCGTCAGCCTGGTTACGGGCACGATGTTTTTAATGTGGCTGGGTGAGCAGATCACTGAGCGCGGAATCGGTAACGGCATTTCGCTGATTATCTTTGCCGGTATCGTTGCAGGTCTTCCTTCAGCTATCGGTGGCACTCTGGAGTTGGCGCGAATCGGTGAGTTGAGTGCTTTCCTCGTTATCGCGTTATTGGTGCTTATTATTTTGGTCACCGGTTTTGTTGTCTTCATGGAGAGAGGGCAAAGGCGGATTACCGTAAACTATGCAAAGCGACAGCAGGGGCGAAAGGTATTTGCTGCACAGAAGAGCCATTTGCCGCTGAAAGTAAATATGGCCGGCGTTATCCCGCCGATCTTTGCCTCCAGTATTATCCTGTTCCCAGCAACATTGGGCGGATGGTTTGGCAGTGCGGAAGGCATGGGATGGTTGAAGGATCTCTCTTCAACACTTTCCCCGGGCCAGCCGATTTACGTGCTGATGTATGCGCTGGCGATTATTTTCTTCTGCTTTTTCTATACGGCGTTGATGTTCAACCCCAAGGATACGGCAGACAACCTGAAGCGTTCGGGTGCGTTTATTCCCGGTATTCGCCCGGGTCAGCAGACGGCAAAATATATCGATCAGGTCATGTCGCGACTGACACTCGTCGGGGCAATGTACATTACCGCCGTCTGTTTATTGCCTGAATTCATGATTGTGTACTGGAACGTGCCTTTCTATTTTGGCGGTACATCACTGCTGATTATTGTTGTTGTGGTAATGGATTTCATTTCACAGATACAGGCCCACCTGATGTCGCATCAGTATGATGGCCTGATGAAAAAGGCCAACCTGAAAGGCTACGGTCGAACTGGTTTGTAAGTGGGCCAAGCGCCCTGTGTTTGGAGAGAGAACGATGAAGGTTCGTGCATCGGTTAAAAAAATGTGCCGCAAGTGCAAAGTGGTTCGCCGCAAGGGTGTGGTTCGAGTGATCTGCTCGGACCCCCGGCACAAGCAGCGCCAGGGATAACCCTGGCACTTGATTGGCAGTTGTTGAAAGCTTAGAATAGCCGGTTTACCGCGGCGATCGATTAGGAGAGTATTAGAATGGCGCGTATTGCGGGGATCAACGTCCCAGATCAAAAACATGCGGTCATAGCGCTGACGTCCATTTATGGCGTTGGATCTACGCGCGCGGCAGAAATCTGTGCTGCCGCCAGTGTCAACACCGCTGCAAAGATCAAGGATCTTACCGAGCAGGAACTGGAGGCATTGCGTACAGAGGTTGGCAAGTTCATCGTTGAAGGTGATCTGCGCCGTGAAGTTTCCATGAACATCAAACGGCTCATGGATATGGGCTGTACTCGCGGTATTCGTCACCGTCGCGGTCTTCCCGTACGCGGTCAGCGTACCCGCACCAATGCGCGTACTCGCAAGGGTCCACGTCGCATGATTCGTAAATAATTTAACTCACACGTCTTTTTTATAGGTAAGCGGAATGGCAAGTCCCCGTACAAAGAAGCGCATAAAGAAGAATGTGGTCGACGGTGTCGCTCACATTCATGCGTCCTTCAATAATACCATCGTGACCATCACTGACCGTCAGGGCAACGCACTTGCTTGGGCAACGTCGGGTGGGTCAGGCTTCCGTGGTTCTCGCAAGAGTACACCCTTTGCCGCCCAGGTTGCTGCAGAGCGCGTGGCCGTGGTCGTCAAGGATATGGGGATGAAGAACCTCGAGGTTAACGTCAAGGGCCCGGGCCCGGGGCGGGAATCCGCCATTCGCGCCCTGAATGGTCAAGGTTTTAACATTACCAGCATTACCGACGTAACCCCTATTCCGCACAACGGTTGCCGCCCTCCCAAGCGGCGCCGTGTGTAAGTCCGGAGATTGAGATGGCAAGATATATTGGACCAAAGTGTCGCCAGTGCCGCCGTGAGGGGGCCAAGCTCTTTCTGAAGGGCGAGAAATGCTATACCGCAAAATGTGCCATGGAGAATCGTGCATTTCCTCCGGGGCAGCATGGTCAGCGCCGTACGCGTGTTTCTGACTATGCAAACCAGTTGCGCGAGAAACAAAAAATGCGTCGTACCTATGGTGTTCTTGAGAAACAGTTCCGTCTGTACTATCAGGAGTCCGATCGTCGCAAGGGCGCAACCGGTGAGAATCTCCTGCAGACTCTGGAATCCCGTCTTGATAACGTCGTTTATCGCATGGGTTATGCCGCTTCCCGCAGTGAGGCGCGTCAACTGGTTCGCCACAAGGCGATCACGGTTAACGAGCAGGTCGTGACGATTCCGTCCTACCGGGTTAGCCCGTCTGATGTGGTTGCCGTTGGTGAGGGTTGCCGCAGCCAAGCCCGTATTCAGAATTCCATGGATCTGGCCACTCAGCGTGGCTTCGTCGAGTGGGTTGATGTCGACAGCAAGAAGCTGAGCGGTGTGTTCAAGGCATATCCGGAGCGCTCCGAGCTGCCGTCTGACATAAATGAGCATCTGATCGTTGAGTTGTACTCCAAGTAATCAACACACTGTAGCGCAGCAACGTATCGTAAGCTTATAAGAGGAAATTCCATGCAAGGCTCACTGTCAGATTTTTTGAAGCCGAGTATTGTCAACGTCCAGGTGTTCAACAGCCATCATGCAAAGGTGACGCTGGAGCCTTTGGAACGTGGTTTTGGGCATACCCTGGGTAATGCTCTGCGTCGTATCCTGCTGTCTTCAATCACCGGTTGTGCCGTGGTGGAAGTAGAAATCGAAGGTGTGCTTCACGAGTACAGCGCCATTGAAGGTGTACAGGAAGATGTCATCGATATCCTTCTCAACCTGAAGGGTGTTGCGTTCCAGATGCACGCGCGGGATGAAGCCGAACTGGTTCTGGAGAAAAAGGGCGAAGGCCCCGTGACCGCCAGCGACATTACTCTGGATCATGACGTAGAAGTCGTTAATCCGGATCACGTCATTGCGCATCTGACCAAGAATGGTGAGATCAAAATGAGGCTCAAGGTGCTGAGTGGTCGTGGCTATCAGCCCGCTAATCAGCGCACTGAAGAGGATGAATCCAACGTTATCGGCCGTTTGCAGGTTGATGCCTCATTCTGCCCGGTGTCTCGCGTTTCATATACCGTTGAGAATGCCCGCCTCGAACAGCGCACGGATCTCGATAAGCTCATTGTCGAACTGGAAACAGATGGTTCGCTTGATCCTGAAGAGGCTATTCGTACGGCGGCAACGATTCTACAGGATCAGTTGTCCAGCTTTGTTGACTTGCAAAGCCGTCAGGAATCCAGTGCTATTGCCGAAGAGCCCGATGTTGATCCGATCCTTCTGCGCCCGGTCGATGATCTGGAACTGACGGTTCGTTCTGCTAACTGCCTGAAGGCCGAACAGATCTACTATATCGGAGACCTGATTCAGTGCACAGAGGTTGAGCTTCTAAAGACGCCTAATTTGGGCAAAAAGTCGCTGACTGAAATTAAGAGTGTACTTGCGACCAAGGGTTTGTCGCTGGGTATGCGTTTGGAAAACTGGCCACCCGCCAGTCTTAAGGATCAGCGGGAAGACGGTTAATCTTTCGGGATTCAACCAGCCACAAAAAGTTTTATTAAGGAAGTTGTCATGCGCCATCGTCAATCTGGTCGACAGTTAAACCGGAACAGCAGTCACCGTAAAGCCATGTTCAAGAATATGGCCTGCTCACTGTTTCGTCATGAAATCATCAGAACTACTCTGCCCAAGGCCAAGGAACTCCGTGGTGTTGCAGAGCCGCTGATTACGCGTGCCAAGAATGACTCACTGGCCAATCGTCGTGTTGTCTTCGATCGCATCCGCGATAAGGAAATGGTCGGCAAGTTGTTCTCCGAGATTGCGCCTCGTTACAAGGAGCGTCCCGGTGGCTATATCCGTATCCTCAAGTGCGGTTATCGTGCTGGCGATAATGCCCCGATGGCATTCGTTGAGCTGGTCGATCGTCCTCAGGAAGAGGAAGTAGAGGAAGGGACGACCGCGGAATAATTTACTCCTGTATTAAGTCTAAAGAACCGGGCCTTGCCCGGTTTTTTTTTGAGCGGGGATATTGGATCTTAAATACGGGCATAGAAAAGTTTGATTCTAATACCTTAATTTTATTGCCCATAATCATGTCTGATATCACAGACCCTTACCCGTCAATCAGACCATAATAACGATGAGAAGCGAGGGTAAGCAGGAGGAGACGTATGATATTTGAAAATTTTGTTGAGGCCCAGTCAGTGTTGCTGTGGTCCACGTTTGCCATTGCCCTCGTGCTGGGCGCTGTCGTGAACAAGACCAACTTTTGTACAATGGGCGCCGTGTCTGACTGGGTCAATATCGGGGATCTGGGGCGTTTTCGTGCCTGGATGCTGGCTGCGACCGTTGCCTTGATCGGCGTCATCGTGCTGGAAAGCATGGGTATGGTGAACCCGGATGCGGCCTTTCCTCCCTACCGCGCGCCCATGCTGATCTGGGCAGAGAACCTGCTCGGTGGCGTGATGTTCGGCATCGGCATGACCCTGGCGAGCGGTTGTGCCAACAAGGTGTTGATCCGGATTGGCGGAGGAAACCTCAAGTCTATTGTGGTGCTGCTGATCATCGCTGTGATCGCCTATTTCATGATCAACCCGTTCCCGGATTCCGATCAGACCTTGATGTCTCTTCTGTTCATCGACTGGATTCGACCGCTGGCCATGGACATGGGCACCGCCCAGGATCTCGGCACCCTGGCCAGTCCGGACAATGCGGTAATGGCGCGGCTTGTCATCGGTGGTCTTATTGCCGTTGCGCTGCTCGTGTTTATCTTCAAGTCGGCGGATTTTCGTAAGAGTTTTGATAATCTGTTCGCCGGTGTGCTGGTGGGGTTGGCCGTGCTCGGTGCCTGGTACGTCACCAGCAATATCAAACTGGACGTCGATGGTGATATCTATTCGCTGCGTGAATTTGCCCAGCAGTGGGATTTCCTGGCGGAATCCGATGAGGGAAAACCGGCGGATACCCGCCCCCTGAGCCCGCAGTCCTTTACCTTCATCAATCCCATGGGGCAGAGCCTGGGCTATGCCTCTGCCGGCTTTAGTCGCGCCTATCTGACCTTTGGCGTCATGGCCCTGTTCGGCGTCATTGCCGGTTCATTCTTCTGGTCTCTGCTGTCGCGCAGCTTCCGTTTCGAGTGGTTTGCCTCCGGCAAGGATTTCCTCAACCACTTCATCGGTGCCATCCTGATGGGCTTTGGTGGCGTACTGGCCATGGGTTGCACCATCGGCCAGGGCATCACGGGTTTTTCCACCCTGGCCATCGGTTCGTTCATCGCCCTGATCTCGATCATCTTCGGTTGTGCGCTGACCATGAAGATCCAGTACTACAAACTGGTCTATGAAGAAGAGGCCACCTTCTTCAAAGCATTGGTGACCTCGCTGGTGGACATGAAGCTCCTGCCGTCGGCGCTGCGCAGTCTCGACGCCGTGTAGGCTGAAGCCTTGAAAAAGGCCGTGGGCGTATGCCTTTGCCCACGACCTTTTGTTGCCTGTAGGCCCTTGTCATTCGGTCTGATTCGGGTATGATTGCAGTCCCATTTTTCGGGCCGTTAGCTCAGTTGGTAGAGCACCGGACTTTTAATCCGATGGTCCCGCGTTCGAGTCGCGGACGGCCCACCATTTTCCCTTCCAATATCGCTCTCAGAGCAGCCAATCAGCATGTCAGTCATCAAGCAGGAAGCCGAACGCCGGCGCAGCTTTGCGATCATCTCGCATCCCGATGCGGGTAAGACCACGCTGACAGAAAAGCTGCTGTTGTTCGGGCACGCGATCCAGATGGCCGGCACCGTCAAGGGGCGCAAGGCCGCCCGCCATGCCACCTCTGACTGGATGGCGCTGGAACAGCAACGCGGCATCTCGGTGACCTCGTCGGTGATGCAGTTTCCGTATAACGACTGCATCATTAACTTGCTCGACACGCCCGGCCACGAAGACTTTTCTGAAGATACCTACCGTACCCTCACCGCAGCTGATTCGGCGCTGATGGTGATCGACTGTGCCAAGGGTGTCGAGCAGCGCACCATTAAGCTGATGGAGGTCTGTCGCCTGCGTGATACGCCCATTATCAGCTTCATTAACAAGCTCGATCGTGAGGGCCGCGACCCGCTGGAACTGCTCGATGAAGTCGAGGATATTCTCAAGATACGCTGTGCGCCAATGACCTGGCCGATCGGCATGGGCAAGGCCTTCAAGGGCGTGTTCGATCTCTACAGCGACACCATCCACCTGTTCAGCCCCAGTCACGGTGGCAAGATTCAGCAAGGCGAGGTCATTGAAGGTCTGGACAACCCGCGCCTCGATGAGTTGTTTGGTAGCGTGGCTGATGAGTTGCGCGAAGAGGTGGAGTTGGTGCGCGGCGCCAGTCATGAATTCGATGCCGATGCCTATCTTGCCGGTGAGCTGACGCCGGTCTACTTTGGTTCCGCCATCAACAACTTTGGTGTGCGAGAACTGCTGGATGCACTGGTCAACTTCGCGCCTTCACCGCCGCTGCGCAAGACCAGGACACGCGATGTCGCACCTGATGAAGAGAAATTCACCGGTTTCGTGTTCAAGATTCAGGCCAATATGGATCCGTCGCACCGCGACCGCATCGCCTTTCTGCGTATTTGTTCCGGGCAGTACAGCCAGGGCATGAAGGCGCGCCATGTACGCATGGGCCGCGATGTGAAAATCCCCAACGCCATCACCTTCATGGCTGCGGATCGCGAGCATGTCAAGAATGCCTATTCCGGCGACATCATCGGCCTGCACAATCACGGCACGATCCAGATTGGTGATACCTTCACCCAGGGTGAAGAGCTGAAATTCACCGGCATCCCGCATTTTGCGCCGGAGCTGTTTCGCCGTGCGCGTCTGCGCGACCCATTGCGTATGAAGGCCCTGCAGAAGGGCTTGCAGGAGCTGTGCGAAGAGGGCGCCTCTCAGCTGTTTCGGCCGTTGAACCGCAATGACCTGATCGTCGGCGCCGTGGGTATCCTGCAGTTTGATGTGGTTGCCCATCGACTGCTGCACGAATACAAGGTGGAATGCCTGTTTGAAGCGGTCAATGTAGCGACAGCACGCTGGGTGGAGTGCATGGATGATAAGAAACTCGACGAGTTTAAAAAGAAGGCCCACGACAACCTGGCCCTGGACGGCGATGGCAATCTGGCCTATATCGCCCCAACGCGTATCAACCTTGACCTGACCATGGAGCGCTGGCCCGAGATAGAATTCCATTCGACGCGCGAGCATTAATCAGAGGTTTCCTTGCCCGCTAAAGCGGGTTATCGCCCGTCCCTGGTAAGTCGCAGATAGGCTCGCATTCCGCACATAGCGCCCGTTGTCGGCGACGCTGAGACGGGAAATCATCACCGATATCAGGCCCCGGCAGGCCGATACAGAACCATCATGCTGTCATGTGCTGGCGTACAATGTGTGGAAATTCCCGATATCTATCACAAGCCCAGAGGCACGGCCATTTCCACGCTTGCGCAGGCTGGTGATTGGCGGCCAATCCTGTTAGCGTCTACCTTGGCGTGAATCATGCATCATGCAACTGAATCGGACGTCGTGACAATGCCCAGTGGACGAAAAACCGCCGTAATATGACAAAATATCTACTCGATGAATTCCCGGAGTCTCTTTGTGCCTAGCTGGCAGGCGGACTGGTTGCCGCGGCTGGCGGTGTTGGCGCAGGATCGGCGTTTGTCCGCGTTGGTGACGTTGCTGCTGATCGTGCTGCTGGCAAAGGCGCTGGCCAGCCTGACCTGGACGCTGTTGCCGGCGCCCGATGAGAACATGGCCGGATTTGTCCAGCCCGGGCCCGCCCCGGCACAGGCCCGCCCGGCATCGACCAGGGTGTCGGCCCTCAGTATTGAGCGCCTGCATCTGTTTGGTGAGGCCGGCAAGGCTGCACCCAAAGCGGCGGCCAAGGTGGTGGATGCCCCGGATACCCGCCTGAATCTGAAATTGCATGGCGTGCTGGCCTCGGACAACCTTGCTATTGCACGCGCCATCATCGCCGACGGCAAGGGGCTGGAAGACGCCTACGCGGTGGATGACAAGTTGCCGGGTAATGCCGTGCTGAAGGAAATCCATGCCGACCGCATTATCCTGGAATATCGCGGGCGGTTGGAAACCCTGCGGCTGCCCAAGGATGCGAATACCCTGGTGAATCACCGGGCCGCTGCGGCTACGGCCGGTCGCGGCCGGTCGGCAGCCGCCATCTCGGCAAGCACCGCGGACACCGGCTCCCTGCTGCGTCAGTACCGCGACGCCTTGATCACCGACCCGCAGAGCGTGATGGAGCTGGTACGTGCCGAGCCGGTGCGTGATCGCGCCACCGGCAAGCTCAAGGGCTACCGTATCCGTCCGGGCCGCGACCGCCAGCTGTTGTCGCGCTTTGGTCTGCGCGCCGGCGACGTGGTGACGTCCATCAACGGCATCCCCATGGACAACCCGTTGAAGGCGCTGGAGCTGATGCGTGATGTCTCCAATCTGTCGCAGATCAGCCTGGAAGTGGAGCGTAATGGCGCCCCACAGAGCTTTTCGTTTCAAATTGAATAAGACGGACTACAATGGCCGCCCGTGGCCGAGGGATTGACTGTTATCATGATTTTGCAACGACATTGCCGCGCCCGCCGCCTGTGGACATTGGGCCTGACTCCGGTGCTGGGCGCACTGCTGCTGTGGTTCATCCTGGTTCTGCCTGCAGTGGCCGCGCCGCCGCAGAACATGCTCAATTTCAAGGGTGCCGACATCAATGCGGTGATCAGTGCGGTGGCCGAAGTTACCGGTAAGAACTTCATTGTCGATCCGCGCGTCAAGGGCAAGGTCACGCTGATCTCCAACCGCCCGATGAGCGAAAAGGCGATCTACCAGGTCTTCCTGTCGATCCTTGAAGTGCATGGCTATTCGGCCGTGCCCAGTGGTGAGGCGATCAAGATCGTCCCCGATGCCGACGCCAAACACAGCGGCATGCCCACCGCCAGCAAGCGGCATCCGGGCCGTGGCGACGAGTCCGTCACCCGCGTGGTGCAGATCGAACACGTGACCGCCGCGCAGCTGGTGCCCATCCTGCGCCCGCTGGTGCCACCACAGGGGCACCTGGCGGCCTATCCGCCCAGCAACGTGCTGATCATCTCTGATCGCGCCGCCAATATTGCGCGGCTGGTGAAAATCATCCAGCGCATCGATCAGCCCAGCAGCGGCGAGATCGAATACATCCAGCTGGAGTATGCCGTGGCGGCGGATCTGGTGCGGGTACTTAATTCCCTGCAGCAGCAGAGCGCGAAACGGAACCCCAAGGCCGCCAAACCCATGTTGGTAGCGGATGAGCGCACCAACAGCATTCTTATCGGCGGCGATCGCACCACCCGCCTGCAGCTGCGCGCTATTATCTCCCACCTCGACACCCCCTCGGAAACCAGCGGCGATACCCACGTGGTGTATCTGCGCTACGCCAAGGCCAAGGATCTGGCGACGGTACTCACCGGCGTCGGCAAGGCAAAAAAGGGTAACGGAAAGGCCAAGACACCGGCGGCTGTGCGCAACCAGCCCTTCGATATCCAGGCCGACGAAAGTACTAATGCTCTGGTGATTACCGCCACGCCGACGGTGTATCGTTCGCTGGCGTCGGTGATTCGCCAGCTGGACATACGCCGCGCGCAGGTAATGGTGGAGGCGGTGATCGCCGAGGTTTCCGCGGATCGCTCCGCCGAGCTGGGCGTGCAGTGGCTGCTCGACGGTTCGGGCGGCAACATGCCCGTCGGTGCAATCAATTTTGGCGGCAGCGGCACCAGTATCTCCAGCCTCGCCGGTGCCGCGCTGGCGGCCTCCGGCAATCCGCTTGCGGCCATTGGCGCCATCGGTACCGGCATGACGGTGGGTGCAGGCCGCTTTAACAGCGGCACATTTAACTTCGCCGCCCTGGTTCGCGCCCTGGAAGGCGATGGCGCCACCAATATCCTCTCCACGCCGAACCTGGTGACCATGGACAACGAAGAGGCGGAAATCTTCGTTGGTCAGGAGCTGTCCATTCCCACCGGCTCGTTTACTGGTACCGGAGGAACGGCAGGTTCGGTGAATCCCTTTACCACCCTTGAACGCAAGCAGGTGGGCATTCGCCTTAAGGTCAAGCCGCAGATCAACGAGGGCAACACCATTCGTCTCGACATCGAGCAGAAAGTCGATGGCATTGCCGCAGGATCGGCCGGGCAGGGTGACGTGGTGACCAACGAACGCTCTATCACCACCAGTGTGCTGGTGGACGATGGTGCCGCGCTGGTGCTGGGTGGATTGATCGAAGACCGGGTGGTGGAAAATGAGCAAAAGGTACCGCTTCTCGGCGACATTCCCCTGCTGGGCGCGCTGTTCCGTTACAAGTCCGTGCAGAAAATAAAAATCAATTTGATGGTCTTTATGCGTCCGACGATTATTCGGTCCCGCGAAGACAGTCTGAACCTGACACGCAGCAAATACACTTATATTCGTGGTCGCCAGCTGGACCTGCTCGACGAAGGTGTCGGCCTGCTGTCCGGCGAGGAGCATCCGATTCTGCCCTCCGAACATGACTATCTTTACATTCCCGAGCCCTTCGACGAAGAGGCTCCTGCAGATGAAAAGGTGAAGAATGAGGGTGGCATATTGGAGAATAGCCAGCCAAAGGTCGGACAGTAGGCGATGACGGAGACGGTAGATACACTGCCCGGAGTGGAAATGTCTGTTGGGGAAATGGACCAGGTACACGGTGCCCATGGCCTGCCTTTCGCCTTCGCCAAGCGCAATGGCGTCATGGTAGATCGGAAGAGCACACGTCTGAACTCCAGTCACACTGATATATCTCGTATGCCGTCTTCTGCTTGAAAAAAAAAAAAACTAATAACCTCCCACCACTCTCACATACCCTTCTCCCATATTTTAATCCTCTTTCCTCTCTCCTCTACGACCTACTCGTCCATTTAACGCATGTTCGTCCGCTCGCTCTCCTACACTCTTCT
>CAJVYS010000079.1 GCA_913009875.1 uncultured Gammaproteobacteria bacterium | reverse complement strand
TGGATGGTTTTGAGTTATTTTTTTTTTTCAAGCAGAAGACGGCATACGAGATATATCAGTGTGACTGGAGTTCAGACGTGTGCTCTTCCGATCTTGTAGAGGGTCTTGCGGGTCGCGTAACCGGGGTCCAGCGGCCAGGCTTCTTTGTAAGCGGCATAGAAGGCGGGCGGGAATCCGCCGAACAGCTCGGTCATAGCGAGGTCGGTCTCGCGGTCGCCGTAATAGACGGCCGGGTCGAAGATCACCGGCTGGCCGGCCTCGGTGAAGGCATAGTTGCCGGACCACAGGTCGCCGTGCAGCAGGCTGGGGTGCGGCTGGTAGTCGCTGAAAAACTCGGGGACACGTATCAACAACTGCTCGCCCTGCGGGCCGATGCGTGCGCCGTTGTGTGCCGCCAGTTGCAGTTGATAGCCCAGGCGGTGTTGCTGCCAGAAACGGGCCCAGTCATCTTCGGCCGTGTTGATCTGTGGGGTGGCGCCGATGGTGTTGTCGCGGCGCCAACCGAAGTGATCATGCTGGCTGCGGTGCATTTGTGCCAGCTCCCGACCCAGCTGCCCGGCGCTGCCCCGGCCGCCCAGTGGCAGATATTCAAGTACCAGATAGGCCTCATCTGCGGCAATGCCCTGACACAGTGGTGCCGGGGCGTGAACGCTGTGGCTGTGCAGAATGTCATTCAGTCCTGCGGCCTCGGCCTCGAACATGTCGAGCCGGGAGGCATGATTGAGTTTGACGAAAAATGTGCGACTTGCGTCGCTCAGGGTGTAGGCCGAATTGATACAGCCGCCGCCCACGGCCTGCGCATCGTGGGTGGTGAAGATCTGCCCCGTGACTTTGCTGATATGTCGGTTAATGGTCGCCCAGTCAGGCATGTCAGTTTCTCTGGTTCTGATTTTGGTGGCGAGATAGTTAGGTACTAAACTTAATATTGATTCTAGCATCTGGGTGCTAACCGGTTGGGTGATATGACAGATGTGTGTTTATCCACAAAAGCTGTGGATAACTTTGTGCATAAAATGGGGGAAAAGGCCCACAGGGCTTGTGAGTGCTGGAATGATGTTGGATTGGTCAAAATTTAAACGCCAGAACAAGTCTATACATTACAATAAGTTAGCATTGTCAATAGCTGTTAGGGGACATTTTTCCGGCAGATGTGTCAGGGTTTGTGTGGGATTTCTCTGGATTGTGCATAAATCGGGGCTCGGGGGTGTGATGACAAGGCATTGTGCGTTGTGGTGTACGGCTTGTTGTGTCTGCCTGTGGGGGGAAGCTGGAACGTGGGAGCAATAAAAAAGGCCGACACAAAGTGTCGGCCTTTTTTATTGCCATCAGGCGGTTCCGGGTTTAGAGGCCCAGAACGAAGTCCACCAGCTTTTCGATGTTGGCATCGGAAACGCGCGGTGAGTAGGGAGGCATCGGAGCCGGTCCCCAGGTGCCCTTGCCGCCCTTCTTGACCTTGCTGATCAGCAGGTCACGGGCGCCAGCGTCGCCCTTGTACTTGGCGGCGACGTCCTTCCAGGATGGTCCGACAATCTTTTTTTCAATGCCGTGGCAAGCCAGGCAACCGCTCTTCTTGGCCAGATCCAGGTCGGCAGAAGCCTGACCGGAAACGAACAGTGCAGCAGCAGCGACAGGCGCAATCAACCATTTTGCATTCATAGGTATTCCCCTTGATATTGATGTAGGCAGGAATGGAACTGCGAGCAAGGCATTGCTCTGTTTTCCACCTCCCCAGTTTTATGTTTTGGAGTAGCGTATAACCTGGATCCTACAAGTGCTCGCACTCGCTCAGCACACCACCAAAAGTAGGCGCCCTGAGGCGACAGTAGGCGCTTTAGGCGAGCTCTTGATCCGTATAGCGATATGAAACTTTTCGGCAATCACAATAAGGATTACGCTCAAAGTTGTCATTCGCTCTACGAATCAATATCTCGCACTGCGCAAGCACGACCACTTGCAGGATCCAGGTATGATGCGCGGCCTTCGTCGTGCCGGTCATCTCTCCTGGCTTTGGGATTCCTGAATGCTGAAGTCGCGTACAGCGAAACCCAAGGCGGCTTTATGCCATCGGGAAAAGATGCTGTCAAGTTCAGTGTGCATTCAGTTTCACTGTGATTGGTAGAGTTACCAGCTGAAAATGACCCAGGAAGGAATGAGGAAATCGGGGGCCAGCTCGTTGGTGCGCGTCTCCAGGTCGCCGTCGCCATCGGCATCGACCAGGTAGTAGGGGGCGCCCTTCTGCGGTGTGATGCGGATCATGTACAGCTTGCCGTTGATACGGTATTCATTGATGGTCTCTTGGCCGGGAGACTGAATAATAACGCCATTTTCAGCGTTGTCTTCGTCCTCTGTCTCGGTCTGCTCCGGGCTGGCGGCAAAGGTGGAAGTCAGCCATGCACTGGCGCAATAAAACAGGCCGGCAGTGAGCAATGTGCAGCGAGGGCTGCGTGTTCTGGGTTTAAACATGGGATAATCGTTTTGCATATGATTAGAGGCGCCCTTCAAGTCTAACCTATCCAATTCCAACTCGTCCAAACCTGCACATACCATGACCAAAAAAAACCACCTGATCCTCGTCGATGGCTCGTCCTATCTGTACCGCGCCTTTCATGCCCTGCCGTCGCTGAGCACGTCCAGCGGTCAGCACACGGGCGCCATCTACGGCGTCGCCAACATGCTGCGGCGGCTGCTCAAGGACTACCAGCCGGAGCGGATGGTGGTGGTCTTCGATGCCAAGGGCAAGACCTTCCGCGACGACCTGTACGCCGAATACAAGGCCAACCGGCCGTCCATGCCCGATGAGCTGCGCAGTCAGGTTGAGCTTCTGCACGAGCTGGTGCAGGCCATGGGGCTGCCGATGCTGGTGATCGACGGTGTGGAGGCGGATGACGTCATCGGCACCCTGGCCGCGCAGGCCACGGCGGCCGGCATGGACACGCTGATTTCCACCGGCGACAAGGACATGGCACAGCTGGTCAACGGGCATGTCACCCTGGTCAACACCATGGATAACACCACCCTGGACGTGCAGGGCGTGGAGGAAAAATTCGGCATCCCGCCGGGGCGCATCATCGATTATCTGGCCCTGGTGGGTGATACCTCGGACAACATCCCCGGTGTGCCCAAGGTGGGGCCGAAGACGGCGGTAAAGTGGCTCAAGCAGTACGGCAGCCTGGACGAGATCATTGCCCATGCCGACGAGATCAAGGGCAAGGTGGGTGAGAGCCTGCGCGCCTCGTTGGAGCAGCTGCCTCTGTCGCGGCAGCTGGCCACCATCAAGTGCGACGTGCCGTTGCCGGGCGGGCCCGAGTCCTTCACCGTGCAGGCGCCGGAGAAGGGGCGCCTGACCAAGCTGGTGGGCGATCTGGAATTCAGGACCTGGCTGTCGGAGTTATTGTCTGGTGACAAGGACGATGCTTCGCAGGGTGACGATGACAACAGCGACGCCGTCTACCAGATTGTGCAGGATCGCGAGGTCTTCACCGCTTGGCTGGAGCGTCTGCAAGCCGCCGAGTTGTTCGCCTTCGACACCGAGACCACCAGCCTCGACTATATGCAGGCACGGGTGGTCGGTGTCTCCTTCGCCGTGGAGCCGGGTGAGGCGGCCTATGTGCCGGTGGCCCACGACGACCCCGTGGGCGGCAAACAGCTCGATCGTGACTGGGTACTGGAACAGCTGCGCCCGCTGCTGGAAGACCCGCACAAAGCCACGCTGGGGCAGAACCTCAAATATGACCGCAACGTGTTGCTCAATCACGGCATCACCCTGCGCGGCATGGCCTTCGACACCATGCTCGAATCCTATGTGCTGGACAGCACCGCCTCGCGTCACGACATGGATTCGCTGGCCCTCAAGTATCTGAATCGCAAGACCATTCACTACGAAGACGTGGCCGGCAAGGGCGCCAAGCAGGTGAGCTTCGACCAGGTGCCCATTGCCACCGCCGGGCCCTACGCGGCCGAGGACGCCGACATCACCTTGCGCCTGCATCAGGTGCTGTGGCCCAAGCTTACGGCCGAACCGAAGCTGGCAGCATTGTTCCGCGACATTGAAATGCCGCTGATCCCGGTGCTTTCGGATATGGAGCGCACCGGCGTGCTGGTGGATGCCGGGATGCTGGCGCGGCAGAGTGAGGAGTTGGCGGCGCGTATGCAGGAGATCGAGCAGGAGGCTTACGCGGTAGCGGGCGAGGCGTTCAATCTCGGTTCGCCGAAACAGATTCAGGCCATTCTGTTCGACAAGCTGGGTCTGCCTGTGTTGAAGAAGACCCCCAAGGGCGCGCCCTCCACGGCGGAGGAGGTGCTGGCGGAGCTGGCCCTGGATTACCCCTTGCCGCGTCTGATCCTCGATTACCGCAGCCTGTCCAAGCTCAAGTCGACCTATACGGACAAACTGCCGAAGCGTATTGATCCCGATACCGGCCGTGTACATACCTCCTATCACCAGGCGGTGGCCAGCACCGGGCGGCTGTCATCGTCTGACCCCAATCTGCAGAACATTCCGGTGCGCACCGCCGAAGGACGGCGTATCCGCCAGGCCTTCATCGCGCCGCCGGGGCACAAGATCCTCGCCGCTGACTATTCGCAGATCGAGCTGCGCATCATGGCGCACCTGTCCGGCGATGAGGGCCTGTTGCGCGCCTTCGCCCAGGGCGAGGACATCCACCGCGCCACCGCCGCCGAGGTCTTCGGCGTGCCGCTGGAGGAGGTCGCCGGAGAGCAGCGGCGCAGCGCCAAGGCCATCAACTTCGGCCTCATCTACGGCATGTCGGCCTTCGGCCTGGCTCGCCAGCTGGGTATCCCGCGCAATGCCGCGCAGGAATATGTCGACCTCTATTTCGAGCGCTACCCCGGCGTTAAGGCCTTCATGGATCGCACCCGTGAGAGCGCCCGCGAGCTGGGCTACGTGGAGACGGTGTTCGGCCGGCGCCTGTACCTGCCCGAGATCAACCATCGCAACGGCCAACGCCGTCAGTACGCCGAGCGCACCGCCATCAATGCACCCATGCAGGGCACAGCGGCGGATATTATCAAGCTCGCCATGATAGAGACCCACCGCTGGATCGGAAAGACCGAACTGGATGTGACGCTGATCATGCAGGTGCACGATGAGCTGGTGTTCGAGGTGCACGAGGACCGGGTGGTTGAGGCGCAGGCGGAGATCGAGCGCTGCATGACCGGAGTGGCCGAGCTGCGGGTGCCGCTGGTGGTGGAATCGGGGGTGGGGATCAACTGGGATGAGGCGCACTAAGCACTAAATAAGACTGGCTGCAAAAAAACTTTTGCCGGGGGCGAAACTTTTTTTGCGGTCGGCCGTCATAGTATACGAGTGAGCGCTGAGCGCTCCTCCCCGCTCCTCCTCCCTAGCGGGTATTCAAGCCCCGGCGCCCCCAATGCCGGGTATTGACCCCGGTGTCCGCCCCTCCCAAGAGGGACACCGGGGTTTTTTTTGCCTGCCGCTATGACCGCCGCTATTGTTCTTCCGTATCCGCCGCTGCCAGCCGCAGCCAGTGATCCAGCCTGTCTTGAACTTCCTCGACCCCGGTGCCCTTGAGGGCTGAGAACAGTTGCACGCTGGTGCTGCCAGCCGGTGCCAGCCGGTTCAGTTCGTCGCGTAGCTTCAGCAGGGTAGTCTGCGCCGGGCCGCGCTTGAGCTTGTCGGCCTTGGTGAGCAAGACATGCACCGGCATGCCGACATGCCAGCACCAGCTGAGTAACTGTTGGTCGATGTCGCGCAGGGGGTGGCGGACATCCATGAGCAATATCAGGCCCTGCAGCGACTGGCGGCTGGAGAGGTAATTTTCCATGGTTTCCTGCCAGCGCCGCTTGATGGCCTCGGCGACCTTGGCATAGCCATAGCCTGGCAAGTCGACCAGACGGCGCTCGTCATCCAGGATGAAAAAATTGATCAGCTGGGTACGCCCCGGTGTTTTGCTGGTGCGCGCCAGGGATTTTTGCCGCGTAATGCGGTTCAGAGCGCTGGACTTGCCGGCATTGGAACGTCCGGCAAAGGCCACTTCGAAGCCCTCGTCGGGCGGCAGCTGGGTGAGTTGTGCGGCACTGGTGAGGAAGCGGGCGTGCTGGTAGATAGGGTTTTTTTGTGGCGTAATCTGTGGCATGGAGGGCTCGGGAGTTCTGGCGGTGTTAACGCGGGATTACCATTATAAATTGGCAATTTAGCAAAAGCTGCAATAACCTAAGCGACTATTGAATTCAGGTGGTTGTTGAGGGGGGGAGCCGAAACGGTCTTCCATTGTCCGCATATCCCGGCCCGTTGGGTTGCTGGCGTCGTTGCCGCGGCCCGCCAGCCGGCCCATCAGGTATGGGGTGGACACTGTAGCAGAGCCGGACTAGGCGTGGAATGCGGGAATGACGAAGAAAAACATAAAGCGATGGCGTGTTCAGCTTTTTCTTCTGCTGGCCTTGCTGGCCGTGGGTTCAGCCCAGGCCGCCGGTGATGCGGTGGCCGGCAAAAGCAAGGCTCGCGCGTGCCAGATATGCCACGGCAAGGGAGGCGTGAGCACCAATCCGACGTACCCCATACTGGCGGGCCAGCATGCCAAGTATCTGGTGAAACAGCTCAAGGCCTTCCGCAGTGGTGCTCGCAAGGATCCCATCATGAATGGGATGGCGGCGTCTCTGACCGACCAGGAGATGGAAGACATTTCGGCCTTTTTCGAAGGTAACCATTCGGAATTCCCCGGACTTAGGTGATTGTAGCGAGGGAAAACCATTCTACGTCCGAAGGGCTTTTGGCCTGGGCTGATTCGAAATTACTCATATATTATTTTCTGGTTTTAATTTCATCTTTAATTTAGGAGATCAACGTTATGAAAGGGTCGCATCTCGCGCTCTGTATGCTGCTGGGTTTTAGTGCAAACGCCACCGCTGCGGGTGATCCTGCCGCCGGGCAGGAGAAGTCTGCCATGTGCCAGGGCTGTCACGGTCCGGATGGCAACAGCTTCACTCCCGAATGGCCGAGCCTGGCCGGGCAGGTCCCCAGCTATCTCAGCAAGCAGCTGCGTGACTACCAGTCCGGTGCTCGCAAGGACGAGACCATGACCAGCATGGTCGAGGGCTTGTCGGAAGAAGATATTGCCGACATCGTGGCCTATTTCAGCAGTCAGAAGACCAAGGCCGAGGAAGGAAAAAGTAATAGCAAGGGCCGTAAACTGTACGTGGGTGGCAATCGTTACACCAACGTGCCGTCGTGCGCGGGCTGCCACGGCCCCAATGCGGTAGGTAATGACCCGGCGGGCTTCCCGCGTCTGGCCGGCCAGAAGGCAGGCTACACCAGCAAGGCGCTGAATGATTTCCGCACCGAAGCACGCACCAATGACGTGAATGGCATCATGCAGGGCGTGGCGGCGAAGATGTCTGACAAGGATATCGCCGCCGTCTCCGAATACCTGGCGACGCTGGACAAATAGACGGGTTGACGTCCCGAAGACGCCTTCGGGCAGACGCTAAAAAAGGCCGCCGTGTCCCGCACGGTGGCCTTTTTGTTTGTCCGCTCGTGTGGCCGGCCGGCTATTTCCGGCCCGGCATGTTGAAGTAGCTGGACAGGCTGGAGAGGTCGTTACTGGCCTGGCGGAACAGGTGGTCGAGGCTGACGATGGCGTGTTCCAGCAGGTTCACGGTGATGTACGGATGTTCCACGCGCAGGCGCTTGTACATGGCGCGGGACAGCTTCAGCAGCTGGGTGTCGTCCTTCATGGCGCGGGCGCGCACGGATCGCGGTTTGCGATCAAAGAAGGACATCTCGCCCATCAGCTCGCCGGCGTGGATCAGGCCCACCTGGCTTTCGGTCTGCTCACCGACGAACAGCGCGGCTTCGCCCTTGATGACGAAATACAGCGCCTCGCCCACGTCGCCAATGTCGGCGATTACATCACCCTTGTCGAAGATCACCAGCTCGGTGTAGTCGATGAGGGTGGTGACTTCTTTGATGGTCAGGGACTCGCACAGATACTGCTGGTTGAGAAACTGGGCCAGATCGATCTTTTCGGTGACCATGGGGGTCGCGCTCCTTGTGGATGGTATCAGTGCCGATGATACTCGGGTGGGAACCTTTGCGTCAGACAGGTGACCTAAACTGAGGTTCCTAAGTGTGTATAGAATAAACCATGAGACCGGGAACGAGAATCGGTGTTTGTACGGGTTTGCGTTCGGCTGGTGATTTGGATAGGCTCGCCGAAACAGCGTCACACCCATACACCGCCCGCAGACAGCGTCCTGGCGCCGTCAACCAAAATCCATCAAGCGTAAAACTTAGAGGTCTTTCGATGAAGCTTTCGACCCATAAAATCGTCATTCTGTTCGCCAGTCTGGCCCTGCTGGGTGCATCGGTTTCCAGCAGTTTTGCCGCCCGCTATCAAGAGGGCGTGCACTATGAGAGGGTGACCCCGCCGCAACCGACCACGGCTGCACCGGGGCAAGTGGAAGTGGTGGAGCTGTTTTGGTACGGCTGTCCGCATTGTTACCGCCTGGAGCCGTATGCCAAACGCTGGCTGAAGAAGAAGCCCGCCAATGTGAAATTCGTGCGCATGCCCGGTGTGTTCCAGCCCAGCTGGGAAATCGGTGCCCGCGCCTACTACACGGCCGAGATTCTCGGCGTGGTGGACAAGGTGCACGAGCCCATGTTCGAGGCCATGCACGAACAGAAACGCCGTATGAACACCGAGGCCGAGATCATGGGCCTGTTCAAGCAACACGGCGTGGCCGAGAAGGACTTCAAACGGGTGTTCAATTCCTTTGCCGTCGAAACCAAGCTGCGTCGTGCGCGTGACATGGGCCGCCGCTACGGTGCTCGCGGTGTTCCCACCATCATCGTCAACGGCAAGTACCGCACCGGCGCCCAGGAGGCCGGCGGCAATGCCCGCGTGTTCCAGGTGGTTGATTATCTGGTGCAACAGGAAAGTCAGTAGATCATGCCCCTGAGCGCGCGGCGTTTGTCATTATGAAGGCCGCCGAGCTCTTTGTCCGCTGTCTGGAAAACGAGGGTGTCGAGTATATCTTCGGCATCCCCGGCGAGGAAAATCTCGACATGATGGATGCGCTGCTGTCGTCGCGCATCCAGTTCATTAGCACCCGTCACGAGCAGGGCGCGGCCTTCATGGCCGACGTCTACGGCCGCCTGACCGGCCGTGCCGGGGTGTGCATGGCCACCCTCGGTCCCGGCGCCACCAATCTCATCACCGGTGTCGCCGACGCCAATATGGATCATGCCCCGCTGGTGGCCATCGCCGGTCAGGCCGATACCCACCGTCTGCACAAGGAATCCCATCAGGTGCTGGACCTGGAGGAGCTGTTCCGCAGCTTCACCAAGTATTCCTCGCGCCTGCTGGCCCCCGACATCATCCCCGAGGTGACGCGCAAGGCCTTCAAGGTGGCGCAGACGGAAAAGACCGGCGCCTGCTTTATCGAGTTCCCGGAAAATATCGCCAAGATGACGGTGGAGGACGTGCCCCTGGCGGTGAAACATTCCTCCATGCCGGAGCCGCCGGCCGAGCGCGTGGTGCGTGCCGCTGAGTTGATCTCTGCCGCTCGCGAGCCCATCATCCTGGCCGGCAATGGTGTGGTGAGGGCCGGCGCCTGGGAAAACCTGGCGGCCTTTGCCGAGCGCCTGCAGATCCCCGTGGCCAACACCTTCATGGCCAAGGGTGTGGTGCCCTTCCGCCACCCCATGGCGCTGGGCAGTGCCGGGCTGCAATCGCAGGATTACATCAACTTCGGCTTTGAGCACGCAGACGTGATCATCTGCGTGGGCTACGACCTGGTGGAATATCACCCCTATCTGTGGCACCCCACCCGCGACCGCACCCTGATCCATATCGACAGCTCACCGGCGGAGGTGGATGCCCATTACGGCATCAGCGTCGGCGTTGTGGGCGACATCAAGCACGCCCTGGATCGTATCGCCGAGCAGTCCACGCCGCACGACGGCCACCGCATGCGCAGTCTGCGCGAGGCGTTGATCGAGGAGATGAACCAGCATCGCGATGATACCGAATGTCCGGTCAAGCCGCAGAAGATCATCTGGGATCTGCGCACCGCCATGGATCTGGAAGATATCGTCATCTGCGACGTGGGTGCGCACAAGATGTGGATGGCGCGCATGTTTCGCTGTGAATATCCCAACACCTGCCTGATCTCCAACGGCTTCGCCAGCATGGGCATCGCCGTGCCCGGCGCCATTGCCGCCAAGCTGGCCTGCCCTGAGCGCAAGGTGGTGGCGGTGACCGGCGACGGCGGTTTTCTGATGAATGTTCAAGAGATCGAAACCGCCTGCCGATTGAAGATCCCGATGGTGGTGCTGATCTGGAACGACGCCGCCTACGGATTGATCGAATGGAAACAGATGAACCAGTTTGGCCGCACCTCGCACGTTAAATTCAACAACCCGGACTTCATTCAGCTGGCGCAGTCCTTCGGCGCCAAGGGCTACCGTATCGAGCAGGCCGAGCAGCTGCTGCCCACCCTGCGTCAGGCACTCAATGACGATGCCGTGAGCATCATCGACTGCCCGGTGGACTACAGTGAGAACCTGCGTCTGACCGAAAAGCTTGGCGACATGATTATCCATCTGTGAGACCACATGACAGGCCCCATGCAGCAGACCATTCCCATGCCCGATCCCTTTGACCTGGACGAGACGTCTCACGGCACGCGCATCCGCTTGCTTAGCTACAACATCCAGGTGGGTATCGCCAGCACCCGTTTTCGTGACTATCTGACGGAGAGCTGGAAGCATGTCCTGCCGCACTCGCGCTTGTACGACAACCTGTCGCGCATCGCCCGCGCCATCAGCGACTTCGACATTGTCGCCCTGCAGGAGGTGGATGCCGGCAGCCTGCGCTCCGGCTTCGTCAACCAGACCGAATTCCTCGCCAAGAAGGCCGGCTTTCCCTTCTGGCACCATCATACCAATCGCCGTCTCGGCAAGATCGCGCGCCACAGCAATGGCCTGCTGAGCCGCTTCAAGCCGATGGAAATCACCAACCACAAACTGCCCGGCCGGCTGCCGGGGCGGGGTGTGATGGTGGTGCGCTATGGTCACCGCGACAACCCGCTGGTGTTGCTGATCCTGCACATGGCGCTGGGTGCGCGCGCCCGCCAGCGTCAGTTCGAGTTCGTCGCCGGGCTGGTCAACCGCTTTCAGCATGTGGTGGTGATGGGTGATCTCAACTGTCAGCCCGACAGCAACGAGATGCGTTTTCTACTTTCCGCCACCGACCTGTGCGAGCCTCTCCACGGCCTCAAGACTTACCCCAGCTGGCGGCCCGCGCGCACCCTTGACCACATTCTCACCTCGCCCAGCCTGAAGGTGCACGACGTGCATGTCATGCAGCACCTGCTGTCCGATCACCTGCCCATCGCCACTGAAATTATCCTGCCTGATGGCTTTCAGATAATCTAAGCAGTCAACTGATCTAAACTGAAGCCATGGCCGACGACTGGAAACAGAAATACCTTGCCAACCTCGACCGCCAGGAGCGTGCCGAAGCAGCTTGGCAGGCGACCGAAACCCTGCTGCGTCAGGGACTGACCCGTGTGGCGCTGGCCGCGCAAGGTGTCGATGAACGGCTGGATCGGGAGCTCGACGCCCTGCGTCAGGCTATCCGCAGTGGTGCCGACACGGGTCAGCTGGAGCAGGTCATCGAGGGGGTCGCTGATGCCGTGGTGCGTCTCGACGAACAGCGTAGCCAGCAGGCCGCCGGCAATCCGCAAGAGCTGCTCATCCACTGGCTGGACAGCCTGTCCCTGCCGCGCGAACTGCGCTCGCGCGCCAAGACCCTGCGGCACAGCTTTGCAGAGGCGGATGATATCAGGCAGATGGAGCAGCCACTGCATGAACTGGCCGAACTGGTAAACAGCGCCTTGCAGCCGGAGGCAGGCGGTGGCGGGCTGATGAAGCGGTTGTTCGGCAGCCAGGGCGGCAGTAAAACCGGTGACAGGGAGCCGGACCGGGTGGATGCCGGCCAACCGGTGGCGGCAAACGAAGGTCCGCAGGTGGGTGAATTCTGCATCCAGCTGCTGGATACTCTGAGCCTGCCCGCGGAGCTTACCGAGCAGGTGGAAAGCCTCAAAGAGCGCCTTGCCGGCGGCCTGTCGGAGCGTGCCATCGCCCCCGCATTGCATGCCATTGCCGATCTCATATCCACCATGCGCCGACAGATGGAAGCCGAAAACCACGAGCTGCAGGACTTTCTGCGCCAGCTCACCGGCCGCCTGCAGGATCTCGACCAGCATCTGGCCGGCGCGCAGACCCATCACCGCGCCAGTGTCGACAGTTCGCGCGAACTGGATGCCGCGGTGCAGGTTCAGGTACGGCATATCGAAAGCAGTGTCGATCAGGCCGAGAATCCGCAGCAGCTGAAGGCGGAGATCCAGCAGCGCCTGGAAACCATCCTGCGTCACCTTGATGAACACCGCGAGTCCGATGAGGCACGCCAACACCAGTTGGAGGAGCAGCTCGAACGTCTCAATCAGCGTGTGCGCGAAATGGAAAAGGAGGGCGAAAGCCTGCGCCAGCGCCTGCGCGAAAAACATGAGCAGGCGGTGCGTGACCCACTTACCGGCCTCTATAACCGCTTGGCCTACGACGAACGCATCGTACAGGAATTCGCCCGCGCCAAGCGCTACAAGCAGCCGCTGTCGCTGGCGGTGCTGGACATCGATCGCTTTAAGCGTATCAACGACAGCTACGGCCACAAGGCCGGCGACAAGGCGCTGAAGATTATCGCCGAGCGGGTGCGTAATAACCTGCGAGAGACCGATTTTCTGGCCCGCTATGGCGGCGAAGAGTTCGCTATCGTGATGCCGGAAACCTGCCTGAGTGACGGCCTGGTGGCGGTGGAAAAACTCCGCAAGGACGTCTCGCAGAGCCAGTTTCACTACCAGGGTACGGGTGTTGCCATCACCGTTTCTGTGGGACTAGCGGAAATGCGTGAAGACGACAGCCCTGAAACCCTGTTTCAGCGTGCCGACCGCGCCCTCTATCAGGCCAAGGACAGCGGCCGTAACTGTACCTGCGCGGAAGAAAACTGATGCCGGCCAGCGCGGGTGCAACGGATAAAAAGGTACGCCTCGACAAGTGGTTGTGGGCGGCCCGTTTTTTCAAGACTCGGGGACTCGCCTGCGAGGCCATCAAGGGCGGCAAGATCGAACTCAACGGCAGCCGCGCCAAACCCAGCCGTGAACTCAAGGTGGGGGATGAGCTACAGGTTCGTCAGGGCTTCGACGAAAAGACCGTCATCGTGCGTGACCTCTGCGACCGCCGTGGCCCCGCCCCGTTGGCCCGGCAGCTTTATGAAGAAACCCCGGGGAGTATCGTGCAGCGTGAAAAGGCCACCGAACAGCGCCGCCTTGCCAATGCTCATCGCGAGCCGGGCCAGGGCCGCCCCACCAAGCGTGCGCGGCGGCTGATCCACGGATTTACCGGGAAATGAATAATCCATGGTGATGTCAGCAAGGTAAGGTGGGCAGGTTTTTCATGCCCACGCGGAATGTGGATTAACCGCGTGCTCACATAAAAACGTGTCCACCCCACAAACAGGGATCCCCTAGCCTTTCAGGTTAATGTCACCTGAATCCGAGGGTTCATGTGTCAGTCACGGTAGTGCGGGTCGATCCAGCAGCGGGGCAAGGGTTCACCGGAGGGAAACAATAGCTTGGCCTTGGCGAATTCTCGTGGCTCCTGCATTTCCTCGCCGGCATGAAAGCGGCCCTGCACTTCCGTACGGCAGGGATCCACGAGGGTATTGGTGTTGAGCACCTCAACGAGGTCGCCACTGACTTTGTCTTTCAGGAACATGTCGGTCTCCTTTTCTCTGGTTGTTGAAAAAGGCACCCTGCTCAAAGTATAGGTCAGCAATTGTCGCTGCGACGTTGCGGTCGGCGCCTATTTTTTTACATCTCCGCCATCTCCAGATCATCCTGAATCGCATCCAGCCCGGCCTGGGCACACTTTTCATCGGTCTCACCGGAGGGTGCACCGGACACCCCGATACCACCGATAATGGCGCCACCGGCCTGGATGGGCAGGCCGCCGGCGGAAAACACCAGGCCGGGGGTCTTGGCCACGGAAAAGGGTGATGTAAAGCGCTGTGTGAGTTGTGAAATCGGGGTGTTGAATGACAGCGCAGTGTAGGCCTTGTTGCGGCTGACGGCGAGGGTCAGGTCCATCGCCAGCACGTCGCGCAGTACCACCTGCGGATGACCGCCACGATCGACGATGGTCACCGCCACCTGTACTCCCTCCTTGCGGCAGGTATTGATGGCCGTCCGGGCTGCGCTCAGCGCCGTGTCCAGGGACATGCGTGGAATAGTGACCAGTACCGGTTGTTCATCCTCGGCGAGGGCCGGTGCGGCCATCGCCAACAAGGACAGGCTAACAATGATTAGGTGTGCGAGTTTGTTCATGATGGCCTCTTGGTGGTTGTAATTGATTTGTGTCAATGGTCACCGTCATTTTCCTAGTAGACTTGCGGGGCTTTATCCAATGATTTGGTAAACGGATAAAGCCTGGATTGTGCCTCCTGACCACGGGTTCCGGCTGATGTTGGTTTCGGGCGCTTTCATCAATCGCCTGGGCTTCTGGGCGACTTGCCAGAACCATCGGTCAGAGGTTCCGGTGATTAATAGAAGCGCTCTTAAGCGCCACTTAAGCCCTGCTTAAGGGTACTTCCAAATAATAGATCATATCCTCTGTGTGGCCCGAGGGCTGTCGTGCCAAGTGTGACCCCTTGGAAGGTCAGGGGTCACAAGTGGATACAAGCGGTTAGTTATTATGATTAGTTATAAAATAAGTGTCTCTATATAATAATATTCGACGATAGGAGAGTAACAATGATTCGATCTAGCATGGTAGCAGCCTTCGTGGCATCCCTGACCCTGAGTACCGGCGTACTGGCCGGTGGCGGCCACGGCGCCCACTGGGGCTACGAAGGTCCAGAAGGCCCTGAACACTGGGCCGAGCTGAGCAAGGAATACGCCACCTGCGGTACCGGCACCCGTCAGTCACCCATCGATATACCCGCAGCCATCTCAGCCAAGCTGCCAGTTATCAAGTTTGATTTCGAGCATGCCACGCTGGAGATCCTCAACAATGGCCACACCATTCAGGTAAACCATGATGAAGACTCCAGTATCACCGTAAGCGGTGAACAGTTTGATCTGTTGCAGTTTCATTTTCACACCCCCAGTGAAAACACCGTCGGCGGCAAACATCATGATATGGAATTGCACATGGTGCACAAGAGCGCCAAGGGCCAGCTGGCCGTGGTGGGCGTATTCATGGAGGCCGGTAAGAAAAACGAGGTGCTCAGCAATATCTGGGAGCACATGCCCGCAAACGCCGGCGATAAGAAGAAGGTCAGTTCCGTGCGCATCCACCCGGCCGATCTGCTGCCTGCTGATCGCAGCTACAGCCGCTTCAATGGCTCCCTGACCACCCCACCGTGCAGCGAAGGCGTGAAGTGGTTCGTGATGACAAATCCCATTGAAGTGTCCGCCGAGCAGGTCAAGAGGTTCGCCAAGGCCATCAGCGAAAACAATCGTCCGACTCAGCCATTGAACGGCCGCTTCGTTCTCACCGAGCCCTAACCCGGATATTTCATGAAATATCCGGACTAAGTCAGCTTGTTGATCTGCGTAGGGCCGCCTCTTCTGGATGCGGCCCTTTATTATGTCTGCACCGAAGGAGAATATCCGTGCAAAGATTTCTTGCCTCGACACGTATCATCGACTGGCAGGCCCCCGCTGTGCGCGAACTGGCCTGCTCATTGGCGCAGGGCCACGATGGTGATGAGGCTGTGGCCAAGGCTTGCTTTGAATGGGTACGTGACGAGGTGCGTCACAGCTGGGATTACCGACAAAACCCCGTGACCTGCAAGGCCTCTGACGTACTCAGGCATCGCACCGGTTACTGCTACGCCAAGAGCCACCTGCTGGCGGCATTGTTGCGTGCCAATGGTATTCCCACCGGGCTGTGTTACCAACGTCTGAGCGTGAACGACGACGGTGCGCCCTATTGCCTGCACGGTTTGAATGCGGTCTACCTGCAGCAGTATGGCTGGTATCGTGTGGATGCGCGCGGCAACAAGCCGGGTATCGATGCGCAGTTTATGCCGCCACATGAGCGGTTGGCCTTTGCCATCAACGAAAAACAGGAAGCCGATTTGCCGGAGATCTGGGCCGACCCCTCGCTGAGTGTGGTGGAGGTGCTGGAGAGCAGTGCGAGTGTGCAGGATGTGTTTGAGAATCTGCCGGATGTGGCGCTGGTTTAAAACTGCTAGCAAAGGTGCCGTAGGAGCGGGCCATGCCCGCGATGAATGCCTATCATTGTGGGAGCGGCTTCAGCCGCGAAGAGATCGGAAGAGCAAACGTCTGAACTCAAGTCACACTGATATATCTCGTATGACGTATTCTGCTTGAAAAAAAAAA
>CAJVYS010000078.1 GCA_913009875.1 uncultured Gammaproteobacteria bacterium | reverse complement strand
TCAAAATAGAAAATAGGGCCACAAATAACATACGTCTCCAGTATTTTTGGTTTTGCATCCAGGTTTCTTATTTCAGCTTCCAATTTTCCCCATATATTTCTATTAAACTGGGGTCTTTGTGGTGACGTATTGGATAAAAGAAATGTTTCACTATTTTGCAGCTCTGTTTCTCTTTGATTGGCGCTTGCCACTAGATGTCCACGGTCATAACCGGATCCGGAATAATCAACGAGGTCAGCTCGAAAACCCTCTGGAATTCGGTAATCCGGCCGAAAGTTATCCGCACGATCCAAGCGAATATTATCTGGATCTACAATTTCCAAAGCCCATTTCGCCTGACGAAAATAATACGAATAACCCAACACATAGTGTCTATTAAACATCACTTGATCTGCGGCGGGCATTCCATATCTGACTTCGCGTCTTAAATTTGGCAATTCCATTCGTTTGCTCCGGTTAGGGGTTTTTAGATAAACGAGATAACTATATCACCCCCTAGTGGTCCATGCGGAAAGTTATGTCACTGTTCGCTTCGTGAGAAGGCGCATTTCTGCGTTGGAAAAACTCGAAATGGAACCCCCATTCCAGCGTTTTGCCACCTTGATCTGCACCTTCTCACTGTGCTCCTTAGTCACAGAACTTCCCGCATGAACCACTAGAGAGCACAGAGGATGCATTGATGAAATGAAGGCCGGGAAGGAAGGCATGCGTGAGTATGCCTGGATCCCATGTATTCCCGTCATTGGGCAGTTTTCATATCCAGAGGTCATCGTGCGCATGGCGCACGCTACGGGTAGGTGTAGTGTGCGCCGTGCGCACAAATATGGATAGACACCTCCCTGTTTATCGGCGTCACCGCTCTCGACCGATGCGTGAAGCCTACCGTTCTACATGTGGAATCTCGAGGATTAATGACAGGGCCGGATTGCAAAAACGGGCCTGCCGCCCCGTTTGTCGTCGATGTCAGGGCAAGAACAGACTAAATCTGCCGCCCTTATTGATACCATTGTTGCTGGTTTCGGTGTGGCCGTGACGCTCACCATTGCTGTGCATTTGGGCGATCTGTGCAGCGAAGTAGAGGCCAAGACCGGTGCTGCCGGTTCGGAAGTCTATGGGTGAGTCTGTGTTGCTTCCAGCATGCAGCATTTTTTCCGGGTAGCCGGGGCCATTGTCCTCTATATGGATGCACAGATAGCCGTCTCGACTTTCTCCGACGAGACGTATGGTGTTCTTGGTGTAGCGGTAGGAATTGTTGATAATGGTGTTGATGATCCCGGAAATAAGTTCACGGTCAAAGTATCCGATGAGTCCACTATTGCAGTCTATTTCCAGTTTTATATTTCTGGCATCCAGAAGTTGTTGGCTTTCCATGGCGACATCTTCGAGCAGTTCGGCAACGCTGTTCTCGGTGATATTGATGAACAGTTGGGAACGCTCAAGGCGGTAGAGCGCCAGCAGCTGAATGAGGTTGCGGTTGAGTCTTTTTCCTTCGTGTTGTGCTTGCAGCAGTTTTTCCTGCAAGGGTGTTGCGGCAATGCTCTGCTCGCCGGCGGCGTCGTCGAGGGTGTCTAATAGCAGGGTGAGGGAGTTTTTCATGTCGTGAACGGCGCTGGCGATCACGGTGGCGAAGTCCAGTTTTTTTGCGTCGTTGCTCATGGTTTTCCCTGCCTCATGCCTTAGCGAGTGAGGTGACCAGTTTGCGATAGGCGGTCTGCAGCTTGTCCTGTTTCTGGCTGGGCTTGTTGAGCGACTGGGCGCGCACCAAGTAGCCCTGGGTCTGTTCGAGAAATTCCGGCACTGCGCCGTAGCGCTGCATGAACATGATCAGTGACTGCGCGGCGTTGAGGTTGATGACCAGGTTTTCCGGCATACCGTCCGCTGCCTGGGCGAACAGTTTGATGGAGTCCTGCAGGGCGCCGTTGGTGGCCATTTCCACGCCGCGGTTGTTGAGTGTAATGACTTCGTCGCGGGTGGCGGCGATGAGGTCGGCGGCCGAGTCGCCAATCCCGCAGCCTTCCATCATGCTTTGTACGTCATCGAGGATGCCCTGATCCTCGTGATTGTTACGCACGATGTGACGCACGATTTCGTCGCCTTCTTCTTTCAGGCCTAAACCGTAGCAGGCGCTGGCAAGGTCCATCGCCAGCGGAGTGTTAAGCCCGCCGGGGTTGTTGCGGAATAGCTTCATGGCCTCGGCGACGCCCTTGTGCGCCTCGTCTTCTCGTCCCATATCCTGGTAGAGCATGATTTCCAGAACGATGGCATGCAGACGGTCGCCGGACTTGCCACGGTGAAATTCCTTTTTCATCGATGCCAGGGTCTTCATGGCCTCGACGTTGTTGCTTTTCTGCAGGTAGAGGCGGCTGAGCGAGGCATAATCGGTGGGGCTTTTATAGCAGGAGTTTTTCCCCAGCCGCATCACGCGGCGGTAAGCCTCTTCGGCGGTGTCCAGGTCTTCGTTCTGCTGTGATATCTCAGCCAGTGCGCGCTGACGCAGTACTGCCTTGGGCGATTTTTCCGTGGCTTCGGTGAGGATCTCCTGGGCCTTTTCCGGTTCATCGAGTTTTTTGTAGACCCGCGCCAGCCAGTCATGGGCGAAGACGTAGTTGGGACTGGCCTTGATGAGTTCCTTGAAGGTGGTCTTGGCTTCTTCGTAGCGTTCGCGATGATACAGGGCCTCGCCGTAACCGAGCTTGGCCCAGGGCAGTTCGCGCTCGGCCATGACTTCGGCGAAGGCGGCGGCAGCGGCATCGAAGCGCTGTGCCTTGATGGATAGCTCGCCTTTGAGCTTGAGCAATTCGAAGCGGTTGCCGGGCTGCAGTGAGAGCTGTTTTTCGCACAGACTGAGGGCGTGGCTGTAATCCTTTCGCTGCATGGCGCTGGCGATTTTTCGCAGGCTGGACTTACGCGCCAGCAGACGCTTGAGGCGTGTCTGCAGCACCTGCTTGGTGAAGGGTTTAGACAGGTAGTCGTCCGGCTGGTATTCGGCCGCGCCCATGACCATCTCCATGCTGTTTTCCGCCGTCGTCATGATGAAGATGGACGAGTAGGGCAGCAGGCTGTCTTCCTTGGCCTCTTCCAGCACCTGCTGACCGTCTTTTCCTTCACCTAGATTGTAGTCGCAGAGCACGATGTCGAAACTTTTGTCGTGCATGCGCTTGATGGCCTCTTCGCCATTGCTGGTGTCGGTGATGTCATCGGCACCGTAGGCCGACAGCATGCCGCGCATCATGGAACGCATACCGGGGAAGTCATCCACGACCAGAATGGATTTGCCTTGCAGGCTCCATAGCTTGGGTGCTTTCATGGTGTTGGCTTAGTGCGGTGTGGTGGGTTGGGTTTCATCTGTGTGCCGTTGTGGGGGTGGCTCATCGTGCCCTTTGAGAATCAGCCGTGATGATGCATGAATCAACGTGATATTTCGCGGCTGAAGCCGCTCCCACAAATAAAAAAATATAGGGCCTCGATAGTTTTTTATTCAAGCCTTTTTGTTGTCCTTGTCGTCATCATCCAATGAGATGAGATCTTCGGGGATTTCGGCGATTTCCTGGACCTCTTCGCTGGCCGTTTCCGGCTTGGCGGGTTTTTTGATTTCTTCTGCGGCATCCATTTCCGTGGCTTCCTTGACCTCGATGGCTTCTTCGCCATCATCGGCGCTGAGATCCAGATCGGGGTCGAGTTCGGTCGTTTCAGTTTTCTGGCTCGTTTCTTCAGGCTCGTTACCGCTGAGTAATTCGTCGATGGCCTGGTCCACGTCGGGTACACCGGTGTCGGGTTCCGGTTCTTCGGGCTCGGGTTTTGGTGTTGGGGCAGGCGCTGCTGCTGGTGACTCTTCCTGCTTTTCTTCCTTGTCCAAGTCTTCCTTTTTTCGCTTACGCATGGCCTGGATTTTTGGCCACAGCTTGATCCCGCCGAACACCAGGCCACCGATCAATATTGTCAGCCCCACGATGCTGCCGATGATCAGGCCCCAGCTGATCTGTGGCGGCTGCTCACCTTTTTCGGCGGCGTGGCTGCTGTCTTCGGCCGGGTGTTCGACATTGGGTTGCGGTTTTTCTTCATGGGCCGCTGGTTCGGGTTCGGCTGGGTGGTGAACGGGGGGCTGGTGATGTTCGGCAGCGGGTGGTTCGTGTGCCGGTTCTTCCTGAGGCTCGGGCTGCGGTGCCCGCATGGGTGCGCGTTCGTGTGGCGTGGCGTCGCCGCCGGCCTCAAAGCGGATCGGGCCGAGCTGTACATTGAGCGGACTGCCGTCGCTGCGCTGACCGCGGATGTAGGCGGTCAGTTCGTGTTCGCCGGCGCTGTCGCTGGCATCCAGTTCCAGACGCCATTCGGCGGTGCTTACTTGCGCTGCCTCGGTCTTTTCCAGACGCCCGTTGGGCAGTATATGTTCGATGTCGACGTGCATGCTGTGCGGGTCGATGAGGCTGACATAGGGCACGATGGTGAGGGCGAAGCGGTCGTGGCCCAGGGCTTCGAGCTGGGCGTCTACCGGCTGGCCGTAGACCTTGACCCGCTGGTGTTTGTTGCGCTTGAAGGTGATGCCGTCCACATCGAGGATGAATTCGTGCTCGCCCTCGACGAGGGATTCACCCAGGCGGGTGGAGAAGATACCGTCGTTGGCGGTGAGGTCGGCGTGCTTGCCGTCGTCGCGCAGGCGCCACTGCCATTCGTCACCGTTATCGGCGATCTGGGTCAGGGTGACTTTGACGAATTGCAGGAAGTCCGGACGATCGATGATCTTGCCCTTCTGCTCCAGCTGCATGGTGAACAGCAACGGTTGTTCGACCGAGAGATCGTTGGGAAGCCCGGTGTTTTTCATGCGCAGGTCGGTGACCACCATGACGCGGTTGTCCGGGTCTACGTCGGCATTGATGCGCCATTCACCGGGCGGCGGATTCTGTATCGTGATCAGCTCGTAGCGCTCATCTTCGAACCACTCCACGCCGGCGGGCAATTGCTGCTGGCCGAAGCTGCTGCCATCGGGGGTGATGATCGTGGTGGCGCCGGCGCCGGGCTTGCGGAAGACCAGGAAAGTGGCTTCGTGAATGCTGTTGTCGATGCTGACCTTGTTGTCCTTCAGCGGCAGGGTGTCGGCCTTGCTGACCTTTTCGAACATACGCAGGAACAGGCGCTCCAGGCCATCGGCGGATTCGATGGTCTCGAACCAGCCGCCGGTGGCGGCGGCCAGCTGTTGCAACAGGGGTGCATCGGATTCGCTGGACAGGGCGATGGTGTGCACGGTGATGCCGGCCTGCTGCAGGCGGGGTAATACGTCGTTGAGAATGCGCTCGCGCGAGGCGGCGTTTTCGGCGGGGTTCTTTGATATGTCCACCAGGCCATCGGTGAGCAGGATCAGGCTGCGGCGGTGGCCCGTGTCCGGACGCTTCCAGTCCCAGGTGGCGCGGCGCAGTACGTCTTCGATGTTGGTATGCAGGCCCCGTGAGTTGATTTCGCCGGCGCTCTTGCGGGCATTGTTCTTCCACGGGGTGTCCACCTGGCCATGTTTGACCAGCATGTTGGTCCACTGGCCAAAGGTCCACACGCCGGCATGGGCGCCCTTGGGCAGCAGAGAGGTGAACAGGCGCAGGGCAGGGCGGCGCAGGTTGTGCGGGTCTGTGCGCTTCATGCTGCCGGAGATGTCGATCAGCACGCGCACGTCGTCGACGGGCTCGGCCGGGTTGTTCGCTGCCCGGGCCGGGCTCTCGACCAGCAGCACACAGAACGCCAGCAGCAGGGCCAGTCGTGAAAAATGGCGATGGGCGTCCCGGTGCCCGGGCGTCGAGTCTGTCAGCTTCATGCGGAAGTCCTTGAAAAATCCGTCAACGGCAGCATAGTCCCAGCATTAGCGGCAAGGCGCCGGAATTCTTCACCGCAGCCAGGTTTTTGCCTTCGGCGGCCGATGTCAGATGTTTGTTCGAAGGACTTACCGCGCAGTCCGTCATTGGCATCCCGCTGTTTCGTTTACGCAAGGATGCCCATGACGGAGTGACCGGGCCTGCATCCGTTTCCTGTACAATGGCGGCCTTGCCGTGAGCCGAAGTCACCGGCTTTAGCCATTGGGACATTCGCTGACAGAATAATAAATACTCAGCTGAGGACATAAACATGAAGACACCCATCGTAATCATTGGTGCGGGTGAAATGGGTGGCGTGTTCGCGCGTGGCTTGTTGCGCGACGGGAATCCGTTATTTCCGCTGATGCGCAATGGGGATATGAACGCAGCCGCCAGGGATATTGCAGCCCCCGAGGCGGTGTTGGTCGCCGTCGGCGAGGGCGACCTGCAGGCGGTGCTGAAAGACATGCCGGCGGTATGGCGTGAGCGGTTGAAAATGCCGACAGTGCCGGCCTCGATGTGCCGTTGTTGCGTGAACTGCTGGCGGGGCTTTCCGGCTGATTTCTTTTTCAGGCCACGGCATTTTTTTATAGAACTTTTTATCGTACTAAACAAGGTGCTGCATCATGGTTCAGGCGTTGCTGGTTATTCTCGTTTATGTGGTCTTTCCCATCAGCATTCTGGTGTGGGCCTACTTGCGCTACAAACACGGCATCAAGCCGCACCTGGGTGAATATGCCCTGGTGGCCTTTGCGATTTCCATGATGCTGTTGCTGGCCTTTTCCTCCAGTTGGGATACCTCGGATCAGGATCGGCGCGACGTGCAGCAGATCGTCGACACGCTGATCGAACGCTATGATTTTCCCGTGCAGGAGAAATTTCAGGATCGTCCTGCGGTGATGGGTGAGGCGCAGCCGCGGCGGCTGGTGATCACCATCTATGGTGTCACCGAACGCGAAGAACAGGACAAGGTGCTGGAAGTGCTGCGCAAGCTGCGCCGGCAGGTGGCCGGCAAGGCCATTGTGGTTCGGTTCATGCGCGAGGAAATCTGGGAGGAGGCCGCGGATGGCTCACGTCAGCCGCGCCGCGACCGCGAAGAAATGATGCGCAAGGCGCGGATAGAGTAAGCAAAAACATACTAGTACTCCATCAATATAAACTTGATGGAGTACTAGTGGCAACACGGGCTACGGGCTGCCGGGCGGGCTGTAACGGCTGTGCCCATCGCGACCTGTCGGCACAGGCCAGCGAGACACAGAAGGTCGACTGGCTGGCCGGCGCGTTGATGCCATGGCGCGAATGTCTGGCTCGATGCCGACACCGTGCAGGCCCTGCAACAGGCCGGCGTTGAAGGCCTGTGGCTGCAGCCCTACGATTTTTTTCCACAGACCTGGCATGTGGAATGTCTGGTTATGCTGCGGCGTGAGGAGTGACGAAGGATGGGGGAATGGGAGAGAGTTGGCCTCGCGGACGGTGATTTCTGGCGTGACGATGACAACAAAAAAATACGGGCAACAAAAAGGCCGGAATAAATTGTATTATTCCAGCCTTTTTATGTGGTGTTTCCCTTTACGGGCAAAAAACCACAGCTTTATCCAGTGAATATGCCCAGGGCTGCCAGCACAAATAGTCCAATCCAAAGTCCAATACTCAGTTCCATCGTGATTCCCCTCAGTAAATCGCCAATATGTTGGCTGTTTATATGATTATGTCGTTCGGATACTAAATTAGGCACTTAATCAGGTCAACCAGGGCTTCTTTCTCCCTTTAAACGTGTGGTTTTGTTCAGATGGTCTGCCGTCGAACAGAGGGTGGAAGCGCGGTGTTCGGACACACGCTTCCGGCTGACCGCCATTGAGCAATTCATGCCGTTCTGCTACCCTTTCGACCCTTCCAGAATCCACTGATTCAACAACAATTCCGGCCCCTCAATGACCAAATTTGTGTTCGTGACAGGCGGTGTCGTGTCCTCTCTGGGCAAGGGCATCGCCTCCGCCTCGCTGGCCGCCATTCTTGAAGCACGCGGCCTCAAAGTAACCCTGATGAAGCTGGATCCCTATATCAATGTGGATCCGGGCACCATGAGCCCCTTCCAGCATGGCGAGGTGTATGTCACCGACGACGGCGCCGAGACCGATCTCGACCTGGGCCATTATGAACGCTTCGTCAACACCACCATGACCCAGCGCAACAATTACACCACCGGGCGCATTTATTCGGACGTGATTCGCAAGGAGCGCCGGGGTGATTATCTCGGCGGTACGGTGCAGGTGATCCCCCACATCACCGACGAGATCAAGCGCCGTATCCTCGAATGTGGCGAAGGGATGGATGTCGCCATGATCGAGATCGGCGGCACCGTGGGCGACATCGAGTCGCTGCCGTTTCTGGAGGCCATCCGCCAGCTGGGCGTGGAGCTGGGACGCGACAACACCCTGTTCATGCATCTCACCCTGCTGCCATACATCCCCACCGCCGGCGAGCTGAAGACCAAGCCCACCCAGCACTCGGTGAAAGAGCTGCGTTCCATCGGTGTCCAGCCGGACGTGTTGTTGTGCCGTGCCGACCGTGAGGTGCCGGCCGCTGAGCGACGCAAGATTTCTCTGTTCACCAATGTGGAAGAACGCGCCGTAGTGTCTGCCGTGGATGCGTCGACTATCTACCAGATCCCCCTGTTGCTGCATGCGCAGAAGCTGGATCAGATCGTGGTGGAAAAGCTGCACATCGACGCGCCGCCGGCCGACCTGTCCGAGTGGCGGTCGGTGGTGGAGGCGCTGACCAACCCGACCGGCGAAGCCACGGTGGCCATGGTGGGCAAGTACATGGACCTCACCGAGGCCTACAAGTCACTGTCTGAATCGCTGATTCACGCCGGCTTACATACTCGCACCAAGGTGAAGATCCGCTACATTGATTCCGAGGACATCGAGCGTAACGGTACCGGTGTACTGGAAGACGTGGATGCGATTCTGGTACCGGGCGGTTTTGGTGAACGCGGTGTGGAAGGCAAGATTCGCACCGTGCAGTATGCGCGCGAGAACAAGGTGCCGTATCTCGGCATCTGCCTCGGTATGCAGGTGGCGGTGATCGAGTTCGCGCGTAACGTGGCCGGCCTCGAAGGTGCGCACAGCACCGAGTTCGACAAGGACACGCCGCACCCGGTGATTGGCCTGATTACCGAGTGGACGACCGCCGAAGGTGACGTGGAGCGCCGCAGCGAGGACTCCGACCTGGGTGGCACCATGCGTCTCGGTGGTCAGGAATGCATGCTGGCCGAAGGTTCCAGGGCACGCGCGATGTACGGCAAGGAGCGCATCGTTGAGCGTCACCGTCATCGCTATGAATTCAATAACACCTATCTGGACCGGCTCACCGAGGCCGGACTGGTGATCTCCGGCCGTTCTGCCGACGGCAGCCTGGTCGAAGTCGTGGAGCTGGCGGATCACCCCTGGTTCATCGCCTGCCAGTTCCATCCGGAATTCACTTCCACACCGCGCGGCGGTCACCCGCTGTTCAGCGGTTTTGTGCAGGCAGCAAGGGAGCATGGCGAAAAATGAAATTATGCGGATTTGATGTCGGCCTGGACCGGCCCCTGTTTGTGATCGCCGGACCCTGTGTTATCGAAAGCGAACAGCTGGCCATGGATACCGCCGGGCAACTGAAGGAAATGACCGCACGACTGGGCATTCCGTTCATTTACAAGTCGTCCTTCGATAAGGCCAACCGGTCATCCACTTCCAGTTATCGTGGCCCGGGTGTCGAGGAAGGTCTGCGCATCCTGCAGAAGGTGAAGGACGAGATCGGCGTGGCGGTGATCACCGACGTGCACGAAGACACGCCGCTGAATGAAGTCGCCGACGTAGTGGACGTGTTGCAGACTCCGGCCTTCCTCTGCCGACAGACCAATTTCATCCAGAACGTGGCGCGCACCGGTCTGCCGGTGAACATCAAGAAGGGCCAGTTCCTCGCCCCCTGGGACATGCAGAACGTGGTCGATAAGGCGCGCGAGGTGGGCAATGAGCAGATCATGGTCTGCGAACGTGGCGTATCCTTCGGCTATAATACTCTGATCTCCGACATGCGTGGCCTGGTGATCATGCGCGAGACCGGTTGCCCGGTGGTGTTCGACGCCACCCATTCCGTGCAGCAGCCGGGCGGGCAGGGCACGACCTCTGGCGGACAGAGCCAGTTCGTGCCGGTGCTGGCACGCGCTGCGGTGGCGGCGGGTGTCTCCGGGCTGTTCATGGAGACACACCCTGATCCGTCCAAGGCGCTGAGTGACGGCCCCAATGCCTGGCCGCTGGGCGAAATGGAAAGTCTGCTGGAAATGCTCAAGGCGCTGGACGACGCGGTGAAGTCGCGCGGCTTCGCGCACGATCCCGCGTAGGTTGGGGTGACGACTGCATGGAGAAGGTGAGACCGGGAACCGGTCGAGAGGCTGGCCTGGGCCATGCAGGAGGTAGGGCGGCGCAGGATGCCAAAGCCGAGGAACGAACCCCGACATCAGCGGCCATTATTGACAACGTGATATCAACGCAAAGGACGCAGAGTTTTATATATCAAATCCTTTGTGTTCTCTGCGCCTCTGCGTCCTTTGCGTTATTTTCGACGCCAAACAAACAACTAACAGGGTGGGGCAATGCCACCCGCTGAATCAACCAACTTCTAACCAGGAAATGCCGGAGCCACAATGACCGCAAAAATCACCAACATCCACGCCCGTGAAATCATCGACTCGCGCGGTAATCCCACCGTTGAAGTGGACGTTACCCTGGCGTCCGGTGCCATGGGCCGTGCCGCCGTGCCCTCCGGTGCCTCCACCGGTTCGCGCGAGGCCATCGAGCTGCGTGACGGCGACACGTCCCGTTACCTGGGCAAGGGCGTGCTGAAGGCCGTGGCCAACGTCAATGGCGAAATTCGCGATGCCCTGCTGGGCAAGGATGCCTCGGATCAGGCTGCCGTTGATCAGTTGATGATCGATCTCGACGGCACCGAAAACAAGGAGCGTCTGGGCGCCAATGCCATCCTCGGTGTCTCCATGGCCGCTGCCAAGGCTGCCGCCATCGAGGTCGGCCTGCCCCTGTACCGCTACCTCGGCGGCGACGATGCCACGGTGATGCCGGTGCCGATGATGAACATCATCAATGGTGGCTCGCACGCCGACAACAGCGTCGACCTGCAGGAATTCATGATTCAGCCCGTGGGCGCACCGAATATCGCCGAGGCCATCCGCTACGGCGCCGAAGTCTTCCACGCCCTGAAGAAGGTGCTGCATGACCGTGGTCTGAACACCGCCGTCGGCGACGAGGGCGGTTTCGCCCCGGACCTGCCCTCCAATGAGGCCGCGCTGGAAGTCATCATTGAGGCCATCGAGGCCGCCGGTTATGTGCCGGGCAAAGACATTTATATCGCCATCGACGCCGCCGCCTCCGAGTTCTACAAGGACGGCAAGTACGAGTTGACCTCCGAAGGCAAATCGCTAACGGCGGCCGAGTTCGTCGACGTACTGGCCAGCTGGGTGGACAAGTATCCCATCCTCTCCATTGAAGACGGTCTGGACGAAAGTGACTGGGATGGCTGGGCGATCATGAGCGAAAAGCTGGGTAACCGAATCCAGTTAGTCGGCGACGACCTGTTCGTCACCAACACCAAGATTCTCAAGCGCGGCATCGATAGCAATATCGCCAACTCCATCCTCATCAAGGTCAACCAGATCGGCACCTTGACGGAAACCTTCGCCGCCATCGACATGGCCAAGGCCGCCGGCTACACCGCCGTGATGTCGCATCGCTCCGGCGAAACCGAGGACGCCACCATCGCCGACCTGGCCGTGGCGACGACCACCGGCCAGATCAAGACCGGCTCCCTGTCGCGCTCGGATCGCATCGCCAAGTACAATCAGCTGCTACGTATTGCCGAGGAGTTGGGTGACGCCGCCACTTATCCCGGCTTGGCCGCCTTCAAGCGTGCTTGATGGTGTAAATTGAGGTGAAAACCATCATTGCCGCCCTCGCCGTGCTGTTTGTACTGTTGCAGTACAAACTCTGGTTCGGTGAGGGCAGCATGATGGAGGTCTGGAAGCTGGATCGTGCCATTGCGGTGCAGGGTGCGGAAAACGCGCAACTGCTCGAACGTAACCAGGCCCTGGCGGCGGAAGTCGCCGATCTCAAGCAGGGCGTCGATGCCATCGAAGAACGCGCCCGCCGCGAACTGGGCATGATCAAAGAAGGCGAGACCTTCTTTCAGGTGGTCGATTGATCACCGTGACAAGCCTAGCGGTCATTCGCTACCGTGACTGACTGCCGAAAAAATGCCGAGCAGCCTCGCTGCTGGGCCGTTATTCCGGCCGCCGGCGTCGGTGTCCGTATGCAGGCCGACCGGCCCAAGCAATATCTGCCCCTGCTGGGGAAAACCGTCATCGAGTACACTCTGCAGCGCCTGTTGGCCCATTCATGTATCGGCGGTGCCGTGGTCGCTATTTCCAGTGATGACGGTTGGTGGCCGGAAATAAAGATCGAAACGGACAAACCACTGTGGGTTGCCGAGGGTGGTGACGAGCGTTGTCATTCCGTGCTGAATGCCCTGCAAACACTCTCTGCACGGGCGGCTGACCAGGATTGGGTGCTGGTGCACGATGCCGCGCGCCCCTGCCTGCGCAGCGAGGACATCGATGAACTGATTCACCGTTGTGCAGCGCATCCGGTGGGCGGTTTGCTGGCGGTACCGGTAAAGGACACCCTCAAGCGTGCAGACGCTGTGCAGAATGTGCTGGAGACCGTGGATCGTAACCGGCTTTGGCACGCGCAGACCCCGCAGATGTTTCGTCTCGGCCCGCTGCGCGATGCCTTGCAACAGGCACTGGCTGCCAATGCTCTGGTCACCGATGAAGCCTCCGCCATGGAACGGGCCGGGCAGGCCCCCCTGCTGGTGGAGGGCCACGCCGATAACATCAAGATCACCCATCCCGAAGATTTGGCCATGGCCGATCTGTATCTGAAATATCTTCTGTAGGCGTCCCGAAAGTGTAGGAGCGGGTCATGCCCGCGATGGTTTTGTCCTTTGCTGCAGGCGCTATTGCTGAGAAAATTGTGGGGGCGGCTTCAGCCGCGAAGGAGGCTGGTTTCATTCGCGGCTGAAGCCGCTCCCACAGATTTATGATTTTTCCACCAATTATCGCGGGCATGGCTACTCTATCAGTCTATGCTTTACGCAGGGAATCTTGTGCAGATAGCCAGCAAACCGTCAGTAAAAAACCCGCCTTGCGGCGGGTTTTTCAGACAATCCCTTGAGGATGTTATTTACGCAGTTTACGTTGCCGGCCCAAGCCCAAGCCGATCAACCCGATCCCCATCAGCGCAAGGCTTGCGGGTTCTGGGACAGAATGGAAAAGTATCGAGGTATCGATTCGCAGATTGGACTGGGTGGTATGCCGTTCGGCGAAGAATAGATTAAAGCTGTAGTCGTTACCTGAGGTCAGGCCCAGTGTGTCCAAATCGACGCTGGCTGATGCGGCGCCGTGCACGCCGCCGAGATCGATCACTAACTGGTCATTGATAAAGACCCAAAGATCGTCATCTCCAACGAAGGAGAATTGCTCGCCACCCTGATAGGTAAATGCACTATTGATGCGGTAGGTGAAGTGAAAGTTGTGTGAGCCCCCGCTGCCCGAGTTCCACTCGTTGCCCAACTGGCCGTCGATGGGGAAGAACCCGCCGCCGGGTGAGCTGTCATTGGCGATAAAGGTGTAGACGTTAGGATCTGCAGTGATGGTATTGTCGAGCGAAATACTCAGCGCCTGCTCGCCCTGATGATTACCGCCAGTGGAATACCAGTCAGAGAAGTTGCTGGCATTGGACATGTGTGCACCACCTACATATGTCGGTGTGCCATCGGCTCCCAGAGTGCTGCCTACCATGCCGGTTACGACGCCGCAGCAGAAGGACTGGAAGTCGGGGTGGCTGCTGCTCATGTCTCGGACGGTGCCCGCTAGGCTGATGGTGGTTGCTAAAGCGGGGGAGGCGACCAAGAGCATGGGTGCGGCCAGTATCGCAACAAACGCAAATTTATGAACTTTGGAAATCATGATGATGTGTCCTCCACTTCAAGTTTGCAGAAAAAACCATCCTTGGGTCACACTGATGATGCATACATCACGCCAGAATATATTCCTTATAGTAAACAAGGAGATGTGGCTTGGTGGTTTTCCCGGTGTAAAATATTTCGACACATGCGGCCGCTACATCAATCAAAAATGCTGCCAACTGTCAGAGCGGTCGTTGATTCTCCCACTCTGTTTTCCTTGTGGACATGTCTCAAGCAGGTTCGCCGTCTGCCGCTGGTAGACGCAATGACAGTGATCGAAATATGGCTCGATGGGGTGAACGTTGCCTGGAGGATGAGATGTCCACGATAGACTATGAAAAGAACGCCTTGCGGTGGCGACGTACCAAAATTATTGCCACCCTGGGCCCGGCAAGCCATTCGGTAACAGCCATCCGGCGTCTGCTCAAGGCGGGCGTCAATGTGGTGCGCCTGAACATGTCGCACGGCGATCATGACGGACATCGGGTACTGTTCGCGCGGGTGCGCAGCATTGCTGAACAGTCGGGCTATCATGTGGCGATACTCATGGATCTGTGCGGGCCGAAGATCCGCATCGGCCGTTTTCGTGATGGCATGATCAATCTTGCTAGCGGGGATAGGGTCGTCGTCACCAGTCGCAATGTGCTGGGCGAAAAAGGACTGATTCCCTCGCAATACCGCAAGCTGCACAAGGACGTGAAAAAGGGTGAACGCATCCTGCTGGATGATGGCAACCTGGAGCTGGTAGTGCTTTCGATAAAGGGCACCGAGGTGTCGTGCCGCGTGGTGCACGGCGGTCCGCTCAAGGACCACAAAGGCATGAATCTGCCGGATTCCACGGTATCGACGCCGGCATTTACCGAAAAAGACAAGGTGGATGCACTGCTGGCGATGGAACTGCAGGCCGACTTCGTGGCGCTGAGTTTTGTGCGCAGCGCCGGCGACGTGGCACGGTTGCAGCGCTTCATGAAACGCAACGGTGGTGAAATCCCCGTGGTCAGCAAGATCGAGCGGCCGGAGGCGGTGGCGAATATCGATGAGATACTCGCCCAGTCCTACGGCATCATGGTGGCGCGCGGTGATCTGGGTATCGAACTGCCGGCGGAAAAGGTGCCGTTGATCCAGCGTGAGTTGATCAACAAGGCTCGCCGCACCCATGTGCCGGTGATCGTCGCCACGCAGATGTTGGAATCCATGATCAGCCACTCGCGTCCCACGCGCGCCGAAGTGGGCGACGTGGCCAACGCCGCCGAGACCGGCGCCGACGCCGTGATGCTGTCCGCCGAAACCGCCAGTGGACAATATCCGCTGCAAGCGGTGCAGACCATGGACCGCGTGCTGCGTGAAACAGAGCGCCATCAATGGCAGGAGGGGCGCTTCGGCAGCGTCGTCTTCGGCAATCGCCGCAAGAGCGACTACAGCACTCGCGAGGCCATCGCCCATGCCGCGCAGATGCTATCCAGCGACCTCAAGTTGCAGGCCATGATCATCCCCACCGGCACAGGCACCACTGCCCGCGTGCTCGCCGCCCATCGCGCCATTGCACCGATGGTGGGTGTCTGTGATCTTGCTGCGATTTGCCGCCGCCTGTCACTGCACTGGGGCATCGTCCCTGTGTATCGCGAACGCCCCGCCATCGAAGACTGGCGCAAGCTCTGTGCTGATATCAATCCCTATTGCGGCCTCACCAAACCGGGCCACACCGTGCTGGTGGTCTCCGGGTTTCGTGACGATCCGAGGCTCAGTGAGCCGGTGTTGAAGATACTTTCGCTCTGATTCTTTCCTCGGCTGTAGGATAGTTCATTGCGGTTGCCGGAAGTTAATGGTCAAGGGTGGGCATTGCCCACCATTTCCGCGAATGTTGGAAGTCTGCATCGGTGGGCGGTGCCCACCCTACGGATTTGATTAATTCGTCATCCCGGCGCAGGCCGGGATGACGAGGGAGATACAAGGGGTTACTTTTTCAGCAGCAAGGTTGGGGTGACGACTGCATGGATGCAGGAGGTAGGGCGACGCAGGATGCCAAAGCCGAGGAACGAACCCCAACAATTCAGGTGTACCAAATTAAGAACCCAATAGCTCAAATTTGAGGAAGACCCGATCAATTCGTTATTCCGGAGAAAGCCGGAATGACGAGAGCCCAGTATCCCGTTGGGCACGTCGCTGACGCTCCTTTGCCCAACCTACGTTCTTTCCGTCAAGTAGGATGGGCATTGCCACCTTACGGGATTATTTCTTCAACAGTGGCAGCAGGGCCGGCCAGACATTTTCCAGTAATCCCGGCTGGGCAGCAGCGGTTGGGTGCAGGTTGTCGGCCTGCATCCATTCGCGTCTCTCGGAGACCCTCTCCAGCAGAAACGGTAGCACGGCGATACCGTTTTCTTTCGCCAACTCCAAATAGATGTTTTGAAAGAGGCGCGTGTAGCGCGGCCCGTAGTTGGGCGGTAGGCGCATACCGATCAGTAGCACACGGGCGCCCTGATTCTTTGCATCGACAATCATTTTTTGCAGGTTGCTGCGCATCTGCGCCAATGGCAGGCCGCGCAGGCCGTCGTTGGCGCCCAGCTCGATGATGACGATGGCCGGTTGATGCCGCGCCAGTGCTGGCCCGAGGCGGCTGAGTCCGCCGGCGGTGGTTTCACCACTGATGCTGGCATTG
>CAJVYS010000077.1 GCA_913009875.1 uncultured Gammaproteobacteria bacterium | reverse complement strand
TGTGATCGTGTGGTCTGGTTGTATTTTTTTTTTTTTTTTCAAGCAGAAGACGGCATACGAGATATATCAGTGTGACTGGAGTTCAGACGTGTGCTCTTCCGATCTATGGCGGCTACCGCTGCGACGGCTGTCGCGGCCTGCTGCCCGATGCCAATCTCCATTCGCATCGCGCACTGCTAAGCGAACGAGGTCTCAGCGAGGCCGAGATCAACAATCGCTATCGCCTGTTCTGCAGTGCCGACGTCGAAGCCTTGGATGCACAGTCATGAGCACGAATCAGCCGAGAGTATCGATTGCTCTGGAGACAGGAATTGGCTGGGAAAAGGACAAAAGACCGGGACACTTTCAGGTCAGCGTGGCAGATTCGGGCAAGATTCCGATGTAATCAGGCGGAAAAGCAGTGGCAGCGATTTCTCGATGGGCATGAGTTACAGGGAAAGGGGCGTCAATTCGTCCTATACTCTGCATACCCGGAAAAATGACTTAAGGAGCCAAGCAAATGAAAAGATGTGAATTTATGTTGGGTGGAGAGGAAGTGGATGAAATAAAGGCCTGCCAAGTCATGGAAAACAGTGTGAGTTACTGCTATCCCGCAACTTCTTGGCGAGAAGCCGCTTTGATCCTGGTGAATGGGGGATACGGCAGTCTGCCAGTCATCGATTCGAGTGAGAATCTCGTTGGGATTATAAATGAACATGATCTTCTTAAAGTCCTGCTGGATAAAAAGGATGAAAACAAGACCAAGATAGAAGATATTATGGCGGAAAATCCGACGACAGTGACGGAAGACACTCCGATAATGGATATCATCAATCTACTGGAGGAGAAACATCTGACAAGGGTTCCTGTGGTTAGGAATTCCAAAATGGTAGGAATCCTGGCGAGGCGCGATCTTCTCTTATGCCATTTAAGGGCGACATCAGAACCACCGCATGAATTTTAACCGCGTAGCGTAAATCTCGGGGCTTGCCCCCGAGCTGGATAGTGTGACTAGGACGCGCCCCAGTTGATACTATCCAGCTTTTGGGCTTTTAAAACTCGGTCGCTTGCGGCCGAGTTTATTATGTAGGCGGAAATCAAAGGGTGCAGGCGTCAAGGGGCAGAGGCAGAAAAGAATCTGCACCCGCCCAGCTGTAGGCATCCTTTTTTCTTTCAGGCCAGATCCCCTCAACCCTTTCATGATGCTCACTTCTGTTTTTCCCAACGCCGAATGCCTCCATCCCTTCTTCGATAATTTCGCCCACGCGCATGCGCGGATCGGGCGATGAATAGGGGCCTGGAAAATAATTTGAATATCCCTGCGGCGTTTACGGTTCATCTGACGCTTTGGGCTTTTTGCCTTCACCCCGTTAGGCGGGCGCCACTGAGGCGCGGTGTTTGCCCTGTTGACTTCATCGCCAAGCTGGTCGCCCTGGTGCTCAAGCCACGAGCCAACCTGGCTCATTTCCATGGCGTATCGCGCCCAACAGCAAGCACCGAGCACGGATAACGCCAGCGAAGCAGGGCAAAGATAGCAAACCCAAAGGATCGGATGGCCAAGATGAGAAAACGCCTGTTCAACGTCATGCAGCCATAGCCGGGGTCCAGCGGCTCAAACGGGTGTTCACCAACAGTAGACGTTTTTCTTAAAGAACCTACTTTTGGTAGGCGACCCAAGAGCAGTTGCCGAGGGTATCAATTGGTCTGGAGACAGAGATTGGCTGGGGAAAGGACAAAAGACCGGGATACTTTCAGGTCAGCATGGCAGATTCAGGCAAGATTCCGATGTGATCAGGCTGATAAGCAGTGGCAGCGATTTCTCGATGGGCATGAGTTACAGGGAAAAGAACGTTAATTCGTCCTATACTCCGGCTACCGCTGCAGCGGCTGTCATGGCCTGCTGTCCAATGCCAATCTTGATTCACATCGTGCACGGCTGTGAGAGAATACGGACTCGACGACGCCGACATCGACAACCGCTACCGCCTGTTTTGCAGCGCGGACATGCCACCACGAAAAGTGCAGCCTTGAGCAAAAAACCATGAGCGAAAAGACAAACCCGGGCGGCAAGACCTACACCATCCGGGTGGATCACGTCACCCGTGTCGAGGGCCACGGCTCCATCAAGGTCTCCACGCGCAACGGTAAGGTCGAGGAGCTAAAACTGTCCATCGTCGAGGCGCATCGCTTTTTCGAGAGCTTCACCCAGGGCATGCTGCCGCACGAGATCCCGTGGATCGTCGGGCGCATCTGCGGCATCTGCTGTGTCGGCCATCAACTGGCGGCCAGCAAGGCCGTGGAGGCTGCCCTCGGCCTGACGGTCAGCGCGCAGAGTCGGCGGCTGCGCAAGCTGCTCAATGAATCACAATTCCTGCAAAGCCATCTGCTGCACGTCTATTTCCTCGCCATACCGGACTACGTTGGCGTGCCCAGCGTACTGCCGCTGATCAAGACCCATCCCGAGGTGGTCAAACGCGCCTTGAAGCTGAAACATCTGGCCAATGAATTTACCACCGTCATCGGTGGCCGCGCCCTGCACCCCATGTCCAATACCCTGCGTGGCTGGCGCAAGCTGCCGGATCTCGATGCCCTCGAGGGCATCCGTGACCATCTGCTGGCGGCGCTGCCGGATCTCGATGCCACCGTCGGCATCGTCACCTCCCTGAAGATGCCGAACTTCGAGCGTGAGACCGAATACGTCTCGCTCAAGCACCCGGATGAATATGCCCTTTACGATGGCGATGTCTACAGTTCTGATACCGGAATGACCGCCCCGGTGCACGATTACCTCAACATCACCAACGAATTCACCGTGCCCCACTCCACCGCCAAGTGGGCGCGCTGGCACCGCGAATCATACATGGTCGGCGCCCTGGCGCGGGTCAACAATAACTACGATCAGCTACACCCGGCGGCGCAGCAGGCCGCCGACACGCTCGGCCTGCGCGTCCCCTGCTACAACCCCTACATGAACAACGTGGCGCAGGTGGTGGAAATCGTCCACTGCGCACACAACAGTCTGGCGATGTTGGAGCAGGTGCTGAACGAAGGGTTGGTAAAGGAAGACATCAGTTACACGCCCGGCCCCGGCCAGGGTGTCGGCGGTATCGAAGTGCCCCGTGGGCTGCTGTTTCACGAGCACCGTTTTGATGACGAAGGCCGCTGCTGTGGCGCCAACGCCGTCATCCCCACCAGCCAGAACATCAACAACATCGAACGCGACATGAAGGCCTTTGCACCTCACATGGTGGCGGAAATGTCACGCGACGAGCTGACCCTGCACCTGGAAATGTTGCTGCGCGCCTACGACCCCTGCATCTCCTGCTCCGTGCACATGCTGGACGTGGAGTTCATCGATTGAGCGCCTCGTCCCTCACCGTGGCCGGCGTCGGCAGCCGCCACTCCACCGACGATGCCATCGGCCTGTGGCTGGTGGAGTCACTCGGCAAGCTTCCAGGGGCGGTAAATTATGTGCAGTGGGAGAATGCCGATGCGCTGACCCTCGTCCATCTTCTGCTGGAAAACGCAGGCCCGCTGTTGATCGTGGACTGCGCCGAGATGGGGCTGCCCGGCGGCGAATGGCGCTGCTTTGCCGTGATGCCAAACACCGATGCCGTACTGAAACATCACAGCCGCAACATCTCCACCCACGGCCTGGGTCTGGCCGAGGCGCTGGGCATCGCGAGAGAACTGGGGCTCAATACGCCCGTGCATATCTTCGGCGTCCAGCCCTTTCAACTGGAATCCTGCCTATCCTTGAATAGTGGATTGAGCAAGCCAATGCAGGCGCATCTGCCTTGGCTGCTGGAAGCCCTGCAACAAAACATCGATACGCTGCGCAAACGCATCCCACAGGAGGTGTGAGTCATGGCAAAGATACTGATCGTCGACGACGACCCCACCATCATCGAGCAGGTCACGAACATCCTGCGAGCGGCGGGTCATCACATCGAATCCCGCCAGCAGACGGCGGGGCTTGACGACGTCGCTCGCGAGATCGCCCCCGACCTCATCATCCTCGACATTCACTTTCCCGATGACCCCCAGGCGGGCATCAAGGCGGCGCGCAGGCTGACGCAAGATCCCCACCTGTGTCGAATCCCCATTCTTATACTCTCCGGCATCAACCGCAGTACGAAATTCCCCTTCAGTATTTCAGAAAACGATATCAGCGAGGACTTCCTGCCCATCGATGCCTTCATCGACAAGCCGGTGCGGGCCGATCTGTTGTTGCAAAAGGTCGAGAGGCTGTTGAACCCCAGCGGCAAATCACCGATCCAGCGCTGTAGGGTAGAGGAATAGACCAGCCTTCAGCGGGCCAACGAAATATTTCTCATCTTGTGGGAGCGATCCAAGGAAGTATTTCTTGCATTGTGGGAGCGGCTTCAGCCGCGAATGCAGGGCTGGTTTTATTCACGGCTAAAGCCGTTCCCACAAATTCACCACGACTTTGCGGGGAGCGGGCCATGCCCGCGATGGATGGAGGAAAAAACAATAAATCTGTGGGAGCGGCTTCAGCCGCGAAAAAGCCTGGACAATTCTTCGCGGCTGAAGCCGCTCCCACACTGTTGAAATCAACAAGCCCTGCAAGGGAAATGCAAAGCTATCGCGGGCATGGCCCGCTCCTACGGCTTATTCTCGCGTCCTCTCATTACACCAGCCTTTGGTATAACAAAAAATAGTGGATGATACTACCGATGACTGTGCGGCCCTCCGTATCACGAGAGATATGCATTCCTGGCGTTCCCGGCCCTTGGCGAGAAACAGAAACCTACTCGCAGCCCCCCTCCGCCAGGCGCTGGTAATGGCGGAACTCCCTCTCCACATCCTCTTGCGACAGCCGCAGCAATTCTTCGGCCCGCTGCGGATGGCTACGCATCAGGGCGGCGAAGCGTCTCTCGGTCAGGGCATAGTCGCGGAATGGGATCGAGGGTGGCTTGGAGTCGAGACGGAAGGGATTCTTCCCCTCCTCCGCACGGCGGGGGTCGTAGCGGAACAGCGGCCAGTGGCCACTGTCGACAGCCAGGTGCTGCTGGCGGTGATTGTGCGCCAGATCGACGCCGTGCTCGATGCAGGGTGAATAGGCGATGATCAGCGACGGCCCCGGATAGGATTCCGCCTCTAAAAAGGCACGCAGGGTGTGCACGTCCTTGGCGCCATAGGCCACCTGCGCCACGTAGACATTGCCGTAATCGATGGCGAAGCGCGCCAGGTCTTTTTTCGCCGTCGGCTTGCCAGCGCTGGAGAACTTGGCCACCGCGCCGCGCGGCGTGGCCTTGGAGGTCTGGCCACCGGTGTTGGAATAGACCTCGGTGTCCAATACCAGCACATTGACGTCGCGCCCCGAGGCCAGCACGTGGTCGAGGCCGCCGAAGCCGATGTCGTAGGCCCAGCCGTCGCCGCCGATGATCCACACGCTCTTGCGGCACAGGTATTCAGACAGTTCCCGCAGCGCGCGCGCCTCCGGCGCAGCCTCTTTTTCCAGTTTGGCCATTGCCTGCGCCACGCGTTCGCGCTGTTCGAAAATACCCGCCTCGCTGTGTTCGTCGGCCTGCAGGATCGCCTCGACCCGTTCTTTTCCCACCACCGACGCCAGACGCTTCAGCAGCACGACGGCGTGGGCCCGTTTCTGATCCACGGCGGCACGGATGCCGAAGCCGAATTCGGCGTTATCCTCGAACAGGGAGTTGTTCCAGGCCGGACCACGGCCCTCGCGGGTCTTGGTCCATGGCGTGACCGGCAGGTTGCCGCCATAGATGGAGGAGCAGCCGGTGGCGTTGGCGACGATCATGCGATCGCCGAACAATTGCGTGGCAAGGCGGATGTAGGAGGTTTCGCCACAGCCCACGCAGGCGCTGGAGAATTCGAACAGGGGCTGGAGATGCATGGACTGGGGGATCGTGGTCACCTTCACCCGGCGGCGGTCGTATTCCGGCAGCTGGAGGAAAAAGGCCCAGTATTCGCGCTCCTGTTCCAGAAACTGCGCGTGGGGGACCATGTTGAGCGCCTTGCGCCCGGGCTTTTCCTTGTCACGAATGGGACAGATGTCCACACACAGGGTGCAGCCGGTGCAGTCCTCGGGCGCGACCTGGTAGCTCATGTACCAGCCCTCGGGATAATCCTTGCCGCGCACCGGCGCGGCGCGGAAACCGGCCGGCGCGCGTTCGAGCCATTCGGGTGGAAACACCTTGCTGCGGATCGCCGCATGCGGGCAGACGAAGGGGCACTTGCCGCACTGGGTGCAGATGTCCGGCTCGAAGATGGGGATCTCCGGCGCCAGGTTGCGCTTCTCGAAGGCGGCGGTGCCGACGGGAAAGGTGCCATCGCTGGGCAGCGCGCTCACCGGCAGCCGGTCGCCCTCCTCGCGCAGCAACGGCAGGGTGACCGTGCGCACGAACTCGGGCAGGTCGCCGGCCGGTTCGTGGGCATCGCCCACCGCTTCCACGGGCGCTTCGTCGGGCACGGCGATGGCATGCAGCGACGCCAGGGTCTCGTCCACGGCGCGGAAGTTGGCCTCGATGATCTTTTGCCCGGCACGATGGTAACTTTTTTCGATGCCCTGCTTGATGGCAGCAATGGCCTGCTCGCGCGGCAGGATCTCGGACAGGGCGAAAAAACAGGCCTGCATCACCGTGTTGATGCGCCGTCCGAGGCCGTTGGACTCCGCAATGCGGTAGGCGTCGATGGCATGGAATCTGAGCTTTTTTTCGATGATCTGGCACTGCATCGCGGCCGGCAACTGGTTCCAGACACGCTCCGCCGGGGTAGCGGTGTTGAGCAGGAAGATGCCCCCCTCGGCGGCCTTGTCCAGCATCCGGTAACGCCGCAGGAAAAAGGATTGATGACAGGCGACGAAGTTGGCGTCGCCATCTTCGATCAGATAGGCGGCATGAATGGGGTTGGGACCGAAGCGCAGATGGGAAATAGTGACCGCCCCGGCCTTGCGCGAGTCGTAGACGAAATAGCCCTGCGCATGCAGATCCGTCTGTTCACCGATGATCGTGATGCTGTTTTTGTTGGCGCTGACGGTGCCGTCGGAACCCAGGCCATAGAACACGGCCTGATAGGTTTGCAGATGCACATCGGTGCGGAATTGCCGATCCCAGTCCAGGCTCAGATGGGTGACATCATCCGTGATGCCAATGGTGAAGGGATGCTGCGGCTCGGCCTTTTTCAGCTCGTCAAGCACGGCCTTGACCATGCCCGGGGTGAATTCCTTCGAGGCCAGACCATAACGCCCACCCGTTATCGTTACGCGCCGGGGGAATGTTTCGGCATGTCGCGCCACAGCGCTCTGCACGTCCTTGTACAGGGGTTCACCATCGGCGCCGGGTTCCTTGCAACGATCCAGCACCGCAATGCGCCGCACCGTGGGCGGCAACGCCGCTAGCAGGGCCTGCGGCGAGAAGGGACGGAACAGACGCACCTTCACCAGACCGACCTTTTCCCCCTGGCCTTTCAGATTACTCACCGTCTCATGGGCCGTTGCGCTGCCCGAACCCATCATCACCAGCACCCGCTCCGCCTCAGGATCCCCGACATAGTCGAACAGGCGGTAATAGCGGCCGGTCCGTTCGCCGAGTTGCCGCATAGCATCGCTGACGATGGCGGGAAAATCGTCGTAGTAGCGATTGACCGTCTCCCGCGCCTGAAAGAAGACGTCGGGATTCTGCGAGCTGCCGCGCAGCACCGGGTGCTCCGGCGACAGCGCACGCGCACGATGTGTCTGAATGTGATCCATAGGGACAAGTTCCCGCAGCACCTCCACCGACAGCGGCTCGATCTTGTTGATCTCGTGCGAGGTGCGAAAACCGTCGAAAAAATGCAGCACGGGAATGCGTCCCCGCAGGGTGGCGATCTGCGCAATCAGGGCGAAATCCATTACCTCCTGCACCGAGCTTGATACCAGCAACGCAAAGCCAGTGGTGCGCGCCGCCATCACATCGCTGTGGTCACCGAAGATGGACAGGGCATGCGAGGCCACGGTGCGCGAGGCGACATGAAACACCGTCGGCGTCAGCTCGCCGGCGATCTTGTACATGTTCGGCAGCATCAGCAGCAGGCCCTGCGAGGCGGTGAAGGTGGTGGTCAGGGCACCGGCCTGCAAGGCTCCGTGCACGGCGCCGGCGGCGCCGGCCTCACTCTGCATCTCGATCACCTCGGGCACCGCGCCCCACAGATTGGGCCGGCCCGCCGCCGACCACTCATCGGCATGCTCGCCCATGGGCGAGGCCGGCGTAATCGGATAGATGGCGATGATTTCATTGAGCTGGTGTGCGATGTAGGCTGCTGCCTCGTTACCATCGACCGTCATGCCTACTGCGCGCTCATCACTCATCATTGATCTCCGGGAGGCCGCTTTCATCAGTGACTTTTAGCTCCATGCATTTCGTTGGGCACGTCGCTTCGCTCCTTTGCCCAACCTACATGTTTCTTTCTTAGTGTAGACGACACACCCGCCGCAGATAACCGGGCACGATCCTGCTAATGTAGCACCCATGTTCGAAGCGGCAAACAATACCCTGATCCCCCTCGCCATCGGTAGTGTGGCTTATTTCATTCTGCATTCCCTGCTGGCCTCGCTGCGCGTGAAGCATTTTGTGAAACAGCACTTTCCCACCGCCCTGCCCGCCTACCGGCTGCTGTTCAACGCCCTGTCGATCATTTTACTACTACCGCTGCTGTGGCTGGTGCACCACGACCCAGGCCCCCTGTTGTGGACTTGGCAAGGACCGTGGCACTGGCTGGCGATGGCCCTGTCTGTGTTCGCCCTTGCCGGTTTCGTCTGGGCCACCCGAGCCTACGACATGTCGGTCTTCATCGGCCTTCGCCAATGGCGTGAGCGCCGGCGACAGGCGGAAGATCCGGGGGCACTGCGCATCTCTTCCTTTCATCGCTTCGTCCGCCATCCCTGGTATTTTCTCGCCCTGCTGATCCTCTGGAGCCGGGACCAGTATCTCAACCAGAGCGTCTTTTACGCCCTGGCGACGGCCTATCTGGTCATTGGTTCACACCTGGAAGAAAGGAAACTGGTACAGCAGTACGGCGATGTCTATCGAGATTACCAGCGCAGGGTGCCGGCGCTGGTCCCCCTGCCCTGGCGCTGGCTGAGGGCCGATGAGGCGGAGGAACTGGTGCGGCGGGCCGCGGCGGAAAAATCAGGCCAGCATAACGAGACATGCCCCTGAAAAACGTTCAGCGCCCCAGGCGATGCATAAGAGTCAGATAGACGGAAAATAACAGAAATGAGGTGATAGGGAAGAGAAACCGGCCGTGGACCCCGCCACGGCCGGCTGAAAATACTCAGGAGGCTTTTTTGTAGATCAGCCCCGGATTCAACAACAACTCGTTCTTTTTCACCTGATCCAGCGGACAACCCTCGGTGTCGCACTGCGCCAGTCGATCGAAGACATAGCGGGTATCCTGTTCCTGGATGAATTCATAAATGGGCTTGCCCAGATGTGAGCCAATCGATGGTCCATAGCGCCGTTCGTTCACGTTTGTTTCCTCTTGAGCCTGTGTGAAATGGCCTGCTGTTTATCAATAGGCCACCCACTTCATCGTCCCGCCCCAACCGCCCTTTAGGGGCAATTTTCACAACATCAATCACATCGCCCAAGCTGTGAACGCCATCACAGATTTCCTGCCGGCTATAGGGGCTGCACTCACGGACTCAGGGAGACGTCGTCCCGCGGATGAATCCACCGCCAGGCGATGACGAAGGCCAGCAAGGCCGCCAGCGCGGCCAGCAGATAAGTGGTTTGCGGGCCCAGACCGACCCAAGCCAGGCCGGCGAGAAAGCTGCCCACCGCACCACCGGCGCCAAAGCTCAGGCTGCTGTAAAGCGCCTGTCCCTTGCCCTGATGGCGGCCGGTAAAATAGCGGTGAATCAGCTGTATCGCCACCGCGTGATAAATACCAAAGCTGGCCGCATGCAGACCCTGGGCAAGAAGTACCACGGCCATCTCGTCGGAGAATTCGCCGATCAGCACCCAGCGCAGGGCGGTGAGTAACAGGCTCGCCAGCAGCAGCCGGCGCAGGCCGAAACGCGGCACCAGGCGGTACATGACGAGAAAGACGCCGACCTCCGCAATCACCCCCAGCGCCCATAGCTGACCGATCAGCGAGCGCGAGTAGCCCTGCTCCTCCATATAAATGGTGTAGAAAGTGTAATACGGCCCATGGCTGGCTTGCAGCAGGAAACAGACCACCAGCAGGGCCACCACCTCGGGACGCATCAGCACCTTGCGCAGGGGTTCATGATCCAGCGGAAGATGCGCAGAGGCACTCTCAGGCACCGCCAGGCTGGCCAGCCAGATACCACCGAACAGCAGTATCAGCACGATGGGCAGGATGCCCACCCCCAGCGTATCCAGCACCGGACCAAGGGCCGCCACGGCGATGATGAAGCCGATGGAACCCCACAGGCGGATGCCGCTGTAGCGGTGGCTGTCTCGTCCCAGATGATTGAGCGTGGTGGCCTCGAACTGCGGCAGGGTGGCATTCCAGAAAAAGCTGAACACCATCATCACCACGGCCAGCCACCAGTAGTCTTCCACAAAAAATACCCCGGCAAAGGCAACCGCTCCCAGCAGGCAGCCGATGCGCACGATGCGCATGCGGTAGCCGGTGTGGTCGGCAACCCAGCCCCAGATATTGGGCGAGATGATCTTGGTGGCCATGATCAGGGCCATCAGGGTACCGATGGCGCGGGCATCGAAGCCCAATGATTTGAGGTACAGCGACCAGTAGGGAATCAGCGCGCCAATGGAGGCAAAATAGAAGAAGTAGAAGCCGGACAGCCGCCAGTAAGGGACTGCCCGGCCGTTACCGCCCGGCTCAGGCACCCGGGCTGGCGGGGATGATCGGCGTGCTGCTGGTCACATCGGCGTTCTGTGCGCGATGGCGTAGCCAGTGGTCCATCAGGGTGATGGCCAGCATGGCCTCGGCGATGGGTGTGGCGCGGATGCCAACGCAGGGATCGTGGCGGCCCTTGGTCACCACCTCCACCGGCTCACCGGCCAGGTTCACGCTGCGCCCGGGCAGACGCAGGCTGGAGGTGGCCTTGAGGGCGATGCTGACGGTGATGTCCTGGCCGGTGGAGATGCCACCAAGGATGCCGCCGGCGTGATTGCTGAGGAAGCCCTCGGGGCTGATTTCGTCGCGGTGCTCGGTGCCCTTCTGCGTCACGGACTCGAAACCGGCGCCGATCTCCACGCCCTTCACCGCGTTGATGCTCATCATGGCGTGGGCGATCTCGGCATCGAGACGGTCGAAGATCGGTTCACCCAGGCCCGGCGGCATGCCACTGGCCACCACGTTGATGCGCGCGCCGATGGAGTTGCCCTCTTTGCGCAGGGCATCCATGTAGGCCTCCATCTCCGCCACCCTGGCGGCATCGGGACAGAAGAAGGGATTGCGTGGCACTTCATCCCAGTCGAACTGCTCGGCCTTGATGGGGCCGAGCTGGGCGAGATAACCACGGATGCAGGCACCAAACTTCTCCGCCAGATATTTCTTGGCGATGGCACCGGCGGCCACGCGCATGGCCGTCTCGCGCGCCGAGGAACGTCCACCTCCACGGTAGTCGCGCACACCGTACTTCTGCTGATAGGTATAGTCGGCGTGGCCGGGGCGAAAGCGGTCGAGGATGTTACCGTAGTCCTTGGAACGCTGATCCGTATTGTGAATGATCAGGGCGATGGGGGTGCCGGTGGTCTTGCCCTCGAACACGCCGGAGAGGATCTGCACCTGGTCGGCCTCGCGGCGCTGAGTGGTGTGGCGCGAGGTACCGGGCTTGCGCCGGTCCAGATCGCCCTGCAGATCGGCCTCGCTCAGGCTCAGTCCGGGCGGGCAGCCATCGACGATACAGCCGATGGCCGGGCCGTGACTTTCGCCAAACGAGGTGACGGTAAATAATTTGCCAAATGAGTTTCCGGACATGGGGCGAATTGTAGCGGGTTAGGCCCGGGACGGGAAACGGCTTGGTTGCGATTCTGTCAGCGTTTCTCCGCCGCGACCTTGCGCTTGTTCCACTCGGCACGTACCTTGATACGTTCGGCGATACTCATACCGGTGTAGTCAGGTTCTTCGAGCCCCGGCTTTGGGCTCGCCTTATGGGCAGGTTTCTCATGCTTTGCAACCGGTTTTTTCGGTTCCGCAATCGGCTGCAGGCTTGGGATCGGATTGATCACCGGAATCGGTTCGTGATCCTGTGCTGACGGGGTCTCATGTACCGGCTCCGATACGGGTTCGTGTTTTGCCGCCGCTTCACGCGCCTCCCGCTCGGCCACTTGTTGCACTCGCAGGTCACCGATGGCACTACGGAAGCGCCGCACTGGTGCACCGCCCTCGCCACCTAGATTGTTGTCCAGCAATGTCTGGGTCTCGTCACCATCGGATGCCGTCTGCGCGGGATGTAACAGCACCTCCTCGGCAGCCTTGTTCAGGACAATGATGGCAATACGGCGATTGACGGGGCTGCGTGGATCTTCCTTGTCGAAAGGCACGATAGAGGCCAGACCCACCACCTTGGCGATCTTGTCGGCATCGTAGCCGCCGGCAATCAGTTCACGCCGCGAGGCATTGGCACGATCCGCCGACAGCTCCCAGTTGGAATAGCCCTTGCGGCTGACAAACTTCGTCGCATCGGTGTGCCCGGTCAGGCTCAGTTTGTTGGGCACCTTGTTGATGACCTTGGCGATCTCGTGCAGGATGATGCGCGAATAGGGCTTCATGGAGGCCCCACCACTGTCGAACATGGGGCGGCCTTCCTTGTCGACAATCTGAATACGTAGGCCTTCGGGGGTGATATCCAGCAGCAGCTGATCCTTGAAGGGCTTGAGGACCCCGCTGTTCTCGATGGCCATCTTGAGCTCCTGCATCAGCGATTCCAGCTGCTTTCTTTCGGCTTCGATCACCTCCCGGATCTCATCCACGGTGGGTTCACGGGCATCCTGCTTGGAGTCGTCACCCTGGGATATCTTCTGTCCCCCGCCCATGTCGATGATGTCCTCACTGGAGCCACTGCCATCGGCGAACCCCTGAGTTGGGGGGCTAAAGTACTCCGACAGGCCGGCCTGCTCTTCTTTCGTCGTGGAAGCAATCAACCACAGCAACAGAAAGAACGCCATCATGGCCACCGCAAAATCGGCAAACGCCACCTTCCAGGCACCGCCATGATGGCCATGACCGCCCTTCTTGATCTTTTTGACGATGATCGTCTGGTTTTCCATGGGGACAGCTCGTCTCTATCGCTGGCGGCAGCTTATTCGGTCTTGCCCTTGACGAAATCCTCCAGTTCCTGGAAGCCCGGGCGGCAGTGGGAATACAGCGTCTTGCGGCCGAACTCCACGGCAATCTGCGGCGCGTAGCCATTGAGGCTCGCCAACAGGCAAACCTTGATGCACTCGAAGGCCTTGGACTCGTCTTCATTGATCGCCGTGAGGGCACTCGCCATGGGGCCGACAAAGCCATAGGCGAGCAGGATGCCGAGAAAGGTACCCACCAGGGCCGCCGCCACGTGGGCACCCAATTCCTCCACCGGGCCACCGATAGAGGCCATGGTGATAACGATGCCCAGCACCGCCGCGACAATACCGAAACCCGGCAAGGCATCCGAGACCGCGGTAATAGCCGAGGGAACCTTCTCCGCCTCGTGATGGTGGGTCTCCAGTTCCACATCCATGAGATTTTCCAGCTCGAAGGGGTTCATGTTGCCGCCCACCATCAGGCGCAGATAATCGGCGATGAATTCCACCGTATGATGATTCTTCAGGATGGCCGGGTATTTCTTGAAAATCTCGCTGTTTTCCGGCTCGTCGATATCCGCCTCCAGAGCCATCAGGCCCTCCTTGCGTGCCTTGGAGAACAGGTCAAACATCAGTCCCAGCAGTTCCATGTAGGTCTTCTTGCTGTGCTTGGAACCCGCCAGCATTTTGCCGATGGCACCAAAGGTGCCCTTAATCACCGTCCCTGGATTCGCAACCACGAAGGCACCAAAGGCCGCACCGCCGATAATCAGCAATTCGAAGGGTTGCCACAGCGCCGCCAGGTTGCCGTGGGACAGCACAAAACCACCCGCCACGCAGCCCAGTACGATGATGAAACCCACGATCAACTTCATATATGCACCCGCACACCCGGTTCTTTGAATCGCATAGACTATCGGCAGGCTGAACATGACCTTGAGGCTCGGGCAGGGCGGAGAAACCTGTGAAAACCCCGGGATAAAATTCCCCTCAGACGATTGCGCAAAGAACCAATCTGGTTTAACCTTGCGCGCTCTTTTACGGTCAGCCCATGGCAGCCTGTTGAGAGATTCCGGAGAAGTGTCCGAGTGGCTGAAGGAGCACGCCTGGAAAGTGTGTATACGCTAACCGCGTATCGAGGGTTCGAATCCCTCCTTCTCCGCCAAATTGACTTGTAAGCCGATGATAACATTAAAAAAATGGGCCGCATAAATCGCCGCCCAACATTCAAACCAACACCCTGTCAGCGGTACTTCCGACTTGCCGAATCTACTGCATGTCACCCAGATATAAACTTTCCTTTCCTGACTCCCTAAGACGTGCCACAATTTGTCCAATATCTTTGGATTGAATTCCCTGCAACTTACTGCGAGGTTGTTTATCCGTGGGTGACTTTAAGAACGGTGAGAATGGCCGATATTCATAACTTCGGCGAGGGTGTAAAATGACTAAGCGAGAGACAACGGAGCAAATCCGCCAAATGAAAGAGTTTGGCACCAGGGTGTCATCGTCAAGAAAACAGGCCATAGACACCCTGAAGGCTGCGGGCATTATGAACTCAAATGGTGAAGTAAAAAGGCAATTCAAGAAAGCCTTGCGGATCGCCTCTTAACCTTTTTTCATGTACACGAACTATCCAAACATAGTTTTTGGATTCCACACGTGTGAGCTAGCATTGGCTGGAAAGCTAGTTGATAAAAGAACCAGTCTTCACCTTAGCAATAACCCCTATGATTGGCTTGGGACGGGCATGTACTTCTGGGAAAATAGCCCCGATCGCGCCAAAATGTATGGGGAAGAGTTAAAGCGGTTAGGCAGATTAAAAAAACCTGTTGTGGTTGGTGCTGCCATTAGTCTGGGGTATTGCCTCGATTTGCTTGATTCTGGTTCTCTGAAGTTGCTCAAGGCGAGTTACGACACATTAATCAAGACCCTAAAAGCCGCGGGCGAAGAGATACCAGCAAATACACCCGGGAGTAAGAAACGCAGCCCTAGCTCGGATGACCTTTTGCTGCGGACCCTCGATTGTGCAGTCATTAACTTCCTCCATGCCCAAAGAAAGCAGGGGAAACTAAGGACGTTTGATAGCGTGCGTGGTGTTTTTTGGGAAGGGGAGCCTTTGTATCCAACAGCGGGATTCAAGGAAAAGAATCATGTACAAATCGCGGTCACAAACCCAAACTGCATTAAGGGTTACTTTTGGCCCAGGATAGAATCCTCAAAACACCGTAGCATCTAGGCGGTACATTCCGGCTATCCCACTCCCCACCTGCACACTGGCCCACCACTCGTGCCAGTGCCCCGTGCCACCTCGAAGCGTCTCCCGCCAGTTTTTTTCCATCTGCTTAGTCCTCTGGCCCAACGAATGGCAGTTCGGTATGGCATTTTCGTTATGGAAAGGTATTGACCGGGCGCAAAAAATGGCTGGATACTGGTTCGCATCAGACTGCATGCACCGCCAGACAATAAAGAAGGCTACCCGTCAGGGTGGCCTTTTTTATTGTCTGACGGAGAAGGAAGTCACGATGAGAACCCTAGTCCTCCGCCAAGGTAATATTGACGGCTTCAACTGCCATATTACGTTCAATCAAGATGCGGTTCACCTGAGTGACGTAAGATAAAGGCACGTGCTTCATCGCGTAAAATAAGGGCTGTTGTCCAGTTGTCCAACTGTTTTTCTGCACTGCTTTCTTGAGATCCGATAGCTTGAGGCCAGACGGGATTCCCTACTGTGACAGTAATGCTTCCACGATGGGGAAGCTTGGCATCGCCGCGTAAAATGGAACGTGTGCCACGGATGGCCACGGGCACGATGGGCAATCCTGCCTCTGCGGCAGTTAAAAAAGCGCCGAGGTGGAAGCGCAATAAACCAGGATTACGGGTGAAGGTGCCCTCAGGGAAGAACAATAAGGAGCGTCCGGTTTTTGCCAAGGCAAAGAGAGACGATGCATCTTCGGCACCTTTCTTTACATCAAAGCGTTCGACAAATTCCGTACCGATACGTCGTAAAAATATTCCTGCAATGGTCTGCTTGGCCAGTTCTATTTTCGCAACAAAGGAAAAGGGACGATCCAGGGCGGCAATAAGCAATGGTCCATCCAGATAGCTGGCGTGGTTGGCCACGAAGATGCAGGGCTGTTTTCTATCGGGTAATTTCTCAAGGCCTTCGACCCTGAAGGAGGTGCGCGTGAGATTGGCCAACAGTCGCGTCGCCACGCGCATCAAGCGCCAACGCAGGACCGGTGAGGGAGAACAAACCACGCCAAGCCAGGTCAGTGGCGCCAGGATCCAGATCGGAAGAGCGTCGTGTAGGGAAAGAGTGTAGATCTCGGTGGTCGCCGTATCATTAAAAAAAAAAAGAAAGATACAACTCAAAACACACAGCACACAGTGCGAACTCCAACCTAGACCATACGTAGAGATTGATGCTAGAACATGCACGAGAC
>CAJVYS010000076.1 GCA_913009875.1 uncultured Gammaproteobacteria bacterium | reverse complement strand
GAAAAATTAAACAGCAGCTTGATGAGAGGGCGGCGCGCATCGGCAATGAATGATCTATTCCTGTAGCCTGGAAGCCGATTGGGAGAAAATAAGCGAATAAGGGGAGTGCGGCCGAGCCAGGTCGATTATTCCAGCGGGTGGGAATCCCGTCCCGGCGAATAAGGGGAAAGGAATAAGGGGAAAAACCAGCTATATACCAGTGAATGTACGCTTGTTATATAAATCTTTCGTGGATTTGATTAGCTGGATTGTTGAGCAGTCACGATGCTGTGGGTTGATCACCATTATTTTTTCCAGTCCTTCAGGGACAGCTGAACTGGGCACGAGCAAGCCCAACTCGCGGCCGGCAGAAAGCCAATCGCCACCGATGGTTTGTGTTGAAGTGGGATAGGGGAATGCCGCCCAATCATTCGGTAGATTATTTTCTGGTAGCGTATAGATCGGCGCTATATCAGGGAGATTGTAGATTCCCAAGTGATAATCCTCGGGTATAAGGCGAGGAGAGGGGATATAGTTTGCCAACTCCAATAGTGCGGTTGACGCTGTCAGCGAATAGTAAAGAACTGGCTGTCCCGCTCTGTTCCACCTCGCACCATCGGTGTGGCTTGCGCCTAATCCCCGATAATTATCGAGATAGCGCGCAGGAGTAATGCGGTAAAGCTGCATTAAACGAATTCACCGTACTCGATTTTTCGCAAGACCTGAGACACCCAGTGTCGGCCTTCAAAAGTATCGAAAAGATTTTCGGGTTTGTCGCCGGACAAAGCGGGAACGGGTGTTTTTATCCATTCTATCGCTTTTTCCAGACCACCAAAGACCTGTGCCGCCTGGCTATATAGGCGAATGGTATCAAGCATTTCTTCACTGTTTTCGCGGTTCATTTTTTTGAGCCGGTAATAGCGACTGAGGTTGCCCGATGTTGTGCCAAGAATGCGCACAAAAAGCTCACGATTATCAAACGTTTGAACGGCTCGCTTGACCACCTCTCCGGACACCCCTTCTCTGACTAGGCGGATAAATTGAGCCTGATTGGTGAGAGACTCAGCGGGTATTCCAAGCGATGCAAGAAGCCCGTTATTAATAGTAGTCATTACCTAGCCCCATTAATCATTATGATGTAATAATAACATCATAATGATTAGGGCGCCAGGGCCTGAGAGAGATGCAATAGAGCGCCAGCCTGGCGGGCGCGCCGTAGTCACAAGGCCATGGTGATACCTGCCAATGGACCATCACATCCCGCCGCCAACATACCAGCGGCAATCCGCTCATCACACACCACAGATAAATCTAACCGCCTAGAGGCGGTGGTTTTAATTATGTGCTGGGCAATAAACAACCCCACAGCAAGCTGCGGGGTATTTGACCCAGAGAGATTAAAGTCTGTCGCGCCGATACCGACAACTAGCCAGAAACTAGTGAATTTATGGTACGGCACCATGTCCAGATTGAGTATCGACACAATCAGTGTATTGCTGGTTGAACCTTCCTCTGCGCAAAGCAGGATTATCGAAAGCTACCTGCGGGGGCTTGGTGTCGAGCTGCTGTTTGCGGTGAAAACGGCCGCACAAGCTCTTCAGGAAATGCGTACGGCCACGCCGGATCTGGTGATCAGCGCCATGCACCTGGCCGACATGACCGGTACCGAGCTGGTGCAGGCCATGCGCGGGGAGGAGGCGCTGGTTGATATTCCCTTTATGCTTATTTCCAGCGAGACCCACTATCGCTACCTCGAACCCATTCGCCAGGCGGGTGTTATTGCCTTATTGCCCAAGCCCTTCACGCGTGAGCAGTTGCAGGCTGCCATGCAGTCGACGCTGAATTATCTCGATCCGGGCGAATTGGCGGCGCGCGATTTTGCCAGCGAAGAACTGAAGGTACTGGTGGTGGATGACTCCAGTACGGCGCGCCGGCATATCTCGCGTGTGCTGCGTAACATGGGCATTGAGGACATCACCACCGCCACCAATGGCGTTGAGGCGCTGGCGATTATCGGCAAGAATTTTTTCGACCTGGTGGTCACCGACTACAACATGCCGCAAATGAACGGCAAAGAGCTGGTGGAGCAGATTCGTGAATCCAGTGCTCAGGCCAGTATCCCGGTGTTGATGGTCTCCAGCGAATCCGATGAAAGCCGCATCGCCGCCGTTCAACAGGCCGGCGTATCGGCTATCTGTGATAAACCCTTCGAGTCCGGCACGGTGAAGCAGCTTATCGAGGGGATGCTGAACTGATGGCGGGGATCAGCCTGGAAAACCTGCAGGTGATCCTGGTGGAGCCCTCCACGGCGCAGCACCGGATTATCGAGAATTATTTGCAAGTGCTGGGTGTCACCCATGTGCAGTGGGTGCGCAAGGCTGAAGAGGTGCTGGAAAGCCTGATGCCCAACAGCCCGGATCTGATCATCAGCGCCATGCACCTGCCGGACATGACCGGCAGCGAATTACTGGAAGGCATCCGCCGTGGTGATACGCAGCCCGATGTGCCCTTCATGCTGATATCCAGCGAGACACATTACCGCTACCTCGAGCCCATTCGTCAGGCCGGTGCCATTGCCCTGTTGCCCAAGCCTTTCGAGCTGGAACAGTTGCGCACCGCGCTGTATGCCACACTGGACTATTTCGATCCGGGCACGCTGCAGACGGACAGTGTGCTGTTGGAGGATCTGAGTGTACTGCTGGTGGATGACAGTGGCCTGGCGCGTCGCCACCTTGGACGCATCCTGGCATCCATGGGCATCGAAAATCTCACTGAGGCGGAGAACGGCCAGCAGGCCTTTGAGCTGGTGAAGCAGAATTATTACGACCTCATCATTACTGATCTCAATATGCCGGAGATGGACGGTAAGGAATTTGTCGAACATGTGCGGCAGGAGAGTGAGCAGGCCAGTGTGCCGATCCTGATGGTTTCCAGTGAGCAGGATGCCAGCCGCCTGGCCGGTGTGCAGCAGGCCGGCGTCTCGGCCATGTGCGACAAGCCCTTCGATGCGGCATCGATCAAGCAGTTGATTGAAAATATCCTCGATTGAGGCCTTGCTGGTCTGGAGCGGGCGATGTCCGCGATGGTTGTTCCTTTACACCACAGAAGTTGTTGTTTTAGAAATTGTGGGAGCGGCTTCAGCCGCGAATATTGGCCAGTTTTATTCGCGGCTGAAGCCGCTCCCACAGACAGATTGTTTACCCATTCGTCATCGTGGGCATGGCCCGCTCCAAAACCGGGTTCTACACTTTGTCAGTGTACCTTCTGGCTCCGCTGCAAAACCATGGTTTGTCCCTTTGCTTGAACAATAAACCTAAAGATGAAGCGGGAAATGCCGCAATAATGTTTACGGCTCAATTTCATTTGTGGAAAGAGTAATGAAAAAATTTACTAATATTCTAGGTATTTTTGTACTGTCCTTCTTCGTCATCCAGTCTGTACAGGCAGCGGGTGAAACCCCTTTCCCGGCTGGCTGGAAATCGTGGACGTCGGTTACCACCACATTGACGACCATTGGGACGCTGCCCGGTTGTGATGCCGATGTCAGCAGTTTTCCTCCCATCTATCAGGAGACCGTCGAAACCTATTGTGCGGTACGCCCTGAGGGGCCGGGTGCCGTTGCGGTGCTGGTTAAGCCGGCTGTGATGACAGATTACAAGGCACGCAGCGGCAAGCTGGCTGAAGGTAGCAATATGATCTTGCACCTGAAGGATCTGAAGTTGTTGTTCGTTACCGGTTACAAGGATGGCAAACCTGTCTATGCCGTCTTCAAGGAAGACGGCACCGATGCAACGGGTGCCGATGGCATTCTTAGCGCCAACACCTGCCGGGTCTGTCACAGCGGCTATGAGGCCTTCTGTCTCAATGGCCAGTGCGGGACATTGAAATAGTCTGTTTTCCAGGGGGAAGGGGCCATGAGAGAAAAAGGATACTTGAGCCTGGGGATGGCTTTATTGCTGGGCATGATCGCTATCGGGCTGATCAGCCTGCTGATATTCAGTGGCATGCTCTATAGCACCCAGACGACGGCAGAGAGGGAGCAGTTGCTGCATACCCGTGAAGCCGTTATGCATCCCATTGCCAATCTCGCGACCAGAGGCATTAATGGCAGTAACGTGATGAAGTTGCGGAGCAAGGATGCACAGGCACTCTATAAGGCGTCCGGGCTTAAATACCTGCGTATCTCCGGACTGTCAAAGGCGATGCCAGCCAGTGCCTTTGCCGCAGCCCAGCCACCGAAGATGATTGAGTACAGCTTTGTCGGCGAGAATGAGGATGAGGCGAGGCTGAAGGCGTTGGCCTCCGGAGTGACGGATCAGGCCATCGACGAGCAAAACTGGTTGTTGACCATTCGCCAGAACCTGCCCGAAGTTGAGAATGGTGGTGAGGTTGTCGCGGTATTCTCGGCGCGTGCACTGGAGGGTTCTGTCCTGCGAACCATAAAACTGGTGTTGTTTGTGGCCCTGCCGGTATTGTTCATCACGGTATTGATCGCCGTTTTTCTGGGCCGCTGGATCTCCCGTCCGATTGTTGCCACATCTCAGCAGATCGCTGCAATCAGTGAGACGCTGGATCTGACCAGCCGGGTGGATATCTCGGCCAATAATGAGGTAGGTGATACCGCCAAGGCATTCAATCGTTTGCTGGATAAGGTACAGGAGATCATGGTGCAGGTGGATACTTCATCCGGCCAGCTCACCCGTTCGGCTGAGGGGCTCTCTCAGTCTGCGGTAGCAGCAAGTCAGCGTATCCAGGATCAGGAGATGCAGACCGAACAGGTTGCCACGGCGATGAACGAGATGACGACGGTGGTGGACATGGTTGCCGGGAATGCCACCGCGGCGGCCGAGGCTGCGCAACAGGCAAATGTTGAGGCGGAGAATGGTCAGGCAGAGGTCAGCAAGACGGCTGGCAGCATCGATGACCTGGCGCGAGGTGTTGAAGCCGCCAATAGTGCGATTCAGCGTGCGGGTGAAGACAGTCAAAGCATCGGTGGCGTACTCGATGTGATTCGAGGTATCGCTGATCAGACCAATTTGCTGGCCTTGAATGCTGCGATCGAGGCAGCACGTGCCGGTGAGAGTGGCCGTGGTTTTGCGGTTGTGGCGGACGAGGTGCGTTTATTGGCGAGCCGTACCCAGCAGTCCACCGAAGAGATTCAGCAGATGATCGAGCGCCTGCAGACGGGGGTTAAGGAAGCGGTTCATGCCATTGGCAGAGGGCAGGATCAGGCGCAGGCGAGCGTCGAGCAGGCCAATGCGGCGGGTAACTGCCTGCAGGAGATTACCGGCTCGGTGGTCGCTATCAATGAGATGAATGCCCAGATTGCATTAAGCGCCAAAGAGCAGGCGGCGATGGCAGAAGATGTTAATCGTAGCGTTGTGCGCATTAATGAGCTGACGGAGTTTGCCTCAACAGATGCTCAATGCTGTGCCGAATCCAGCGAACAGCTTGTTGATCTGGCGGCTAACCTGAGTGGTTTGGTGAGGCAGTTTAAACTTTGACGTTGCCGTGCCCGGGAACGTTCTGATCCCAGCCCCGAAGCAGGCAGCTTAAATACGCTGCATAATCACAAAGCTGTAGGGATGGGGGTTCTTCTCGTCGGCCGCGCAGTCTGTGCGTTCAACTTCCTGCCACTGTGCACCGTCGAAATCGGGAAAATGGGCATCGCCCTCCACCTCGGTATGCACCAGCGTCATGTAGAGGCGATCCGCGTGGGGCAGGGCCTGCGCGTACAGTGACGCCCCGCCGATCACCATGACTTCCTCGTCTTCTGCCGCCGCCAGCGCTGCTTCCAGCGAATCAAATACCTCCGCGCCCTCGGCCCGGTAGTCCGGGTTGTGGCTGACGATGAGATTGCGCCGGCCCGGCAGGGGCTTGGCGCCAAAGGACTCGAAGGTCAGACGGCCCATGATGATGGGTTTGCCCAGGGTCTGGCTGCGAAACCACTTCATATCCGCCGGTAGTTTCCACGGCAAGCGGTTTTCGATGCCGATGACGCGGTTGTCGGCCATCGCCCAGATCAGGGAAACAATCATACGGCGACGGGTGCCTTGATGTGTGGATGGGATTCGTAACCCGTCAGCTCGAAGTCATCAAAGGTGAACTTGAGCAGGTCATCGACGGCCGGGTTCAGGGTCATCGTCGGCAGGGGCAGCGGCTCGCGCGAGAGCTGTAATTCGGCCTGTTCGAGATGGTTGGAATAGAGGTGTGCATCGCCCAGGGTGTGGATGAACTCACCCGGTCTCAGGCTCGTGACCTGCGCTACCATCATCAGCAGCAGGGCATAGGAGGCGATGTTGAAGGGCACGCCGAGGAAGATGTCGGCGCTGCGCTGATAGAGCTGGCAGGACAACTTGCCGTCGGCCACATAGAACTGGAAAAAGGCATGGCAGGGTGGCAGGGCCATGTTGTTGATCTCACCGACGTTCCAGGCTGAGACGATGAGCCGCCGTGAGTCCGGGGTATTTTTGATCTGTTCGACCACCTGGGTGATCTGGTCTATATGACGTCCGTCGGCGCTGGGCCAGGAGCGCCATTGCGAGCCGTACACGGGGCCGAGATCGCCGTTGTCATCGGCCCATTCGTCCCAGATTTTGACGCCATTTTCCTTCAGGTAGCGGATATTGGTGTCGCCCGACAGAAACCACAGCAGCTCATGGATGATGGAGCGCAGGTGCAGCTTCTTGGTGGTGACCAGGGGAAAGCCCTCGGCCAGGTCGAAGCGCATCTGGTAGCCGAATACGCTGCGTGTGCCGGTGCCGGTACGGTCGGTTTTTACGGTGCCGGTGTCATAAACATGGCGCATCAGATCCAGGTACTGTTTCATACGACTCTCTCGGTAGGGTGGGCACCGCCCACCAATGATGCTCGATAAAACCCTACTCGGTGGGCAATGCCCACCCTACGGCGCTATTTTCTCCTTCTCCCTTCGAAGGGGCCTCGGTGCCCGGCACGGGTAGAAGGGCGGGATGAGAGGCGCTCACTTGCCCTTCCGTTTCTTCTTTCGTTTGCCGCCGCCCTTGGCCTTGCCCGGCTCGGCGGGGGTGGTGGCAACGGCAGCGGCTTGGGCAGTCGACTCCACCGGCCGCCGATAGGCCAGCCACAGCAGCACGATGCCGGTGAGGATCAGCGGTGCCGATAGCAGCTGTCCCTGGGTCAGCCAGCCGAAGGCGATGAAGCCGAGATGGTCGTCGGGCTGGCGCACGAATTCCACCGCGAAGCGAAACACCCCGTAGCCCAGTGCAAACACCCCCGATACCGCCATGCGCGGTCGCGGCTTGGCGGAAAAGACCCAGACGATGATGAACAGCACGATGCCCTCGAGGAACATCTCGTATAGCTGCGACGGATGCCGCGGCAGCGGCCCGGCACCGGGAAACACCATACCCCAGGGCAGGTTCGTGGGCTGGCCCCACAGTTCGCCGTTGATGAAATTGCCCAGCCGCCCGCTGGCCAGACCGATGGGCACCAGCGGGGCGACGAAATCGGTGAGTTCGAAGAAGCTGTGTTTGTGCTTGCGGCCGAACAGCCACATGGCCACCAGCACCCCCAGCAGGCCGCCATGGAAGGACATGCCGCCCTCCCAGAGACGAAAGATGGACACGGGATCGCTGGCGAAGTGACTGAAGTTGTAGAACAGGGTGTAGCCGATGCGGCCACCCAGCACCACGCCCAGCGCGCCGTAGAAGATCAGGTCGGAGATTTGCTCGTCGTTCCAGCCGGAGCCCGGTTGGCGCGCGCGCCGGCGGCCCAGCCACCAGGCGGCGCCGAAGGCGACCAGGTACATGATGCCGTACCAGTGGATTTTCAGCGGCCCGAGGCTGACGGCGACGGGGTCGATCTGGGGGTAATTCAGCATGGGGGCAGAGTTTACCGCATGCGCTGGATTTCTGCCTGGGGCATGAAAAAAGCCGGTGGCCAAAATGACCACCGGCTGTTTATCTGCCGGATATTGCCATCAAATGGCGTTACGGGCCTTCAACTTAGGTTTAACCATTTCTCCAGTTCTTCGGAGCCACCGATGCGCTCACCGTTGACGAATACCTGTGGCACCGTGTCCGTGGCGCTGACGGCGCGCAGGGTGCGGTCGCTGTATTCCTGATTGAGAACCAGTTCTTCAAAGGCGATGCCGGCATCGTGCAGCATGCCCTTGGCCTGCACGCAGAAGGGGCAGCCCTTGCGGGTGAACACCGATACGTCCAGCACCGGCTCGGCATCGGGGGCGATGTAGTTCAGCATGGTGTCCGCATCGGAGGCGCCGTAGGGGTCGCCATCCACGTCCGGCTCGATGAACATCTTTTCCACCACGCCGTCCTTTACCAGCATGGAATAACGCCAGGAGCGCTTGCCGAAGCCGAGGTCGTCCTTGTCCACCAGCATGCCCATGCCGTCAGTGAAGTCACCGTTGCCGTCGGGCAGGAAGGTGATCTGATCGGCCTGTTGCTCGGCCTTCCACTCGTTCATGACGAAGGCGTCGTTGACTGATATGCAGATGATCTCGTCGACACCGTTGGCCTTGAATACCGGCGCGAGCTGGTTGAAGCGCGGTACGTGCGACGATGAGCAGGTGGGCGTGAAGGCGCCGGGCAGGGAAAATACGATCACGGTCTTGCCCTTGAAGATGTCGCTGCTGGGCAGGTCGATCCATTCGTGATCCTGGCGGGTGTGGAAGGTGACCTTGGGGATATTTTGGCCTTCGCGGTTTTCTAACATGTCTGACTCCTTAGTGTGTTGTGTGTCGGGGTTGTTTTCTCAAATCGTTGGACAGAGTCTAGACTTGTTCTAAAGATTGGTAAAATAGAACGTTTCTATTGTATCGTTCTATTATTACGAATACTGATCCAGCGCCCACCCCGGAGCCTCCGTCATGAACCTGCCCACCGTCAAGCAACTGCGCTATTTCGTCGCCCTGGAGAAACACGGCCACTTTGGCCGGGCCGCGCAGGCCTGCTTTGTCTCCCAGTCCGCCTTCAGCGTTGCCATCCGAGACCTTGAACGGCTGCTGGAGGTGCAGCTGGTGGATCGTTCCGGCAAGCAGATCACCATCACCGCTAACGGCCGTGAGGTGGCGGCGCGGGCGCGCGACTGCCTGCATGAAATGGAGGAGCTGGTAGTGCTGGCGCGCAGCAACCGTGATCCACTGGCGGGCAGGCTGCGCCTGGGCGTGATTCCCACCATCGCCCCCTTCCTGCTGCCCAAGGTATTGCCGGCGCTGCGAGAGGCCTACCCGCAGTTGCAGCTGTACCTGCATGAGGATCTCACCCAGCGCATCTACGAAAAGATGATGGCCGGAGATCTGGATCTGATCCTTATTGCCCTGCCGTATGAGCTGCGCAACGTGGAGTTGATGGGCCTGTTCGACGACCCCTTTCGCCTTGCCTGCCGAGAGGGCAGCAAGCTGGTGGATCCGCAGCATTACAGTGTGGAAGGCTTGCCGCCGGAGAGCGTGCTGCTGCTGGAAGACGGCCACTGTCTGCGCGATCATGCCCTGTCGGCCTGTGAGATCCGCAAGCCGGAACAGGTGAGTGGATTTTCAGCCAGCAGCCTGCTGACCCTGGTGGAGATGGTGGATGCCGATCTGGGGATCACCTACCTGCCACAGATGGCGGTGGATTCGCCCTTGCTGAAGAGCACGCGCATCAAGACCTACCCGCTGGCCGAGAACAGCGTGCGTGAGATCGGCCTGGCCTGGCGGCGCGGCAGTGCCTTTGGTGAGGCGTTTCGCTTACTGGGTGAGTTCATCCGTGGCCACCGGGCGCAGATCGAGGGGGAGGAGTGTTGAAGATCAGCGGTGTAGGATGTCGGTGAGCGTAGCGAACCGCATCGATCGCGATTCAGGGTCTCTCGCCAAGGCGCAGAGAACGCAAAGCCAGAAACCCTCTTCTTGACGGACTTTGCGCCTTGGCAAGAGCGAATGGTGCTGCTTTGCTTTTGTGAAATTATACCTCGAACGATGCGGTTCGCTACGCTCACCGGCATCCTACCGATGGGGCTTGGCTTGGACGTCAGTTCGACAGCACGCGCGCAATAAACGCCTTCAGATAATCCGTCTCGGGGATGGCCGGGTGCACCGGGTGGTCCGGCCCCTGATGCCCCTGTTCGACGATCTGTGCGGCGCGGTCCACGTGACGGCTGGCCTTGAGGATGGTGTCGCGCAGCTGCTCCTGTTTGAGGTGCCAGGAACAGGAGGCGCTGATCAGATAACCCCCCTTGTTCAAGACCTGCATGGCCATCTGGTTGACGCGGTGGTAGGCGTTGAGGCCTTCCTTGAAATCTTTCTTGCGCTTGATGAAGGCCGGCGGATCGATGATCACCACGTCGAAACGCTCGCGGACCTGGCGCAGGTTTTTCAACGCCTCGAAGGCGTCACCCTGCAGACTGGCCACGGTGTCACCCAGGTTATTGAGCTCGGCGTTGTGATGAATGCGGTCGATGGCGCTCTGGCTGGCGTCCACGCACATCACTTCGCTGGCGCCGGCCACGGCGGCCTCGATGCCCCAGCCGCCGATATAGCTGAATACGTCCAGCACGCGTTGGCCTTTCACATACTGCAGCATGCGAGCGCGGTTCATGCGATGGTCGAAGAACCAGCCGGTCTTCTGTCCGCTCAGCGGGTCGATGGCGAAGCGTGCGCCGTTCTCTTCGATGATCAGCTCATCGGGTAGTTGCCCGTGGACGGTGTCGACATAGCTCTCCAGTCCCTCCAGCTTGCGTGAACCACTGTCGTTGCGCAGTACGATGGCCGTGGGTTTGAGTACCTGTTGCAGTGCTTCGATGATGTCGCCCTTGTGGCGCTCCATGCCGGCGGTGGTGATCTGTACCACCAATACTTCGCCGAAGCGGTCGACCACCAGGCCCGGCAGGCTGTCGCCCTCACCGTGGACGAGGCGGTAAAAGGGTGCGCTGAAGACGGTGTCACGCAGGGACAGGGCGATGTTGATGCGGTGCACCAGCAGGGATTTGTCCAGCACATACTTCGGGTCGCGGCTGACCAGCCGAGCGCAGATCAGTGAGTGAGGGTTCACATAACCGCTGCCGATGGCGTGGCCACGCGAGTCCTCGATGCTGACGGCGCTGCCGGGTTCGAGATCCTTCAGCGGTGTCTGTTTGATGTCGACTTCGTTGCTGTATACCCACAGGTGGCCCGCGCGCAGGCGGCGTTCCTCGTTTTTCTTCAGGCGCAGGGGGGGGAGGTTGATGTTCACACTGGTGCTCTCGTCATTAGGGTGCGCATTATCTCTGCCAAGGGGCTGGGAGACAATGGAAAGGGATGCCGGAAAACGAAAGAACCCCACATTAAAGTGGGGTTCGGTAGGTTTGATGAAAGACTGGCTTCAGCCAAATCTGCGCCGACGGAAAGCGATGAGGCCAACCAAACCCAGTCCCATGAGAGCCAGGCTTGCGGGGGCAGGTACTGTAACGGGCTTATCCGAAATCTCGATACTTGAAGCGGCTACTTCGCCGTTGTCACCCACTTCACCGAAGTACATATACAGGTCGGTAGTGGATACGAGGGAGGTGAGGTTGAAAGAGATGGTGCCATTGTCGCCCATGCTGAGGAAGCCATCAGCACCGGGTATGGCGGTGGTTGAATTGCCATCAAAGATGCCGAGGGTGGCTACCGAATCGTCCACGTTTGTGCCGCTGGCATCGGTGCCAAACAGTCTTGGATCGCTAGGCGGTCGCTGACTACCCATGGTGAAAAGGGTGCTGGCAGGGGAGTAGTCGAAAACGGCAAGCCCGGTCAATCCAGCAACACAGCCAGCATCGGTGCAGTAGGTGCCCGAAAGGATAATTGCGTCAAGGTCAAAGCCACTGAACTGGCCTGTTGCGCCACCCAGACCGCTACTGTTGTCGCGAATGGTGATGGAGGCCAAGTCGGCAATTCCCAGCGAGTCGAGGTCTGCCCGATAGACTGCGGTGTTGGCGGGCGAACCTCCGGTAAGCCCAGTGAGTTTGGCTGCTGTTATATTGATGGGGATGGCTTGTGCCATTGTTGACCATCCAATGGCAGCGAATACAAGTGCGAGTGTGGTGAGCTGCTTCATATCTGTTTCTCCCTTTCAGCCCCTGGCTGAAGTTCCTTGGTTGAGTGAAATGACTCGATTATAAGATGCAAAAATTGTGCCTATAAAAAATTGTTTGGTTTTTCAAGCAATTAGAAAATTTATTAGATGGCAAGGCTGACTAATGTAAAGATTGGCGACAGGTGGAAAGTTTGGATTAGTGTCAGGATTTGGATTGGGCCGTAGACATGAGGGTGGGTATTACGTAGTAATTTATTTTGGATTGGTGCCCGGTTAGGAAGTGCTCTTTCCGTTACGAGTCAAGTCTCCGTCTCATACTTCGTTTGTTTGCTGAGGGTTGGTCAATCGTTATTTATTGGTTTCGTTGAACACAGCCTCGGCCTTGGCGCCGAGATAGACATACAGCCCCAGACCGATCAGCAGGCCCACGGCGGACATCATCATCCACACCGCATCGGTCAGGTGCTCGCCGTCGCCGAGGGCGGACTTGAACATCAGCAGCAGGGATTCGATGGACACGGCGATGAGGATGGCGGCCATGAAGCGGGTGATGGTGCGGCGCGTGGAGCTGTGGCGGAAGATGTCCTTGTGCATCAGCACCTCTTCCTCGAAGGTGGTTTTGGCCAGATCGAAGATCGCCAGCCCCAGGGTGAGGTAGATGATGATGCCGAAGGGCCGCAGGTAGAAATCGTGGCCGCCCACCTGGTCCGGCCTCATGTTGATGATCTCGTTCAGCGAGGCGTACAACAACAGCAGCACCACGGAAAACAGACCCAAGGCGATTAATGAATAGATCAGTTTGAATAGTGGGGCGAAGCGGCGCCGCGTGGTGTCACCCATGAGAAAGGCGATGATGCCGGCCAGGTCGATATCCAGCACCACATAGCCCAGCAGGCTGCCATCGTGATCCCACACCGGCGCCGTGGCGGAGATGCACAGGCTGGTGTTGGCAATGGACAGATAGGGTTCGGTGACGATGACTTGCTTACTGTTCTTCACCAGCTGGAAATAGGGCCGCTGGCTGCGATCCTTGCCGTGCAGGGTCTTGTTGCGCTTGCGGCCAGAGGCGTAGTGATTTTCGCTGTGCTGCAGGCCTTCGGTATCCAGTGTGTACAGCAGTTCGACAAAGGGGTAACGCTCACTGAGGCACTCGATGGCGGACTGTTGCAGCTTTTCGTCATCGAACAGACGCTGCTCCGTGATGCCGGTCAGGATCGAGGCCATCAGGTCGTGAATGGCGTCGCGGTTCTGATGATAGCGCTCGATGACGCTGATGAAGCTCATTTCAGACAAGGCGGTGTCTCTGCGAAGTGGGTATTACAAGAATGATAGCATCGTTGGCGGTGAATGATTTTACTGTCGTGTGACAGAAGTGTGCAGCAAGGGCGTCGGGGCGAGCAGGGTGGAGGGTGCGTAAAAAAGAAAGCGGCCCGGGGGGCCGCTTTCTACAAGGCTGTATTCGCCAGCAATCTCAAGCGAGATTACTTGGAGTGTTCAACCATATAGTCGACAGCAGCCTTGACTTCGTCGTCGGACAGCTTGGAGTTGCCGCCTTTGGGAGGCATCATTCCCTTACCCTTGAAGCCCTTGATGGAGTGGGTGTAGAGGGTGTCCATGCCCTGGGCGATACGGTCCTTCCAGGCTGCTGCATCACCCAATTTGGGGGCGCCGGCTATGCCCTTGGCATGGCACATTTTGCAGGTCTTTTTGTAAACGGCTTCGCCATCGCTGGCAAAGGCGGTACCTGCGGTCATGGGCAGGACAACAAAGGCGGCAGCTATGGCGATGGTTTTGGCAGTCATTTTCTGGGGCATGGTATTTCTCCAAGACGGATTAAAATGGTTGGTTATTATGTCTATGCAATCTCTCTAGCGTAGACTAAATTTCTGGCCTTTCCAGAGCCCGGCCAACAAAAAAACTTAGGCAGCCATCAAGGCCTGCATCAGCGGGTGAAACTCTGGTATTCAAAAGCCGGATACCTGGGTGATGATTCGGCATTTCAAGTTATTGACTTGAATTAGCTTGTGAGGCTTGAATCAGCGGCGCTAGTAAACCGCTCCAAAGATGAACGTAGGGTGAATGAAATATGAGCATAGGCTGAACCCAAGATGAGCCCAGGCTGAATGAGGGACGAAATGGCGGGTATCGGGGGCGAAAAAGCCGGATATCGAATAGGCTTGCATCGCGTGTCGCCGTCATTGTGAATATTACCCCGGGGCGGTGTTTTCCCTGACTGCCGTTGTGGCACGAGTGTCCCGTCACGCCTCTGCTGTCGCATTCAGCGAGGCATGATACTCGCCCTGTGGATGGTTTTCCGCTCTCGTCAGGGTACGGTGTAGTTCTGCTGAGTCACCAGGTCGATGCCGCACTCCAGGGTTTCAAACCAGTCGAGAAACTTGCCGATCATTTCCTTGCCGACGAAGGGGCGACCGTGCTGTGGCACGATGATTTCGATATCCATGGTGCGCACCATGTTGACCCACAGGCGGCAGACCTTGTTGGAAACCATGTAACGCTGGTGAAAGCCCAGCATTTTACCGACGTGTTTGTCGAAGTCGCGCACCGGACGTTCCGGCGCGGTGTCGACCAGTGAGGCGCCTGCGTCGCCGGAGAACAGGATCTTGCTGATGGGGTCGTAGAACTGGAAATTGCCCACCGAGTGCAGGAAGTGTGCCGGGATGGCCTTGATGACCGAGTGCGCCAGCGGGATGTCCATGCCCTGATCCGGAATGGCGACCAGACGTCCCTCGGCCTTTTCCTTCATGTAGCCGGGTACCAGGTGTGGCACGAAACGCTCCCACAGCGTGGAGATAACGATCTTGGCATCGCTGTACATCAGCCACTTGTCCAGCGAGGAGATGATGTCCGGATCCTGGTGGGTGGCGATGATGTAGTCGATGTCTTTCACCTTGACGTACTTGGCGATGGCCATGGACAGTGGCATGTAGGTCAGGTCGCCACCGGGGTCGAGGATAGCGGAGTGCCCTTCCTGAATGATAGCCATCTGGTTGGACTGGATACCCTTGCCCTTAACCAGGTCGGTGAAGGTAAGTACGGTGTGTTCATCGTTTTCGAAAAGGATATTGGCCTTCATGGGATGCGGACTCTGGTTTGATAATTGCGCGTTGTGCAAATGCTGCAGAAATGGTGATCCGATACAGCGGGGAGGTCTATGCCCCTAATCAGTAGCGGGGGATTATAAACGCCCATTTCAGGACAATACCAGCAAAACATTGCCATATCTGACATGTCGCCGCCGCCAGGCAGAGTTGGCATTATTGGTGGCTGCAGGCCATCGTCTGCCATCATATATACCTATAGCTTCATGCCTTCGTTATCAGTTTGGATACTCCATTGACCCATACGATCGCGCTGGGTAGGCTTGCGCGCTATGAAAATCCAACTCAATGGCGAGCCGCGCGAACTGCCTGATGGCTGTACGGCGGAACAGCTGATAAACGAAATGGGCCTGAGTGGCCGGCGGCTGGCCATGGAGGTCAATCGCGAAATCGTGCCGCGCAGTGAATATGCCGGAAACGTCCTGCACGAGGGTGATCAGGTGGAGGTTGTACACGCCATTGGTGGCGGGTGATAGCACCATTTCCCTGCGCAAAACTGCCCGAGCGGCTATAATAGCCGCCATTTTTCCCATCGCCAGAACCGGTAAGCACCCATGTCAGATAAAAGCACCCGCCGCGACGACGGTTTCGTCATCGCCGGCAAGACCTATCATTCCCGCCTGCTCGTCGGCAGCGGCAAGTACACGGACCTCGACGAGACACAGCGTGCCACGGAGGCCAGCGGCGCCGAGATCATTACCGTCGCCATTCGCCGCACCAATATCGGCCAGAATCCGGACGAACCCAACCTGCTCGATGTGGTGCCGCCGAGCCAGTACACCATCCTGCCCAATACCGCCGGCTGCTACACCGCCGAAGACGCCGTGCGCACCTGCCGCCTGTCGCGCGAACTGCTTGATGGCCACAAGCTGGTGAAGCTGGAAGTGCTCGGTGACGAAAAGACCCTCTACCCCGACGTGGTCGCCACCCTCGAGGCCGCCGAGACGCTGGTGAAGGACGGCTTCGATGTGATGGTTTACACCTCGGACGACCCCATCCTCGCCAAGCGTCTGGAGGAGATCGGCTGCTGCGCGGTGATGCCGTTGGCCGCGCCCATCGGCTCCGGGCTGGGTGTGCAGAACCGCTACAACCTGCTGACCATCATCGAAAACGCCAATGTGCCGATTCTGGTGGACGCCGGCGTCGGCACGGCCTCGGACGCCGCCATTGCCATGGAGCTGGGTTGCGACGGCGTGTTGATGAATACCGCTATCGCCGGCGCCAAGGATCCCGTGCTGATGGCCTCGGCCATGAAGAAAGCCATCGAAGCCGGTCGCGAGGCCTACCTCGCCGGGCGCATCCCGCGCAAGCGCTATGCCTCCGCCTCGTCGCCCGTGGACGGCACTTTTTTCTAAATTTTGCCGGACGTGTAGGAGCGGGCCATGCCCGCGATGAACTTGCCGCTCACCACGAAAGTTGCTGTTTTGACCGTGTGAGAGCGGCTTCAGCCGCGAAGGAAGCCGAGACACCCTTCGCGGCTGAAGCCGCTCCCACAGATTAATGGCTCTCCATCCGGACGGGGTTCATCGCGGGCATGGCCCGCTCCTACGCTGCCATTTCAACAGATTCACATGTCTGAACGCCCAACAGAAAACAAACACCGCCCCATCCGTAGCTTCGTGCGCCGTGAGGGCCGCCTGACCCGCGGTCAGCAGCGGGCCATGGACAGCCTGTGGCCGCGTTATGGTGTGGACACCCCGGGGGTTGAAACGCTGGAGCCGGAGCGTCGAGCACTGGTGGCCGAGCCGCTGGATCTGGACGTCCTGTTCGGTCGCGATACGCCGGATCAGCGGGTGCTGGAGATCGGTTTCGGCATGGGCCAGTCGTTGGCCGAGATGGCCGCCCTGTTCCCCTGCAACGATTACCTCGGCATCGAGGTGTACCGTCCCGGCGTCGGCACCCTGCTGCGCCTAGTCGGCGAGGGTGATCTGCACAACGTGCGGGTCATCTGCGATGACGCCGTGCAGGTGCTCAAGCACCACCTGCCCGACGCTTGCCTCGACCGCGTGCAGCTCTATTTTCCCGATCCCTGGCACAAGAAGCGTCATCACAAGCGGCGCATCGTCAGCCCCGAGTTCACCGCCCTGGTCGCGCAGAAACTCAAGCCCGGCGGGGTGTTTCATCTGGCCACCGACTGGCAGGACTATGCGGAGCAGATGATGGTTGTTCTGAGTAGCGTCCCCGGGTTTCGCAATGTTGCCGGAGAAGGCGAATATTCCCCCCGCCCCGAGTGGCGTCCCCTGACCAAGTTCGAGCGGCGTGGCCAGCGCCTCGGGCACGGCGTATGGGATTTATTGTTCGAGCGTTGCAGCGAAGAGTAACCAGGCGGAGTGGATACGGTTTATGTGCCCACACTGAGATCGGAAGAGCGTCGTGTAGGGAAAGAGTGTAGATCTCGGTGGTCGCCGTATCATTAAAAAAAAAATAACAAAATACAATCGTTTTCGGTAACCGAAACGACAGTTAGCCGCAGACCTAGTCGCAGCCTAGCGAGCACAGACGCAGAAACTATAGCCGCTA
>CAJVYS010000075.1 GCA_913009875.1 uncultured Gammaproteobacteria bacterium | reverse complement strand
GGTGGCGATGTTCTATCTCTGATTATCGCGTATCGCCATCCTCAACTTGCATTGTTTCTCCGATGGAAAGAAGTAGGCGGTTAGCAGCATGTAGCCTGGGTTGAGCTTGCGAAACCCGGGTAAAGATAAAGTGCTATCTCCTCGCCTTACCTTCATGTGAGAAAAAACCAGGTTTGGCCTTAGGGCTCGCACAACAATAACTTTCCGTTTTGGAGGTCGATTCATCCCGCCTGTCCGCGTTGCAAAAACTTGAAATATTACCCATATTCCTGCGTTTTCGCGCCTTGCCAGACGGGCGCCTCGACTCCCCACAACGGCAAGTTATTGTTGTGCGAGCCCTTACGTTCATTTCCTTGTGTGAAACCGATCCCTGATTACGCCCAACCAATATCCCGGGTTTCGCAGGCTCAACCAGGCTACTCGCTGAATCCACAAATCCAGTCGTAGGGTGGGCATTGCCCACCGGGGGTTGCACAAGGTCTGTTATGGTGGGCGGTGCCCACCCTACGGTACTGACGAAGTTATTGCCTTCCATAATGGCGTTCATTTGCGGACGAATAACTCTCTCTACGAATCCTCGTCCGGCGGCAGAAAGATACGCTGTGGTTTGCTGATGTCGGCCAGGTCCACCAAGTCCCACTGGTCGCCGTTGCGGTAGATACGCTTGCCCTTGTCCGGGTAGTCGGCCACGTCCTGCTCAAGTCGCTGGCCCATCACTAGGCACACCAGTGCCTCGTTACCGTCGTTGACGATGTTGTGCGCAGCGCGGCCGGCTGGCAAGCCGAGGAAGTCGCCGGGGCCGATCTCGAAATGCTCGTCATCGATGATCGCGGTGCCTTTCCCCGACAGCACGTAGACGCATTCCTCCTCGTAATAGTGCTTGTGGGTCTCGGTGCTGTCGTGGCCGGGCTTCACGCTGATAATGTGTACACCGAGCTGTGTCAGTCCCACTGCGTCGCCGAGGGACTTGTTGATGCGCACGGCATTGGGGTTGAGAAAATGAAGCCTCTTTTCACCGGGCATCGCGGTGATGTCGGCAGCCTTCAGTAGGAGTTTGTGGTTATCCATTTTGGGTTATTATCCTTGTTTGAGTTTGCAGCCAGGGATTCAGGTTGAAATAAAAACCATGATGCGGCAGAGAAATGTTGCTGTTCTATATTACTATTGCCGGAATGACTATTAACTATACCAGGGAGAACACTATGCCGACATTTCGCTTGCCCCACCTTTTGTTACTTCACGTTATTGCCTGTGTCGTGCTGCTTTCCACGGTGACTGCTGCCTATGCCAAAGATGATGATTCGCACTACGACCGTATCAGTTTGCTGGCCACGGCCTCGGATGAAGTCGATAACGATATTCTCGAGGCGACGCTGTCCGTGTACCGTGAAGGCAGTAATCCATCGTTGCTGTCTGAGGAAGTGAATTCAGCTATCCAGTGGGCCATCGGCGAGGCTAAAAAGGTCAGTGGGATTACGGTGCAGACGCTGGGTTACCAGACCAATCCTGTTTATCAGCAACAGCGTTTGTCGGCCTGGCGGGTGCGGCAGAGTCTGCGCCTGGAAAGCAAGGATATTGCCAAGCTGAGCCAGCTGATCGGCAAGCTGCAGGAGCGGCTGGCGGTGGGGCGGGTGGGCTATCGTATCTCTGCCCAGCGGCGCAATAGCGTGGAAGAGAGCCTGATCGCCGAGACGATCGCCCTGTTTCAACAGCGTGCGGAACTGGTGGTGAAGCAGATGGGGCGCAGCCGTTACCGGGTGGTGCAGATGACCATCGATACGGGCGGTGCACCGATGCAGCCGATGATGCGTGCGGAGATGTCGGCGATGGCTGAGGCACGCGTCTCACCCAGCTTTGAGGCCGGAGCACAAACGGTCAGGGTTTCCGTCCACGGTACCATCGAGCTGCAGTTGGATTGAGCCCCCCGCACGAAAAAAACGGCGTTCCAATGTAGGCCCTTAGTAAGTGCCCTCGTGCAATTCGAGGGCCTGTCCAGGCATGAAATCATGTGATTTCCCCAATCATCCCTTTCCCTGTACACCCATAGAAATATTTTTCAGATATAAATTTAAGAACGGCTCAGCTTGCGCCGCTAGTACGTCTGCGTCACTGGAAGTAAGGGTGAATGGATTTCTGTGAACAGATGTTTGAGCGTTGCCAGCAGGGAGAAGAAAATGAAGACGACGAGACGCGCTCTCGGAGGGTTGTTGGGCCTGGCATTGATGCTGTGTACGGTGTCGGTCTGGGCAGAGGTGGTGGTCATCGGATATCCCGGCATTGCTGTCGATTCGCTGAGCGCAAAGCAGGTGGTGAAAATATGGCTGGGAAAGAGCAAACGTATTCCCGGTGGCGGAAAGGCCAAGGTTGTGGATCAGAAACCGGGCTCAGGCGTGCGCGATGAATTTTATAAAAAAGCTGTGAATAAAACAGAAAGCCAGCTGAAGTCCTATTGGGCCAAGGTGGTATTCACCGGCAAGGGCGTACCGCCCAAGGCTCTGGCCGATGATGCGGTGGTCAAGGAATGGGTCATGGCCACGCCGGACGGCCTGGGATACGTGGACAGTGGGTCCGTGGATGACAAGGTCAAGGTCTTGCTGCGCCTGCCATGAGGCATGCCAGCTACGTTGATCTTTTTTATGGAGAAAAGAACATGAAAACATTACATAAATTGTCTGCGGGCGCTGTGACCCTTATGTCTGTCCTGATGATCTCACCGGCCAATGCCGTTGAGTTCGGTATGTTTGGTGATGTGAACTACCTGGACAGTGACGCCACGGATGCAACGAATGCATTTTCGATTGGCCCTCTTGATCTATATGCCATGCAGTCCATTGATGACAAGACACGTGCCTTTATCGAAATTGTGTTCGAAAATGACGGTGAAAGCTTTGTGCTGGATATTGAGCGCCTGTGGATAAAACGGGCACTCACGGATGATGTGAATGTCGGCATGGGTCGTTTTCACACCCCGCTGGGTTACTGGAATACGAATTTTCACCACGGTGCTCTGCTGCAGGACACCATCAGCCGACCGGGCTTTCTGGATTATGAGGATGGTGTCAGTGCCATTCTGCCCTTGCACTACGTCGGCCTGGAGGTAGATGGCAGTATCGAGATGAGTGCCGGTGAGCTGGACTATGCCGTGTATGTGGGTAACGGCCCGTCTTATGACACTTCCGCTGGCCCCGGCGGAGGCGAGATTGATATCAATAATGTCGCCGACCCCAACCGGGCCAAATCTCCCGGTTTTCGTGTTACCTATACCTCTGATGCCTATCCGGTGCAGATTGGTGTGTTTGGCATGCTCAACGACATGGGAGAGTCAGGGGCCGGTGTGAACTACGGCAGGACACTTGTAGAACAGTCTATTTTTGGCCTGGATTTCAAGTACGCCGGTGAGCATTTTGATGCAATAGGTGAATACTACAACCTAAAAAATGACGACAAGGTTGGTTCTGCCGGGAGTCATACCGGTACAGCTTACTATCTACAGTTTGGTTATCATCTGACAAATGTCATCAAGCCTGTCTATCGCTATGAGTCCCTGGAGTTTGATGACGCGGATGCCTATTTCAACATTCTGGGTACCATGCAGGAAACGCGTCATGTGTTTGCACTGCGTTATGACCTGAGCGATACCAATGCGCTAAAATTCGAGATATCAAAATCGGACCCGAAAACGGGTGACTCAGTGATGCAATATGGTCTTCAATGGGCCTTCATGCTGCTATAGTCAAGCAGTCAAGGTGATGCTGGCGTGCTCTGGAAATGAATGTGCCGGCATTAGTACATGCTGTGTTAAGCCCTGAAGGAATAATTGCCTCGGGTAAAACTCGGGTGAAAGGAGTTGAATATGCGGTGGATTACGGATCTATCGATTCGCTATAAGTTGTTCTTGATTGCGGCGGTCAGCTGCATAGGTTTCGTTATTTTTCTGACGCTGAACTACAGCGTGACGGAGGAAAATGCAAAGCGGCTGCATGCCGTCAAGGAGATCTATTTTCCGCTGCTTGAGCGAACCGATGCAAACCTCGTCCGGCTGGACAAGATTAAAGAGACGTTGACCAGCGCTGTCAGTAGCGGTGAAGAGGAACTGCTGGAAACTACGGACGGACTTGCCAGTGAAATGAGTCAGACATTACAGGAAATGGTGGAGCTTGCCCCCGGCCTGGCGGATGATGTTTCGGAACTGAATCAGCTGTTTGAGAACTACTACTCTACCGCGCGCTTGATGACCAGTGGCATGCTTAATGACACATTGGCAATGGGAGACATCCAGGCTAAGGCCGATGTTATGGGCAAGGCACTGGAGGCCTTTGAGTCGCGACTGAAACTATTTCGTGACAGCCGGTATAAGCAATTCGGCGACACCCTCGAACTGGCCGACAAGGCGTCTCAGGATGCGTTGGTGACGGGGTTGGTCACGGGGATTGTCATTATCGCCGTGCTGCTTGGCGCCATCTTCATGGTTTCTTCCCTGATTACGGGAAATCTCAATACAATTATTGATTCTCTGAAGGAACTGGCGGAAGGCCGGGGTGACCTGACCAAGCGCCTGCAGAGTAACAGTGCCGATGAAACGGGCATGGTGGTCAAATATTTCAATGACTTTCTGCAAAAGTTGCACGACCTGATCAAGGAGGTGGTTGATGCAACCACTCAGCTTGGTGCCAACGCCTCACAGTTGGCCGAGATTACCCAAACGACTGCCAGTGGTGCACGACAGCAGCAAACGGAAGTCGATCAGCTGAGCACGGCCATGAACGAGATGGCAAGTACGGTGCAGGAAGTGGCGCACAATGCCGGTGAAGCCGCGGGTGCCGCGCGCGAGGCGGATGAGGCATCCAGAAACGGGCAGGCAATCGTTGCCAATACCGTGAATGTCATCACGACCCTGGCCGACAGTATTGAAGGTGGCGCCAAAGTTATTGCGGAGCTGCAGGTTGAAAGCGAAAACATTGGTGGTGTACTGGATGTTATCCGCACCATTGCGGAACAAACCAACCTGTTGGCACTGAATGCCGCCATCGAAGCCGCGCGGGCGGGGGACCAGGGGCGGGGTTTCGCCGTAGTGGCTGATGAAGTGCGCACCCTGGCCAGCCGCACCCAGGAATCCACGCAGGAAATCCAGACCATGATCGAGCGTCTGCAATCGGGTGTTGGCAAGGCGGTTGGCGTGATGGGCCAGAGCCGCGAACAGGCTCAGAAGAGCGTGAATCAGGTGGCTGAAGCGGGTGGATCACTGGATGCCATTACTCAGGCGGTGAAAAAGATCCATGTCATGAACAAGGAAATTGCCAGTGCTGCGAAAGAGCAGAGCACCGTTGCCGAGTCGATGAATGAAAGTATCATCAATATCAGCCAGGTGGCGGATCAGACCAACAACAGTGCGCAGGTAACCTTTGGTGCCAGTGATGAGCTGGGGCAGGTTTCCTCGCGCCTGATCGACCTGGTGAGCCGCTTCAGGGTGTAGGCTGTGGGTCTGATGGCCTGTACTGGGCTATTTGTCCAGTCGGGTATACTTTGAACCTTCGAAGGTCAGGTTGTACATCAGCCCCTTGTTACCGAACACAAACCCCACGATGGGCTTGTTGAGGCTGGTCGAATCGATGCTGGCGCCTACGCCCAGGGTGGCGAGGGCCACGGAGCCATCCACTCCGGCCTCCCAGCCTTCGCTGTTGCGAAATTTGTCCAGTGCACTTTTCTGTAGAAAGACAATAACAACGGTCTTCATCTGCGCGCCAAGCTGAAAGCCGATGGAGGCTGCGGCCGTATTGTAGTAATCCACTGTCTTGCCGCCAATCAGCAGGGCACCCTCGCCATATTCGCCGCCGATACCGATTCCGGCCTTGATGACTTCCGGGAATACGAGCACCCCCTTGGCTGAGCCGAGAAACTCGCTGGCGCCACCGACCTCTTTCTTGAAGCGCTTCAGTGCGTCATTGACCTTGATGTCGATTTCCTTGGCGGACGCCGCCTGCGCCGTCGATGCGCCTATGGCGGTGAACAGCAGCAGCGTGCTGAGTAGCACGGCGAGAAAGGCGCTGACGGAAAGTGGGTGGTGGGTCATGGTGGGCTCCAACGGACTGTCGGTGGGATTGGCGGCGCGATGCTGGCCGCAGGCATTGCTCATTCTCGGCGAGGAATCCCCGGGGCGTCAACTGACAGTAATGTCCCTGTTGTTAAGAGTGCTATGCCAGCCTGTAGGGTTTGGCCGGTGTTTGACGTAAACTGGCCGACCGTTTGAGCCATTTCAGGAATACCCATGTCTGCCGTCGATGAGCTGGTCGAATCACTTTCCACTCTGGGGGATTTCGTGCGCTGGGGTGCGAGCCGCTTCGCTGAGGCCGGCCTGAGTTTCGGGCACGGTACCGACAATGCCCTCGATGAGGCCTACGCCCTGGTGCTGCACGCACTGCATCTGCCGAACACTATTCCGGCTTACATGACTCAGACCCATCTCACGCCGGTGGAACGCCGCGAGGTCGTCGCCCTGCTGCAACGGCGCATCGACACGCGCCTGCCGGCCCCCTATCTGACCCACGAGGCCTGGTTTGCCGGCCTGCCGTTTTATGTCGACGAACGCGTGCTGGTGCCGCGCTCCCCCATCGCCGAGTTGATCGAGAGCGGTTTTGCGCCGTGGATCGATCCCGGACAGGTGCACGACGTGCTGGACCTCTGCACCGGCAGCGGCTGCATCGCCATCGCCTCTGCGCTGGTCTTTCAGCAGGCCCAGGTGGATGCCAGCGAGCTGTCGATGGAAGCGCTGGCGGTGGCGCAGAAGAACCTGGAACGGCATGGCCTCGAAGACCACCTGGCCCTCTATCAGGGCGACCTGTTCGCACCACTGGCCGGGCGCCGTTACGACATCATCGTCAGCAATCCGCCCTATGTGGATGCCGAGGACATGACGGCCCTGCCGGAGGAATACCACCGTGAGCCTGCGTTGGCTCTGGCCGCCGGTGATGACGGCCTGGACATCGTGCGCCGCATCCTTGTCGAGGCTGCCGATTATCTCAAGCCCGGCGGGATACTGGTGGTGGAGGTCGGCAACAGCCAGCTGGCCCTGGTCGAGCAATTCCCCGAGATGCCTTTCAACTGGTTGGAATTCGAGCGCGGCGGTCATGGCGTGTTCCTGCTCGGTGAAGAGCAGTTGCGCGAATACCAGCCGTATTTTGATGCGGCGAAATAAGACTGAGCCTGCATGAAATATGCGGACTAAAGCCCGGACCTCAGGCTATAATCCCCGCAAAACCATCCTGTTATTATCGAACCCGTTTACCGAACTGTGAGCTCCGCTATGCAACCGATGGACCAGAAACTCGTCATCGATCTCGACATGATCCGCCGCCACGACAAGTCCGGCCCCCGTTACACGTCCTATCCCACAGCCGTGCAGTTTCACGAAGGCTTTGGCGAAGCGGAATACCGCGCCTGGGCCGAACGCACCAATGAAGCGAGCCGCGCGGCCGACAGACCTACACCGCTATCACTGTATTTCCATATTCCTTTTTGCGACACCGTGTGCTTTTTCTGTGGCTGCAACAAAGTCTCCACCAAGGATCGCAGCCGTGCCCAGCCCTACCTCGAACGGATGCACAAGGAGCTGACCCTGCAATCGGCGTTGTTCGATGACAATCGCAAGGTCGACCAACTTCACTGGGGCGGAGGAACACCCACCTTCATTAGTCACGACGAGATGCGCGAACTGATGCGGGTGACGCGCGAACATTTTCCTCTGCACGACGACGACACGGGCGAATACTCCATCGAGATCGACCCGCGCGAGGCCACCGCCGAAACCATCGACGTGCTGCGCGAGATCGGCTTCAACCGCATGAGTCTGGGTGCGCAGGACTTTGATCCGAAGGTGCAGATCGCCGTCAATCGCATCCAGAGCGAGGAAGAGACCTTTGCCACCCTTAACGAGGCACGCAGGGTGGGTTTCAAGTCCATCAGCATCGATCTCATCTACGGCCTGCCACATCAGACGGTGGAAAGCTTTGCCGCCACGGTGGACAAGATCATTGCCGCCGAGCCGGACCGCCTCTCGGTGTTCAATTACGCCCACCTGCCGGAAATGTTCAAGCCGCAGCGCCGCATCAACGAGGCCGACCTGCCTTCGCCAGCGGAAAAGCTGGATATTCTGCAGAACAGCAACGAACAGCTGTCTAAAGCCGGTTATGTCTACATCGGCATGGATCACTTCGCCAAACCCGACGACGAACTGGCCGTGGCTCAGCGCGAGCGTACCCTGTATCGCAACTTCCAGGGCTACTCGACCCATGCCGACTGTGATCTGATCGGCTTGGGTATTACCTCCATCGGCAAGGTCGGCGCTACCTATGGTCAGAACATCAAGGGCCTGGATGAATACTACGCCGCTATCGATGCCGGCAAACTGGCCATTTTTCGCGGCCTTGAGCTGGATGCCGACGACCTGTTGCGGCGCGAGGTGATCAGCCAACTCATCTGCCATTTTTCGCTCATCGAGGCCGATATCGAAAAACAGTTCGGCATTAATTTCCGCGATTATTTCGCGCAGGAAATGAAGCAGCTGGAAGGATTGGAAAAGGATGGCCTGCTGACTATTCGTGAGGGTGTGATTTCAGTGTTACCCGTAGGCCATCTGCTGATTCGCAATGTCTGCATGGTGTTCGACAAATACCTGCGCCAATCGAAGGAGCAGCGTTTTTCAAAGGTGATCTGAGCCTCAAAATCCCGAGACGGAAGCCGCCGGTGGATCGTAGGATGCCGGTGAGCGCAGCGAACCGCATCTGTCGCGTGTTACAAATCTGGCACAGACGAGGTGGAGACCAATCTCGAACGATGCGGTTCGCTGCGCTCACCGGCATCCTACGTGACTTGTGTTGTGTGAGGGCGGTAGCTTTTCCGATTTTCAGGGTTCGCGCACCCTTGCCCACAGAATTCAGATCGCCCCCGAACCTGCCGCTACTGTAGTGTACGGATTCATCACAGGAGCGATTATGATCGAAGATTTCAAGGGCGACGAAGCCTGGCGGATGTTCCGCATCATCAGTGAATTTACCGAAGGCTTTGACAAGCTTTCACGCATCGATTGTGCCGTCTCCATCTTTGGTTCTGCGCGTCTGCCGCCGGACAACGAGTATTACCAGAAGGCGGAAGAGATCTCACGCCGCCTGGCCGCGGAGGGTTTTTCCATCATCACCGGTGGCGGTCCCGGCATCATGGAAGCAGCCAACAAGGGCGCAGCCGGGCCGGACATGCCGGCCGGGATAAAGTCCATCGGCCTGAACATCAGTCTACCGAAGGAGCAGATGCCCAATCCCTATCAGAATCTCACTCTGGAATACCGTTACTTCTTCGTGCGCAAGGTGATGTTCGTCAAACACTCCATGGGCTACGTCTGTATGCCCGGCGGTTTCGGCACCCTGGATGAGTTCTTCGAGGCGCTGACCCTGATGCAGACCATGAAGATCTATCCCATGCCCATGGTGCTGTTTGGCACCACCTTCTGGCAGGGACTGCTGGACTGGCTGCGTGGTACTTTGCTGGCCAATGGCACTATCTCGGAAGAGGATTTCGACTACATCACGGTGACCGACAATATCGACGAGATCGTCACCATCATGGCCGAGCACCGTGCGTGGAAGAACAAAATGCGGGCCAAGTCGTCGGATACGGGTCACGACTGAGTGATTACCGTGTAGGAGCGGGCCATGCCCGCGATTGATGGAAAGGAAAAAAATGATAAATTTGTGGGAGCGGCTTCAGCCGCGAATGAAGCCAGCCTTCTTCGCGGCTGAAGCCGCTCCCACAGTATTTGAAATAACGATCTCAGCGGCAAGATATAGAACCATCGCGGGCATGGCCCGCTCCTGCGAACTGTTTGCCGGTCTCAGGCGCGTAATGCGTCGGCGACCTCGCGGATGGATTCGCCGGTGTCTTCCATATCGATGACACTGACCTCGGTGTCCAGACCGAGGCAGGCAAAGGAGGGCACGCTGCCCCAGTCCACGCCGGCATGGCGGTGATCCTTACCGAAGTAGCTCTGCAGGTTTGCGGCAATCACCACATCCACCAGATCCGGTGCGCCGTCGTGCTTGTACTCCAGGTCTTCGTGCTTGGCGGCGACATTGATGATGTCCTGCGGGAATTCCCATTTGCTAAGCAGGGCGGTACCGATGGAAGTGTGCAGCTCTTTGATGATCTCATCCAGCACCTGCTCGTGTTCCAGCAGCTCCTGGATGTCCTCGGCGTACTTGATGATGGGTAATGCACCGATATCGTGTACCAGCCCTGCCAGCATGGCCTGATCCGGCTTCAGTTTGGCGAAGGAGGCCAGGGCCTGACTGATGGCAGCGACCTCGGTGCTGTGTTCCCAGAATCTATGGAACAGGCGGTCGGTAAGCTCGGTGGTGGGCTGAAAAATCTGCTGCACGATCAAGCTGTTGACGGTGTTGCGGACAATGGTATTACCCATTCGCGCCACCGCCATGTCGACGCTGTCGATGTGCCTGCTGCCGCGTAGCAGGGGGCTATTGGCCACCGCGATAAGGCGTGCCGAGAGGGCGGCGTCGGTGCTGATGACCTTGGCCACGTCACGCGCGTTAGCCTTTTCATCGTCAAGGGTATCGCGCACTTTGAGCGCGACTTCCGGCAGGCTGGGCAGCACCAGCTTGTCGTTCTCCAGGTCGTCGATGAGTTCGGCCAGCAGGCGGTTCTTGAGATCGGCAGACATTTCGGGCTCCATCAGGTTTGTGCCTCGATGGCACGGCGGCTGTTCACGCTATAACTATCGGGAGCCAGAGGGAGATATTGAGTGAAATCGCTCAGGTTATTAACTGTTGCCGCAAATTCTTATCAGCGCAGCAGAAAATACAGCAGTACGCCGTTGCCGATGGCCAGGGCGATGCTGATCCCGCGCCAGACGGCGACCGGGTTGCGCTCCAGCAGGGGCACCGAGGCGTCGCCCATGAAGCGCGGATTAGGGTGTGACAGGTCGTGGAGGAATTCCGACAGGGTGTCGTAGCGTTGCTTGGCCTCCGGGTGTACGGCCTTTTTCAGCGCGCCGTCCATCCACACCGGGATCATGGGGTTGTGATGGTAGCTGGGCTGGTATTTGAGGTTGGCGACGGCGCGGCGGCCTTCGGTGCGGTCCAGGGCGTCGCCGTAGGGTAGCTTGCCGGTGAGCAGTTCGTAAGTGATGGTGCCGAGGGAAAAAATATCGGAGCGGTTGCTGCCGGGCTGGCCGAGCAGGTATTCGGGGGCGGTGTAGTTTTTCGTGCCCAGCAGTTCGACGCGTTCGATGGGGCTGCTGATCTCGGCAATGCCGGCGATCTTGGTGGAGCCGAAGTCGATGATCTTCACCGTGCCGTTGGCATCGAGCATGATGTTTTCCGGTTTTAGATCCTGGTGCAACATTTCCAGACGGTGGAAGGCGCGCAGGCCGGTGGTGATCTGTTCCACCAGCAGCCGCACTTCCTTGATGTCCGGCCGGGAATGCTGGTTCATCCAGTCGCGCAGGGTCTGGCCGTCGACGTATTCCATCACGTAATAGAGAAAGTTGCGCTTGCGCTTCTGTTCGATGACCTTCAGCACGCGTGAGTTGTTGATGCGCTTGCCGGCCCATTCCTCACGCACGAAGCCTTCGATGTAGGCAGGCTCGTCGTCGTAATTCACTGAAGGGGTTTTGATAATCACGGTCTGGCCACTTTCCGTGTCCTCGGCCTTGTATACCTGGGTGCGCTTGCTGGCGTGGATTTCCTTGAGAATGCGGTAGCCGTCCAGCACCATGCCCGGTTCCAGCGGCGGCGGGAAGGGCAGCTGGGTCAACTCCTTGATGGCGGTGTTGGTGTCCTGCACCGGCAGGGTGTCGATACGTACCACCTGGGCGGTGATATTGTCGTTGCTGCCGCCTTCGAGGGCGAATTGCACCAATTTTTCCGCGGCTGTTTGCAGGTCGTGGTTTTCTTCCACGATACGCTGAATGTCGTTGTCACTGGTGAAGTCATGTACGCCATCAGTAGTGAGAATGTAGAGGTCGCCTGGTTCCAGGGTCAGCTTGCGGTAGTCGATATCGAGGTGGATATCGATGCCTACGGCACGGTTCAGGAAGTTTTTCTCATTCGATACCCAGCGGCGGTGGTCAGTAGTCAGCAACTCCATGTTATGCCGCTGGATGCGGTAGATGCGCGAGTCGCCAACGTGGAAGATATGTCCGGTGGTGGACTTCAATACCAGTGCGCTAAAGGTGGTTAGCAGACCCCGGGTGGCGTGTTCGGTGTGCTGTGCCTTGCTGTACAGCCAGCTGTTGATGGCGGTGAGGATCTTGTGCGCCGAGGTCTTCGCGGTCCATGAATCCGGGGTGGAGTAGTAGTCGGAGAGAAAGCTGCCCACCGCTGTCTGCGAGGCCTCGCGGCCGTCGATGCTGCTGCTCACGCCGTCGGCGATGGCGATGGCGATGCCCTTGGTGTCGAGCTGCGGCGGTTTGGGAATGATAGCGCCGTGGAAGTCCTGATTTTCGCTTTTCAGGCCCTGTTCGGAATGCTGGCCGATGGTGACGTTGAGTTTTGTGGTCATGGCTGAGAGAGGGTATCTGCGGTTGGGTGGGCGAAAGATGCGGCAATGGCTGCGCGGCAATTGTATCATTGCCGTCTTCTTTAGTTTCTGCCCGTCGGCCATCGGGGGCCATTTTGTTGAAGTCTGTATTTTTCATTATTGGCCTGCTGATCATTTATGGCTCCCTGTATCCGTTCAATTTTCACGCCGCGCCCGCGGGCATCTGGGTGGAATTCCTCGCCAGCTGGCGCGCCTTTACCGGGCATGGTGATGCCCTGAGTAACATCCTGCTGTTTGCACCCTTTGGCTATTTTGGCGTGCTGGCCTATGGCCGTCGGGGCTGGCTGATCGTTGCGGCGTTGGTGCTGGCGGTGGGCGTGCAGATGCTGCAGGTCTACCTGCCGGGACGGGACGCCAATCTGCAGGACGTATTCTGGAACATGCTGGGCGTCGTCCTTGGCGCTGGTCTGACGCTGTTGCCGTGGCTGCGATTTTCCACCGTGGGTGATGTGCGCGACAGGGGCATCAGTGCGGCCCTGCTGCTGATCGGCTGCTGGCTGGCCTATCGCCTGATGCCCTTCGTGCCCAGCCTCGACTGGCAGCTGTGGAAGGACAGCCTCAAGCCCCTGCTGCTGCATCCACAACTGTCACTCATCGGCCTGTTGCACGATGCGGTAGCCTGGGCCGTGGTGGCCAGCCTTTGGCCGCAGGTATGCCGTTGCCGAAAGGCCGGGCTGTGGTTGCTGGTGCTGGTTGGCGGCGTCTTTGCGCTGGAAGTGTTGATGGTGAGGAACACCGTCAGTGCCAACAACGTGCTGGGTGCGCTGCTGGGCGTAGGCCTTTGGAGCTTGTGGCTGAGCCGGGGACGTTCCGGGCGCGTGATCCTGGTCCTGCTGCTGATGTTGTCCCTGCTGTTGAGCGGCTTGGCGCCGTTCCAGTGGCGCCCGTTGCCGGGGGGCTTTCACTGGCTGCCGTTCCGCGGCTTCCTCGGTGGTTCCATGATGATCAATATCAGCGTGGTGTTCGAAAAGGGCTTTTTCTACGGCGCGCTGATCCTGCTGTTGCAGCAGGAGAGCGGGCGATTTCGCTTTGCCGCTGTCACCACCGTACTGCTCACGCTGTTCATCGAGATCGGGCAGTTGTTTGTATATGGCCATACGGCCGAGATCACCGATCCGATTTTGGCGCTGTTGATTGCCATGGCCTTGAAGGCCGTGTCGACTGAGTCGCAGGTGCGGGCGGTGCAGAGTGGAGGGCGGTAGCATGTAGCCTGGGTTGAGCGTAGCGAAACCCGGGAGAATCGGCGCAATACCCCCCCAGCGTGCTAAAAACCGTGGTCTGTCCCCGATTGTTCCCTATAAAACATACAGCAGCATGATCAAATAATGAGAGATACTGCCGGCGAGCACGAACAGGTGCCAGATACCGTGGGCGTGGGTGATGCGATCGTCGAGGGCATAAAAGACGATGCCGCCGGTGTAGAACAGACCACCCAGCACCAGCAACACCAGCCCACCGGTGGGCATGATCTGGATGAGGGGATACAGGGCCACGACGATCAACCAGCCCATCAATAAATAGATGGCCATCTGGATGCGCCGCGAACCTTGCTTGTGCAAACTATCGACCACGATGCCACTCACCGCCAGCCCCCAGACGATGCCGAACAGGCTCCAGCCCCAGGCACCGCGCAGGGTCACCAAGGTCAAGGGTGTGTAAGTGCCGGCGATGAGCAGGTAGATGGCCACATGATCCAGCTTCATGAAGATCCGCTTGGCTCGCCCGCGCAATGAATGGTACAGCGTGGACAGGGTGTACAACAGAAACAGGGACGTGCCATAAATACTGAAGCTGACGATCTTCCACGCATCGCCTTTCAGCGAGGCAAACACCACCAGCACCACCAGGCCGGCCAGGGCCAGGGCGGCGCCTACCAGATGGGTAATGCTGTTGAAACGTTCACCGTGATACATATTATTGCCTCTGCAAAAACCGTGGTCTGTCCCCGATTGTTTTGCCTCTGCTAAAAACCGCGGTCTGTCCTAGATTGATTTCTGTGTAGGTGCTACAAGGCGAGACCCTATTTCCTCACTTATGCTTAAGTAAGTGCCATTCGGCTTCGACCCCTTATCCCCTTTTTTTTCAAGCTGAATTTACCATGCTATTAATAACACAACAGGAATAAGCACAATTAAAGCTGAAGCACCCAAACATCCAGAATTAGGCTTTATTTGATTTATAGAACTAGGGGGCTTAATGGTTTTATTAAATTTTCTATTCGGAACAATATTCGATGATTTTAGCAGAGATATAACCTCTTTATATGAAGCAGTACGATTACTCCCACCAGTACTGGTGTAACCCTCCTCATCTGTGTATTCCCCAAAATGTAATAGACAATCGCCACTATATCTTCTAATTGAATTTAATACGCTTTCATTTTTTTCCAATTCTGTCGCAATTGACTCCAATGAGTAATCTGAATATATCTCTGATATTGACTTGTCCCAGCTTATATTTAGCTTGTCTCTTACCACGAAATACAAAAACCATATAACCATCTCATGGTTGTTCCCGCCCTTAAAATATTCGCTATGAATAAATGACACCAATCCTTCAAGACTTGAATATTCATTAAGAGACAAGCCTTTTTGAGTTGGCTCAAGTTCCCACGCTGTCTCTAATAACCATTTTGGGGCTGGCGAGTCATTATCGAGCTTTCGACTTAAAAGGGAACTCATTTCATTGACGTTTATGTCACAGGGGAATGACAATCCGAGATCTTTAGCGAATTTGATTTGCTTCTCTGTAGCAGGACCAGGCTCCACAAGCTCTATTAACACTACCTCAGTTTCATTGATTTTAGCCAACGCTATGGCATGCTCTTCATTATCAGCAAGATATCTCTTATGCCTCTTTCTATTTGTTTTTGTCCCTATACCTTCAATGTCATAGTAAGGCATTTGTAAAATCCCTAATTAGCTCTAACAGTTGTATATTGAGCCAGTTCGCTTTGTCGTTACGATAATTAACAATCATCTTCATAGCCGATTGATTTTATACGGACCATTGGAACAATCGGGGACAGACCACAAGAACAATCGGGGACAGACCACGGTTTCTCTTTAATTCTTTTAATTCGGCCGTAAATATGGCGCAAGTGTTCGTTATAATATTGTTGGAAGTGAATGTGAAAGCCATCAGTTAATGATGTATGTGTATGTCCAGTTATAATTTCCTTCATAAATATTTAACTGGGGATAGTAGCCATATTTTCTGGTTACACTACCATACTGGTCATATTCATAAGTCTGAATAAAGTCTATAACACCATCCATCTCAAGGCGGCCAATGCCGTCCATCTGTTCGGCGATTAAATTATTCGACGAATCATATTGGTACAAAGTAATCTTTGGATTGTTAGAGTTGGTAACTGCCGCACTTACTCTTCTTCCATTTTGATCATATTTGAATGTAGTAGTGCCTCTTAAGAACCCATTGTATAAGTCGTCGAGGATTAGTAAGTTACCATTATCACAATAAGTCGCTATATAGTTATTAGATCCTGTGTTGTGATTAACTACTTGACCAGTTTCAGAATATTCAAAGGTTGCAGTAGCGCCAGAATTGCTAGAAATACTAATTAACCTTAATTCCGAATCATATAAAAAGGTGGATGGATAAGCTGCTCCATCAATGTAATACGTTATTTCTTTAAGGGTTCCATCGGAGTTATATGTCAATAATCTCTGCATTGTCTTTGTTGAAGGGACATAATTCCACTCAACAAGTCGAAAATCTGAATCATACGTATACACATCACAATACCCTCCCGAACATCTTGTTGATACATATGGTGATGATGAGGTATGTACCCGTAAGTTATTCATTGAAACGCTATTCAAGAAGCTTAGGGGCGTATAACTCGGCGGTAAATAACTTGGCAGTAGTGGGAGGTTTGGTTTAAATGGCGTTGGTCGATTCCCACAGTTCTGTGTTTTTAACAGTTTCAATTCAGCAGATTGGTCTTGGCTAACGTCATTCCCAGTATGAGTATTAGCGGCATCACTCCCTTCGCCACCGCATGCGATCAATAGCACTGACATCAATACAACCGCAGATACTTTTCTTAAGGTAGTCATGTCTTATATCCTACTATGGAAACAATCGGGGCAGGTCACGGTTTCTGTACGGGTTTGCCAAAAACCGTGGTCTGTCCCCGATTGTTCCTGTCCCCGATTGTTCCCGATTGTTTTATGCAACATTTTCAATCTCTCCCATCATGGCTAAATATGCATTGAGTGCTTGCTGCACAAATAAAGCCTTTTCTTTATATGGGTAAGTTAACGCAAAAACTCTTAACAATATAAAAACAATATTTTTCTTCTTTCGAATATATCCTTCAATATTACTTTCTATCTTTGGGATACCAGCCGGTTGCGCATATAAAATTTCATTCCTTAAATTCGCAATTTTTTCGATATGTTTAACAACATCATTTCTGCTTTTACCTGATGTTATTTCAAGCAACTCATTATCGAAGTGGTAAGGCTTATCATCCAATTTTATTTCAAACTCCAAAGGAGGGATGGCTGTAACAGTTCCTTGCATATAATAAAACGACAAAGATAGTTTTTTCTCTTTTCCTTCCCCTTCGATTTTAAGTTGAAATTTTTCCCCAAATGGAAATCCCGACACTTTTGAAAACTTTTCAGAAAATGTACAAATACTTCTTATAAATGGCTCTAATGCTTGTTTGTAAGCATGGTTTTTAAATTTTAATTTTTTAGCATTATCATAGCCCTTTTCTTTCAGTGCAATAAAAATAGCTGTAGCTGCTTCTTCCTCAGCCGTTATAGATCTAAAAATAGCCATTTCTGGGTCTATATCTTTCAGCTTCCATGCTCGTTCAAGATGATGAATAGCATTACGAGCACAGCTCCTCGTCAGACCTTTTGCTGTTTCATCGATACATTTAATAATTTCCTTATCAATCTCTTCTTCGATTACAGACATTTGATTATTTTTTATGTATAACGCCCCCACCAGGTTTGAAAGTCCTCTGGATGAGTTTGTGTACGCCCGGCATGGGCGTGAACTAATGGGGTGAAAGTCCCCTGTACGTGAACCCTGCTAAGATTATTGATATTAGCAGAAGTATTAGCCTAAGTCAA
>CAJVYS010000074.1 GCA_913009875.1 uncultured Gammaproteobacteria bacterium | reverse complement strand
AAGCCTGCCCACCCTACCTGTCTAATACTTTATTTTGATCTTCCTTCCAGTCATGCTTTCAAGCCTCATATCAAGCTTCTTTCCTAGATCAGAAAGATTCTTATATTCTGGACAGTTAAACGCTGCCAAATCAAAGTGAAGTGATTCCCCCGCCTTGCGATAGAGGATAACTTTCTTGCTAAGAGCATGTGCAAAGCCTACTTCATAATAAACATTAGGTCTTGCGCCTGTAAGATCTGCATATAAAAATTCTGAAGATCGTATTTTGTTAATTATTTCTTCCGTTATTTTCCCGCTGTGTTCTATATCATCTGCACGTTCAGCAGAAATACCAAAACTGCTTGTGGCACCGCTCTGCGGTGTCACACATCCTGTGGCGCTCCGCGCCACCTTAATCCGCGGCAGAAAAAGTTAATAAGCAATAAGTAAGGAATAAGGGCCTTGACCCCTTAAGTTTGGCACGGGTGCGAAATCAATTACTCTGACCCCATTGATTCCTGTGCGCGTTAATGGCTCAACAACGTGTTGGGAATCGTCCCGGGAGAATCGAGCCAAGAGCTGTAAAACGGAGGCCAAAAGCCTACCCTTTGCTTGTCGTCCCACGGCCTCAAGCGCGGGAAAATGTCCGGAAATTCGGCCATCCGAAGAAGCTTAAGTAAGTGCCATTCACTGCTGACCCCTTTAACTCCGGTTAGGGCTTTACAAATTGCCTTTCAAGTACATCAGATACAAACCGTTCTAAATCCCCAATAATAGAATGCAATTCAGCTATATTCGTCGCACCCCTGTGAATTAAACTATTGCGTAACTCATATATTTTCCTAAAGAATGGCACTGGATCAAGTGAGTAATATTTATTACCTTCTAGATACTCTGCTGCAATTCTTTTGCCAGTTTGTGCTATGGACTCACTCTTTAGCCATGACAGAGCGCCTTGCATAGAGTCTTTATCAGATTGCTCTAATTCCGAATTTTTAGTAATCGAAATAAGCTTGTCTACATGCGCACGTGTGGACTCTACTCTTTTTATTGGGTCAAATAATGCCTCTAGGCTCATAAATAGTGCTAGAAATCTAGCTCTGGTTGTTGACTCTAAGTGGCTCATTACAAATAACTCAGACGCCAACTCTGCTTTTTTGCTTATGAATAAATACTGTTTAAAAGAACTTATTATATTTTCTACGAATGTCTCGGTAGATTTTTTAACAACACCATTCATTTGAAATCTAACAAATAGTGGTTGTGGTATTGCTTCAAATATTGTTATTCCCAATACGTCATCTAGCACTGGCATATCATGCTGTTGGGTTAACATATTTTTACCCTCATTCGTGAGTCCACCCGGTAATTTATTATTACCTATATCAATGCCCACACGCTGATTAATAGAATATTTTATGATCGATAATTTTGCATGCTCTGCAGCAATTAATGCTTCCCCTTTTGATTTATACGGGCCGCCTGATAATGAAAATATGCTACTGCTGCAAAACTTTTTTTCGCCATCCACCGCGGAAAGCTTTAATTGATCATTCTCATTGTTGGCATAAAATTCTATAGCTTCACTATCCCCAGTGAATGTTCCCTTATGTGCAAATTCGAAGCAAAAACGAAATTTATATTCCATGGCATATTTTCCCTAACAGTTGTATTGAACAGACGCCCGCAATTTACCGACTTATACGGATGTCCGTATAAGTCCGACTACACTGCTTTCTCGTTGCCAGATTCCCTCATCCTAATCAGGATATTACCTGGAAACAAGGCGACAGCGTGTTAGGCATGTCTGCCCTAGAGGGCGGATTTTGAAAGGCGGTCGATAAGCCGGGCGACGGGTGCGGGCAGGCCGCCGGGGGCGGTTTCCTCGGGATGGTGCCACAGCCAGTTGTCGTCGCGCACGGCTTGGGTGGCGATGAGGCGGGCGTGCACCGGGGTGATATCGAGGTGAAAGTGGCTGAAGGTGTGCCGCAGTGGCGGCCAATGTGCGGCCTCTTTTACCTGCAGTCCCCATTGCTGGTGGCCGGCTTCGGTGACGTCGCTGCCGGCGGGCAGTTCGGGCAGGCTGAGCAGGCCGCCCCAGATGCCGGTGGGCGGGCGGCGTTGCAGCAGTATCCGGCCTTCGCTGTCCTGCAACAGCAGCATCACGGTTTCACGCACCGGTAGGGTCTTTTTCGGCTTGCGGCCGGGGAAATCGGCCTGGCGGTCTTCGCTGCGGGCGCGGCAGTCGGCGGCCAGCGGGCAGTGGTCGCAGCCGGGCCGGCTGCGGGTGCAGACGGTGGCGCCGAGGTCCATCATGGCCTGGTTGAAGTCGGCGCTGCGCTGGCGCGGGGTGAGCCGTTCGGCGTGGTCCCATAGTGTGCTGAGCACACTGCTCTTGCCGGGCCAGCCTTCCAACGTAAAATAGCGGGCCAGTACCCGCTTGCAGTTGCCGTCGAGGATGGCGTGGTGCTGGCCGAGGGCCAGCGACAGAATGGCGCCGGCGGTGGAGCGGCCGATGCCGGGCAGGGCCTGCACATGCTCGATGCGTTCGGGGAAGCGGCCGTCGTGATCAAGGTGCACGATTTGCGCGGCGCGGTGCAGGTTGCGCGCGCGGGCGTAGTAGCCGAGGCCGGACCAGTGGCTGAGCACGGCGTCCAGTTCCGCCGTGGCCAGTGCGTCGATGTCGGGGAAGCGGGCCATGAAGAGTTCGAAATAGGGGATCACCGTGGCCACCTGGGTCTGCTGCAGCATGATCTCCGAGACCCACACGCGATAGGGCGTGGGGTTGTGTTGCCAGGGCAGGTCGTGGCGGCCGTGGCGGTCGAACCATGCCAGCAGGCGGCGGGCGAAGTCGCTGCGTTCCTGTGAAGGTTTCAGCGGAACAGGCCCTTGAGTGCCTTGTCCACTTCCTCCTTTACCTTTTTCTTGGCCTTTTCGCGTTCCTTGGCCACCGCCTTGTCGGTCTTCGCCTTGAGCTTTTTCTTTTGCTGATCCAGTTTTTGTTTGGCCTTGGCGCTCATCACCGATTTGAGGTCCAGACTGATCTTGGGGTCGGCGAAGGGCCCCTTGACACGGATGGGGATGGGAAGGCCCCTGAGCTGCTCCAGATCCTTGCCGGCCTGACCGGTGGCGGTGTTGACGATGGTGCTGACCAGCCGGTAGTCGAGGCGTTCCTTCGGCAGATCCACCGTGCCCTCGCCGCTGATCCGCAAGAGTGGCGTCTTGGCGGACAGATCCTTGTTGGTGACCACGCCATCGGTAATCTTGACGCTGGCGGACAATTCGGCGAAGTCGGTCTTTTTCAGTTCTTCCGGCGGTGCCGGCTGGCCCTTCAGCTTGGCTTGGGCGCTACGCAGCATGTGGCCGATGTTGATGCCTTCAACCGCGCCGTTGAGGAATGTCATGCGCGCCGTGCCGTTGAGGGTCTTTGTCATTGCCTCTGGCTCGGTGCCTTGGGTGGTGATTTTGGCTTGCAGGTTGGCGGTGCCGGAAATGGGTGCTTCCCCCATCACATCCTTGAGTAGCGGGCCGGCCTGCACGTCTTTGATCACCTCGTTGAGGGTGATCTTCGGTGTGTCACTGCGTGCGTCCATGCGGATGTCGCCGGCGTAGCTGCCGCCGTAGAGATTGGCCTGCAGCGGGTGCAGGCGCAGCTGGCCGCCCTTGGCCTTGATGGCCAGCAGGATGTCACTGAGGCGCGCATTGGCGGCCTTGAGTGTGCCGATGGTGATGCGGCCGTCCACGTCCAGTGCGCGCAGGGGCTCCAGCGGCAGGCCGGCGGCCTCCACCGCGGCACCGGCGGGCACCGGTGCGGGTGGCGTGTCGGGCTCTGGTGGCAGGTAGCGATCCACGTCGATGCCGTCGACGGCGAGCTTGAAGCGGATGGCGGGTTGGTCGAAGTTGCTAACGTTGCCGTTGCCGGTGAGTTGTGTATCGTCGGCGATCAGTTTGAGATTTTGCAGTTTGATGGCATCCAGCGAACCATCGAAGTCCAGCGACAGGCTGGCCTTGTTGAGCACCTGCGGATCACTGGTTTCCGGCAGCTCGATGCTGGCGCTGGCGGCCAGCTGGCGGGGTGAGAACTCCGCCACGCTTAATCGGCCGCTGGCCTGCGGGGCGTCGATGATCTGTGTGGCGTCGAGCTTGCTGTCGATCTGCAGGCCGGCGGCCTTGATCTGCAGGGTTTTGATCGTTGCGGTCTGTCGGTCGAGATTCCACGCAGCCTCTGTGGTCAGTGAAGACTCACTCAGCAACTGGCTGGAGAGGTCGGGCGGCAGCAGGCTGGCGAGGGCCTGCGGGTCACTGATGTCGATGCGGATGCGGGCGTCACCGTTTTGCCACTGTTCAAGACGCACGTCACCGCGTAGTTCCGTGCCGAGGACGTCGATCTGAAGATCGGAAACGGTGGCCTGTTGCGTGGTGAGATTGGCGGCCACCTCGGCGCCGAGGCGCAGCTTCAGCGGGCTCACCGGCAGGGCCTCGCCCTGGCTGTCGATGGTCAGTTGCAGGCCGCTGAGGCTGAGCTGCTGCAGGGTGTCATCGATATCGACGCGGGTGGAGAACTCGATATGGTTGAGCAGTGCGGGCTCGCGGGTCGCCACGTCCAGCGAGAGGCTGATGTCCACGGGCTCGCCCAGGACCAGGGCGCCGGTCTGCAACTGCAGGTTGTCGATGGTGATGTGCTGGCCGCCCTGCTGGTCGTCCCAGACGATGCGTGCATCGCTCAGTTCGACGCCGCCGATGGCCAGCGCCGCCAGCGGTGGCGGGCCGGATTCGTCCGCCGGTGGGGCCTTTTCACTCGGCGTCTCGGTGACTTCCGCGGGCTGGCCGGTGAGATCGTCCCAGTTGCTGCGGCCATCGGCCTTGCGCGCCAGATTCAGCTGCAGGCCGCGCAGCAGCACGGTCTTCATTTCCAGCTGGCTTTTCAGCAGCGGCAGCAGCTTGACCTTGATGTCCACCGCCTCGACCTGTGCCATGGGCTGGTCGCCAAACCCTGGCGCATTGCCCAGCCGGGTTCGGCCCAATGATAGCCCCAGCCAGGGAAACACGGAGAGTTCCAGGTTGCCGTCGATGGTGAGTTCGCGGCCGGTGGCGTCGCGCACCGCGGTGGTGATGTCGTCCTTGTAGTCATTGGGGTCGACGAACAGCAGAATGCCGACCAGGGTGAGAGTAATGAGCAGTACGGCGGCGCCCAGGGTATAAAGGGTGATTTTGAGGAATTTGGGCATGGAAGGGCTCGCAGGTTGTGCAGTTAGCGGGTAGCGTAACGCATGGCGCGGTTGATTTCGATTCGCCGTGGGTGTCAGAATCGAGCGACAGTCTAATAAAAACAGTCAGGTAATATGCCCAGCACCGGAATTACCCAGATTCAGCTCAGGGACAACGACGGCAAGACCACTGACGGCAAGCTGTACACCACGTTGTATGATTCCGGTGACCGCATCCAGCGGGCGCTGCTGCGGCTGGCATTGCTGTGGGCGCTGGCCGGGCTGTCGCTGTTCATCCCCCTCGCCCACTTCGTGCTGGTGCCGGGATTTCTTATAGCCGGGCCGGTGGCGGCGGTGATGGTCTATCGCAGCACGCAGGCGCGCGACCGCGCCGAGGGCAGGTGCCCGGTGTGCGGGGAGGAGATTAGCATCAAACTGGAAGCCAAGGATGAGATCCCCAAATGGACCTATTGCCCGGCCTGTAACGCCGCGCTACAGATTACGGAGCCGAATTAATGCGTCCTTTTTTTGCCATTTTTGTCGTAGTTGTCATGATCGGTTCCGCGCTGACGGCGGTGGGGTTGCTGCTGTTTCAGATGGGAGTGTTTGGTTGAGGAGATCTGTTTTTTCGTAGCCGCTCCCTTACTCCTGTACCGCTGCCAGTCGCTCGCCTGGTGGCGGCTTTGCCACCGGCAGGCAGCTGGATAGCGTCAACTGCGGTGGTTCAAAAGAAAAAGTGAAATTACCGGCCTTGCGCAACCCGCTGAGCCCCAGGATGTGTCGTGTACGGCCGGGAAATACGGCAGCCTCCACATTATGCAGCTCGCAGTTATTACCCAGACGGATGATGTCGAGGCGATACACGGCGACCCGCTTGCGCTGACCGTTGGCAAGAATACCGATGAGATTCCTGACGAAGCTGGCCCTGCCCTGTTCCTGCAGCATGGCCAGACTGTGTTCGTTGATGGTGTTGTAGCTGGAGCCTGTATCGACAAGAAAGTCGACCGTCCCGACCCCCGCGATCTCACCCTGCACATAGAACGTCTTGGCGCTTTTCTCCGTCATCGGCACCACGTGGCCCGCAGGCATGGCTGCAGAAGCGCTGCCCGCAGCAAACAGCAACAGCCCGCATAGCACTCGTTTTGCTGACATCACCCGTTATCCCCCATCTCGTTGTGTGCCGCTGTAAGCAGAAAGGCGGCCTGCTTCCACCATAGCGGCAACTTGCCGGGTGGTCTTGAGTGGGGGAATCTGTTGTGATGCCCCGGATTTCGTTTCACTCCCTCCGGGTTGCTTGCTTACGTGAATAAGTGAAAATTAGGTAGAAAAGCACTCTGTGAGTGGCAAAACACCATTCCGCTCGAATGCAAGAGAGAGGTTGGCGATAGCAGCGGTTCTTTGGTTACGAGACCAGAAGTTATCCGATTTAGTGTGGTCGGAAAAACCAATAACCGCATGGGCAGGGTAGTCGTCGAGGCCATCATCAATATCACAGAAAAGTCTAGCTGATTCTTGGTCGCCTAAAATAGAACGAATGATGGAGCACTGGGTTTTACATGATCCGACAAGGCGCCGGCCGGGTTTCGCAAGCTGTGGGTGAACCACATGTGAATTTATTTCTGCCACCGTAGAGTGGTTGCCCCTTGCAACAGAGTAAGGAACAGCTTTTAAGCCTTGTTTTTGAAAATGCGGCGGGAATAAGCTTTCCATCTTGCCATTGTAACGGATCGATGATAATGAGCACGATGCTTTCCCCATCTTCGACGATGCCGGGGGAAATGTCTTTTTGCTTAAAACGCTCCTTTGGGCAAGGATCAAAACCCTGAGGCTCAGACATTTTCCTGAGAGATTGCAGTATCGAGATCGGGTGGCAAATCGTCTGTCAAACGCCCTTCATATTCGCCAGGTACGTAGCGATCATATTTAAGAAGCGCATAACCAAAATGACCGTCTCCCTCAAATTCAACGACGGCGCCAGCGCTACCCGTATGCCACTGAAGCACTACATCGCCATCCTCGGACGCGCTTATCAAGGGCTTAGTGACGACTTTAAGTTTGGCAATAAATCGAATCGCATCAGCAACCGCCCGTTCGAGGGTGGTTCTAGCATCGTGCGTATCAATACAAGCTTTCTTAGGGAGATTATAGAGTTCTTCAATCGTCGTAATTATGAAGGAAGGAGTCGGCTCCATATATTTGAGGCACCCTTAGGGATGCGTACTTCCATGGAAGAGATAGTCGCCGACTCGTCGATTTTAAGATTCTCAAGCAAATCAACGGGCATGGAGATATTAATGCCTAGATTTTCACGAACGAATTTCTCATAACCATCAAGCCCATGATCGGCAGTGAATACATCGATATATCGGAGTTCAAGGGACTCGGGTTTAACGAGCGTGCTATCCAGCGGCACAGTCGTAAACAGCGCGGTCAACCCATCACGTAAGGTCTCGCGAAAATTCTTCCAACCGCCATAGGGCGGTACGACATTGCACGTAAATAGACCAGGCCCAATCTGGTAAAGAGGCCACTCATTTATTTGCTTACGGAAACGCAATGTTGGACGACCACCCAGCATTTCAAGAGGAATTCCATCAGGAACCAGGTGCTCTACCTTGTCGTATCCTAAATCCTTGGCCAATTTGGTGAATGCATCGCTGCCATGGGCAAATGCAGGATCAACTGATCCGCCTGGAATGGCCGATAAGGGAATCAATGACCAACGAAGCTCAGCGATTACTTCGACAAGTGGGGCGTTTTCATACACGTAGTCGGCTTCGGTTTGTGTCGTCATTTACTGTCCGGGTCAGGGCGTAACCTATTGATTAAACAGGAATCATCTAAATTGATGATTCTCATCAAACACTATTACGGTCGTTTTGTAAATTAAATTTATAGCTATCGTCAGCTGATCTGTAGAACTGATACTGAAGGAGTGCAGAATATTAAGGTGTCGCATTTACTCCGTATCAGTTGTGCCGAAACAGCGCCGGCTCCAGCTGGTGGCGGTGCAGCAGTTTGTAAAAGTCGGTGCGGTTGCGCTGCGCCAGGCGGGCGGCCTGGCAGACGTTGCCGCGGGTCATTTGCAGGATCTGTACGAGGTAGTCGCGTTCGAACTGGCTGACGGCCTCGCCCAGCGGCAGTATCTCCCGGCCCTTGCCGCGCAGGGCGCGCTGCACCAGGGCGACGGAGATGACCGGGGTGGTGGTGAGGGCCGAGACCTGTTCCACGACATTGAGCAGTTGACGGATGTTGCCCGGCCAGGGGGCGGCCATGAGCAGTTCCATGGCTTCGCGGGAGAAGGAGCGGGCCTGGCAGTTCTTGCTGCGCTGTTGCAGCTGGTTGAGGAAGTGGCTGGCGAGCAGGGGGATGTCTTCGCAGCGCTCGGCCAGGGAGGGTAGTTCCAGCATGACGACGTTGAGTCGGTAGTAAAGATCTTCGCGGAATTCACGTTCGTCGATGGCGGCCTCAAGGTCGCGGTGGGTGGCGGAGATGATGCGTACGTCCACCGGCAGCGCCTGGGTCATGCCCAGCGGCCGCACCTCGCCCTCCTGCAGCACGCGCAGCAGCTTACTCTGAAATTCCAGTGGCATGTCACCAATTTCATCGAGAAACAGGGTGCCGCCGTTGGCGGCTTCGAACAGGCCGGTGTGGTTGCGGTCGGCGCCGGTGAAGGCGCCCTTGCGATGGCCGAACAGCTCTGACTCCAGCAGGGCCTCGGGGATGGCGGCGCAGTTGATGGCGACAAAGGGGCCTTCATGACGTGGACTGGCGGCGTGGATGGCCTGCGCCAGGCGCTCTTTGCCGGTGCCGCTTTCGCTCTGTACGAGGATACTGACGTCCGTCTGCGCGACCCGCCAGGCCTGTTTCAGCAGCTCATCCATACGGGGACTGGTGGTGACGATCTCGCGTCGCCATGCCTGGTCTTCGTCGTCATTGCCGCTATCCGTCTGTGGCCCGGCGTGGTGCAGGGCGGCGGCGATGTTTTCCAGCAATTGCTGGCTGTCGAAGGGCTTGGTCAGGTAGCTGAACACGCCCTTGCGGGTGGCGTCCACGGCGTCGGGGATGGTGCCGTGGGCGGTGAGGATGATCACCGGCAACGAGGGGTAGCGGCTGTGCACTTCGTTGAAAAGGGTGAGGCCGTCCATGCCTTCCATGCGCAGGTCGGTGATGATGACCTGTGGCTGGAAGGTGGGTAGGCGGGCCAGGGCCTGGCGGCCGCTGGCAGCTGTAACCACCGTGAAATCGGCGGCCTTGAGGCGCATGGACAGCAGTCGCAACAGACTGGCGTCGTCATCAACGAGGAGTATTTTGCTTTGGCTCATGGGCCCTTTTTTCCTCCCTGTCAGATGCCGGGTTTTCTACCGCGCGCTCCTTTGCGTTGATGTCCTGTTCGATGGACTTCAGTTGATCCAGCTGTGATTGCTGGGTCTTCACTTGTTTCCGCAGGGATGCCGCGCTGCTTTGTATCTGCTTGAGTTTCTTGGTCAGCGCCAGCACGCGCTTTTTTTCCTCGGCGAGAGATTCCTCCAGTGCCGCTTGCCTTGCCAGCAACCGCTGGCGTTCGGCCAGACTATCTGCCAGCTGCTGCGCCAGCCCTCGCTGTGGGTGCTGCGCATTGGCGGGGTCGGCAAGAAAATCTGCCAGCAGTCCGGCGGCCTCCGCGTCGTCGCGGAAGGGGGTGTCAGGCGTGCTGAGCAGCAGTGCAAGGCGCAGGCGGTTGCAGGTGTCGCCAGCCCCTCCGTCCGGCTGCAGGGCCTGGCGCATTTCCTGTCCGTCGCCGGCGGACAGGTGGGAAGCGGCGGCGTGGAATTCAATAACATCGCCACAATTTTCGGTTTCGGTTTCGGTCACGGCCGGCGCTGGCCTGTTGCCGAATTGCAGCGGCGCGCAGGCGCTCAGCAGTAGCGCAAGGATTATCCCGGCTTGCAGGCGGATCATGTAGTACGTGCCTCCCGTGCGAACTTATGACTCATGACCCAGGGGCAGGCTGACGCGCAGATGCGCCCCGGCTCCGTTTTCCTGCACCGTGATTTCACCCCGGTGCAGGCGGGCATAGCGTTGGGCGATGGCCAGCCCCAGCCCGGTACCTTTTACGTGGCTGCGCGGCGGTTGCCGGCCCTGAAAAAAGGGCTCGAATATTCGTTGCTGCTCCGCGCTGGGAATGCCGGGCCCCTCATCTGTGACATCAATACGGGCCTGATCGTTCTCGATTCGCAGGCTGAATCGTACCTGTCCCCCATCCGGCGAGTATTTGATGGCGTTGGATAGCAGGTTGTCGAGCAGGGTGCGCAACTGCTCGCGCTCGCCGCACAGGCTAACCGCTTGCAGTTCACTGTGCACGGAAATCTTTCGTGCCTGCAGTGCCAGACGGTGCTTGTCGATGATCTCAGGCAACAGTGTGTGCAGCTCGACGGTCTCCTGACGCAGCAGGCTTCTCTGCGCCAGGGCGGCGTTGAAGTTTAGCAAGGCCTCCACCTGTGCCTGTAGCTGGAGACTGCTTTCGCGCAGGATATCGGCCACTTCCGTCTGTTCGCTGTTGAGCGTGCCGACCACCTCTTCGCGCAGCAATTCCACGCCCTCGCGGATAGCCGTCAGCGGTGTTTTCAGTTCGTGGGAGACGTGGTGCAAAAAGGCCTGCTTCTGTTCATCCAGCTCGGACAGCCGCTGGCGCAGCCAGTCGAGCTGTTCGCTGAGTTCACGGATGTCCTGTGGGCCGCCTACCGCCACCGCCGTCGTCAATTCGCCGGCACCGAGACGACGGATGGCCGCCCCCAGGCGGCGCAGCGGGCGGCTGATGAGGACGCTGAAGATTACCGCCAGAATCAGCGCCAGCGGAATCAGCCCCAGCGCCTGCCATAGCAGCTGGCGCTGCACGTCCTCAACCTGGCGGGTCATGGTATTACTCTCTTCGGCGATCATTTGCGTGACCTCGAAGGGAATCGGGCGTGCAAGCCGGGTCAGGTCGTGCTCTTCTGCCAGTTTTTGCGGCAGGCCCGCCGGCAGTTTTGTGGGCATCCCGGCCACCTCTTGAAGCTTTCGGTACAGGGCCTCTTCCTGCTGTCGCAGCTGTAACAGCCGCCCTGTCAGGCTCTCGGTCAGGCTTAAATCTTCCAGATGGGTCATGGCCTTGGCGAGCTGGCTGCGCTGATCCTCATAGCGTTGCAACACGGCAGGGTCGCGCAGAACCAGATACTGGCCGGTGCTGCGTTCCATATTCAACACCTGGGTCATGATGATGCGGCTGGCTTCAACCGCCCGGGATGAGTCGCGTACGGCGAGTTGCATCTGCACCGAGAGCTTGTCGATGAGCACAAAGGTATTCACCAGCGCCGCCGCGAGAGGTAGTGCGGCGAGAAAAAAGCCAATCAGCGCCAGTTGAAAAATCGAGGTGGGCAGGGTGAGCCGCATGGCGTAATTCATCACCGGTTACCAGGCAAGCTGGTTGGAGGGGCAGTGGAATATGGCGAAATCAGAGGGTCAAGAATGATACTAAAAAAAATAGCCCTAAAAAATCCCATCCGTGGAATCTTATTAGAGCCGAAGGCATAAGTCAGAATATTGTGCCCTCTTAACGCGCGCTGCCAGTGGAGTGGCGAGCGATCGGCGCATCCCTGCGCCGTGATGGGCCCCTACTCTCTGAGAGAGAGGAAGAGTGGAATGAGTAGAGGCCGATCAACCTTTGCCGGTCAGGCAGTGGACTTAATTCCCGCTTTTTTCGTCCTTCGGCATGACCAGTTCAAATCTGGCGAACTCAACTTCGTCCAGCACGCCGTCTGTGTTGAGGTCATAGGTGTCCCATTGCTCGTTCAGTCCCGGCAGTGCGGAGGCTTCTTCCTTGCTGATGGAACCGCTTTGGTCGGTATCGGCCTTCTTGAAGGTGTCATCGGCAAAAGCTGCACCGCTGGCCAGGGTGAAGGTGAAAAGTGCTGCAAATAGTAGTTTCTGGTTCATAAAAGCTATCCTCTGTTAGATCTTCAGTTAGGCGCCTTTGTTAGACGTCCCTGTTTAGCAATGCTGCTTGCGCTGAAGCGTGCCTCGATCCGATCTGTGGCATGCAACGACTCCCTGACTAAAGCATGTCGCGTGCCAGATCATTTAATCACTGCTTATTCAGGGAGTTATACTATTTTGGCGGGGTTTGGTCTGATTATTGGTGGGGTCGTCTGTCGCTGCTCGGAGACAGGTGGAAACCCGAAGGTAGGTAACTTATTGAAATACCATTAGAATCAACTGTCGCAATATGGCGACAGGCGTCAAATGAAAGAATTAATCGGGGAGTTGGTCGCCGAAAATGGCCGGATTTAGAAGTACTAAAGAAGTACTAGCAGGAAGTACTAGCTCAGGGCGGAGAGCAGTTTGTCCAATGCCTGGCCGCGGTGGCTAAGGCGGTTTTTCACTTCGGGCGGCAATTTTGCTGCCGCGCAATTCTCACGGGGTACGAAAAACACCGGATCGTAGCCGAAGCCGTTTTCGCCGCTCGGCTGGCGCAGGATGCGGCCCTCCCAGGTTCCCTGGCAGATCAGCGGTGTGGGGTCTTCGGCGTGGGCCATGAAGATCATCAGGCATTGAAAGCGTGCAGTGCGCCCGGTCTCCGGCACGTCTTTCAATGATTCCAGCAGTTTTTCGACATTGTCGGCATCCGTGGCTCCCGGCCCGGCGAAGCGGGCGGAATAGATGCCGGGGGCGCCATTAAGGGCGTCCACCTCCAGTCCCGAGTCGTCGGCGATGGCGGGCAGGCCGGTGGCGCGGGCGGCGTGGCGGGCCTTGAGGATGGCGTTTTCGACGAAGCTGAGCCCGGTCTCCTCGGCATCGGTTACGTTGAAGTCAGACTGTGGCAGGGCCTGCATGCCCAGACCACTGAGGATCTGGTTGATCTCGCGCAGCTTGCCACGGTTGCCGCTGGCCAGCACCACTTTTTCGGGCAGGGTCTTGCCGATGGTCATGGGTTGTCCTCTGAATAATAAGATTTTCACCACGGAGACATAGAGGCACAGAGAAAGAAAGACTTGTGGGAGCGGCTTCAGCCGCGAATGATTTACGGAAATCGTCTTCGCGGCTGAAGCCGCTCCCACAAGTTATTTGTTTTCTTCGTGCCTCTGTGGTGAAGCAGTATTTACTGCCCCAACACCTCACGCTGATGCTCGATCAGTTCGGCGATGCCGGACTTGGCCAGCCCCAGCATGGCGTCCAGCTCGTCCTGGCGGAAGGCGTGGCCCTCGGCGGTGCCCTGCACCTCGATGAAGGCGCCGGCGTCGTTCATCACCACGTTCATGTCGGTCTCGGCATTGGAGTCTTCGTCGTAGTCCAGATCCAGCACCGGAGTGCCCTCGAAGATGCCCACGGATACCGAGGCCACCTGGCCGATGATGGGATTCTTTTTCACCTTGCGCTGATCCACCAGCCACTGCATGGCATCGGCGAGGGCAACAAAACCGCCGGTGATGGAGGCGGTACGGGTGCCGCCGTCGGCCTGGATGACGTCGCAGTCGACGGTGATGTTGCGCTCGCCCAGGGCCTCGAGATTGACCACCGCACGTAGCGAGCGGGCGATCAGACGCTGGATCTCCATGGTGCGTCCGCCCTGCTTGCCGCGTGCCGCCTCGCGACCCATGCGGCTGCCGGTGGAGCGCGGCAGCATGCCGTATTCAGCCGTCACCCAGCCGCGGCCCTGGCCCTTGAGCCAGCGCGGGATACGATCCTCGACGGTGGCGGTGCACAGCACCTTGGTGTCACCGAACTCCACCAGCACCGAGCCTTCGGCGTGTTTCGTGTAGTTACGGGTGAATTTGATGTCGCGCAATTGCTCGGGTGAGCGGCCGCTGGGTCGCATGGCGTGTCCTTGGTTTGAGGGAATTCGTTGTGGCCGCGCATTATACCTGCGCAGCAGAGCGGGAGGCCAGTCGGGGCTGGACGCAGGGTTGAAATTCTGTTCTAATGCGCGGCTCTCGCGTTTTGTGGGGTCTTTGTCATCTCCTGCGCGCTTATAACCTAGAGCCTGCAAGTGCTCGCACTCACTCAGCACAAGCTCTTGATCCGTATAGCGATATGAAACTTTTCGGCAATCACAATAAGGATTGCGCTCAAAGTTGTCATTCGCTCTACGAATCAATATCTTGCACTGCGCAAGCACGACCACTTGCAGGATCTAGGTAGAAAACAACGAATTCAGAGGCTGAAGTCATGGCTAAAGTATGTCAGGTCACCGGTAAGCGTCCCATCACCGGCAACAACGTTTCCCACGCTAACAACAAGAGCCGGCGCCGTTTTCTGCCGAATCTGCACTCCCACCGTTTCTGGGTTGAGAGCGAAAACCGTTATGTCCGCCTGCGTGTTTCCGCCAACGGTATGCGCACTATCGACAAGAAGGGCATCGACGCAGTGCTGAGCGAAATGCGCAGCCGCGGCGAAAAGGTTTAAAGCGCCCACAGCGGTGCCTAAAGGAGAAAAGAAATCATGCGTGACAAAATCAGACTCGTTTCCAGCGCCGGTACCGGTCATTTCTACACCACCGACAAGAACAAGCGCAACATGCCGGAAAAGATGGAGATCAAGAAATTTGATCCCGTTGTCCGCAAGCATGTGATGTACAAAGAAGCAAAGATCAAGTAAGGGTGTTGAATCCCTGATAAGAGCCCGGTGTTTACCGGGCTTTTTTTTGCCCGGCTTTCTGGCATCATTGCCGCCTTGTATGTGCTTGGGCTGATTGCACTGCCGTATTCGTAAAATCTAGAGGAGTTTCTCCGTGTTAATACGCAAATTGTTTATTGTCGCCTTTTTATTCTCCGCCAGCAGTAGTCTGGCCATGGCGCAGGGCCTGGATATCAATCTTGGCGACAAGAGCGCCAGCTTCCGCTACAACGCCTTCGTTGGCGGCTCAACCTTCGGTCGCACCGAGCTTAATTTTGGTGTTCTCTATAATGAAGACAAGAACCGCTACGCCGATATCGGCCTGCTGGTGGTGGACACGGCCGGAAGCAAGGCCCCCGGCCTGGAGGTCGGTATCGGTCCCAAGGTCATGTTCATTTGGGAAGACGAGCGGGACGCCAAAGGTATGGCGATTGCCCTGGGTGGACGTCTGAATTTCAAGCCACAGAAGATGAAGCGTCTGCGCCTGGGGCTGGAGGGCTATTTCGCACCCAGCATCACCTCGTTCCAGGATATCGATAATGCCTACTTGCTGGAGGGGCGAATAGGCTATGAGATCCTGCCGACGGCCACGGCCTATGTCGGTTATCGTCGTATCCAGGCCTCGTTCAACAAGGGCCAGGGTACGCATGCCATTGATCAGGGCGCCTTCCTGGGCATCCAGCTCTTCTTCTGATCCAAACCTGAATCCGAGGATTCAGGCTAAATCCTCCCTGCGCGGGCGCAGACCCAGACATCAATCTGGGTAGCGCCTGCGTCACGCAGGGTGCGCGCCAGTTCCTGTACCGTGCAGCCGGTCGTCATCACATCATCGATGATGGCAATACGGCCTCCCATCGCCTGTTTCACGGCAAAGGCTCCCTTGAGATTGCTGTGCCGCTGCCTGGCGGACAGCTCGGCCTGCGGTGGGGTATTGCGCAGACGCAGGCAGCTGTGGGTGTCGAGGGGCAGCTTCAACCGCTGGGCGATGGGGTGCGCCAGCTCCAGTGACTGGTTGAAGCCGCGCTCACGCAGGCGGGCCGGATGCAGAGGAACGGGCATGATGCGGTCGGGCAGGCCGTCGATGCGATCCTCCAGCCACTGCGCCATCAGCCTGCCGAGAGTGCGCGCCAGCGTTAGCCGGTGGTTGAACTTGAGATCCTTCAACAGGTGATCCAGTGGTGCGTGATAGGCAAAGGGCGCCAGGCAGTGCTCGAAGGCCGGGGGTTCGGTCTGGCAGTGCCCGCAGAGGCTGCCGTGGTGGCACGCGACCGGCAGCGGAATGGCGCAACGTTCACAGGCCATCTCGATGACGGGCAGGTCGAGGCGGCAGGCGCGGCACAGATCCAGCCCGGAATCACCCCGATCACCGCACAGCACACACACCGGCGCCAGCAGAATGCGCTGGCTAATATTTGACCACTGGTCAATCAATTCACCCCTCCCTGGTTGACAGCTCCCCTGTGCACGCTAAGATGCAGCACTCGCAACGATGCAGTATGCCCCCACTTTCTCCCCGGCCCAAGGAGCCCAGCCATGGACAATGAAACCTATCGCCGTATCGACACCTTCACCCTGCGTATTCTCGACGGTGGCGACATCAGCGCCGACGAAGGCCGCTGGTTGCTGGGGCTGGATCATGATTACCTGCCCTGGCTGATGGCGGGGGCCGACCGCATCCGCAAGACCTACCGTGGCAATGAGATCGAAGTATGCGGGATCTCCAATGTACGGTCGGGAAACTGCTCCGAAAACTGCTCGTTCTGCTCGCAAAGCGCCCATCACAAAACCTCGGCGCCGGCCTACGACTACATCGCCAGCGAGGAGTTGGTGTCACAGGCCCGGCGTGCCCGCGACTGGGGCGTGAGCGACTTTGGCGTGGTTTCCAAGGGCTGGGGCATACGCTCGGACAAGGAGCGCAAGCAGCTGGGCGAATACTTTTCCGCCATGGACGAGCACACGGACGTGGGCCGCTGTGCCAGCCTGGGTGTACTGACGCCCGATACCGCCGCCGAACTGAAGGCCATGGGACTGGAAAATTATCACCACAACATCGAGACCGCCGAGAGTTTCTTCGATAAGGTCTGCACCACCCACAGCTACCAGGAAAACATCGACACCATCAAGCACGCCCGTGACGCCGGCCTGCGCGTCTGCGCCGGCGGCATCCTCGGCATGGGCGAGAGCCTGGACCAGCGCGTCGAACTGGCCATGCAGCTGCGCGATCTGGGCGTCGATTCGGTGCCGATGAACTTCCTCAATCCGGCGGATGGCACCCCCATGGCCAACCTCGCCACCATGGAACCCTTTGAGATCCTGCAGAGCATCGCCGTCTTTCGCTACCTGCTGCCGCGCGCCGAGATCCGTATCGCCGGCGGCCGCCATTTCCTCGGCGACATGCAGTCGATGATCTTTATGGCTGGGGCCTCCGCGGTGATGATCGGTGACTACCTCACCACCCACGGCCGCAGCGCCAACGATGATTTGAAGATGTTTGATGACCTCAAGTTGACCATCCGCGGCGATACCCAGCGCCGCCGTGCGGTCGAAACCGAAAGCTGATTCGGGTCCCATGGAGACCGAGCTGATCGCCGCGCTGGCCGAACGCCGGGCGCAGGCGCTGTACCGCACGCGGCGGGTGGTGGACGGGCCGCAGATCCCGCAACAGGTCTTCGACGGTCGCGAGGTACTGAGCTTTTGCAGCAACGACTATCTGGGTCTGGCCAACCACCCCGAGGTGATCACCGCCCTGCAGCGCGGTGCTGATGACTACGGTGTCGGCGCCGGCGCGGCGCACCTGATCAACGGCCACTCGCGCGCCCACCACGCCCTCGAAGAAGAGCTGGCCGAATTCACCGGCCGCGAGCGTGCGCTGCTGTTTTCCACCGGCTATATGGCCAACCTCGGTGTCATCACCGCCCTGTTGGGCAAGACCGACGCGGTATTCGAAGACCGCCTCAATCACGCCTCACTGATCGATGCGGGCCGACTGTCCGGCGCGCGCCTGCGGCGTTATCAGCATGCCGACCCTTCGTCGCTAGACGGCTTTCTCGGCAAACATCTGCAGGGCCGCCGCTTAGTCGTGACCGACGGTGTCTTCAGCATGGATGGCGACCTCGCCCCCCTGCCCGCGCTGGCGGCGACGACGGCCGCGCGTGATGCTTGGCTGATGGTGGATGACGCCCACGGCCTGGGCGTGCTGGGCCGCCAGGGCCGCGGCAGCCTGGATCACTTCGGCATGAACCCCCACGAGGCG
>CAJVYS010000073.1 GCA_913009875.1 uncultured Gammaproteobacteria bacterium | reverse complement strand
TCATGCAGTTATTATGTTGTATTTTTTTTTTCTTTTTTTGTATTCTTTTTTTTTTTTTTTCAAGCAGAAGACGGCATACGAGATATATCAGTGTGACTGGAGTTCAGACGTGTGCTCTTCCGATCTTCTCCGAAAGGCAGGCGTAGGGTGGGCACAGCCCACCGCGACAATGGTGGGCAGTACCCACCCTACGGAAACACTCTGACAGGCAGTATCACTGGCCGGGAGGCAAGTGAATCCCGGCGAGCCCGCCAATTCAACGCGGAGGACGCAGAGACGCAAAGATCTTTCAATGTTTTTCTCTGCGTTCTTTGCGTCTCTGAGGCCTTTGCGTTTATTACGCAGTAACATCAAAAGGCTCATCGCCTGGCCCCCGCCATCAGCGCCTCGATGTCGGCGATTTCCTTCGGCACATCACGGCTCAGCACCTCGCAGCCGTCCTTGGTGACCAACACGTCGTCTTCGATGCGGATGCCGATGCCCTGCCATTTCTTCGCCACGGCGCGCTTACCGACCTTGGCACCAGGGGCGATGTACAGGCCCGGTTCGATAGTCAGCACCATACCCGCTTCCAGCTCACGCCAGACGTCGCCGACCTTGTAATCACCGACGTCGTGCACGTCCATACCCAGCCAGTGGCCGGTGCGGTGCATATAGAAGGCGCGGTAGGCCTCCTCTTTTATCAACGTGCGCAACTGGCCCTTGAGCAGGCCCAGCTTGAGCAGGCCGCGGGTGAGCACTTTTACCGCGGCCTCGTGGGGTTCGTTCCAGTGGACGCCGGGACGCACTTTGGCGATGGCGGCGTGCTGGGCATCGAGGATAAGCTGGTACAGGGTGGCCTGTTCGGCACTGAAGCGGCCGTTGACGGGGAAGGTGCGGGTGATGTCGGCGGCATAGCAGTCGTTCTCCGCGCCGGCGTCGATGAGCAGCAGATCGCCATCGCGCAGCTCGGCGTCGTTTTCCGTGTAGTGCAGGATGCAGCCGTTGTCGCCGCCACCGACGATACTGGTGTAAGCGGGCACGCAGTTGTGGCGCTTGAAGTGGTAGAGGAATTCAGCCTCGATTTCGTATTCCATCATACCCGGCCGGCACACCTGCATTGCACGCACATGGGCCTGGGCGGAGATCTTCGCCGCGCGGCGCATGGCGCTGATCTCTCCGCGGCTCTTGTACAGACGCATGTCGTGCAGCAGGTGATCGAGGGCGACGAATTCGCCCGGGGTGTGCACGCCGGCGCGGGCCTGATCCTTGAGCCGCCTGACCCAGCCGGTGACTTGGGCGTCAAAGGCATCGTCCACGCCCATGGCGTAGTAGACCCGCTCGCAGCTTTCCAGCAGGCCGGGCAGGATGTCATCGATATCGCCGATGGGGAAGGCATCGTCGGCGCCGTAGTGTTCGCGCGCGCCCTCCAGACCGGCGCGGCGGCCGTGCCAGGTCTCCATCAGCGGATCACGTTCACGGCAAAAGAGGATGTACTCACCGTGCTTGCGACCGGGGATCAGCACCGCCACGGCCTCGGGCTCATCAAAGCCGGTGAGATAGTGGAAGTCGCTGTCCTGACGATAGGGGTAGTCGGCATCCCGGTTGCGCATGGCCACGCGCGCAGCGGGCAGCACGACCACCGAGGCCTTGCCTATCATCCGCATCAGGTGTTTGCGGCGTCGGGCGAATTCAATCTGTTTCATAAGGTGTATGTGTGGCTGCGGAATAATCGCAACATAGCGCAAGGCTTGTGGCGCCGTAAAGCCTGCCCTGAATCCAAAGGCATGCGCCGGACCTGGAGATAGAGGGGATTGTGGGTCATGCTGCCAATAAGTGGAAAGAAGGTGCAGAATGGAAATCGGCACTATATTTATAAAGCAGCCGTCGTGAAGGATAGTCGATTCACGCAAAATTTAGGCTGTCTATTGAAAGTTGGGGTGATTCACAGCAGAAAGTCTGGCAAGGAGGTATTTCCTGCTGGAGCATGGCAAAGAGGAGGAATGTTTCATGGCTGAGATAACGAAAGGAAACAGGAAGGTCATCATGAATTTTGTCTTGGGTCTCGGTGCCATTGGCGGCGCATTCACGGTTGGCAATATCTTCGAACACCGGGCCAATGCGGATAAAGCCAAGGCACAGGCCGAGGTGGAAAAAGCAAAAATTCAAAGTGAAATTCCAATACATGGCGAGGCCAACCCACACAGGCAGTCCTCCACCGCATCTATGTTGCGCATGATATGAGACACATCCAGTATGACCCCACCCGTTTGTAAAACAGAAATTCCGCGCGGAAGTGAAATAGCAAAAACCACGGTCGGTGCTTATTATTTTGATACTTATCAAACGCCTATAATTGCAGATGAAAGGTCGGCGCTGGATATCTATTTAAACATGGTCAATAGCACGCCTGAATGGGTAAACTGGCTTATGGCTTTACGCAACAAGGCTGCTTCTATTGTAGGCTTAAAAGATCTCGGTCATCTTGGTGAAGTAGTACAGTCAAAATCTGCAGTTGACTATCAAGTGGGAGATCGGGTGGGCATATTCTCGGTACTGTTTCTAAGTGACAAGGAAGTCATCCTGGGCGAATCCGATAAACATCTTGATGTCAAACTATCTCTTTACAAAGAGAATGATGACAAATCAAATACCGTATCTATATCTACCGTCGTCCATATTCATAATATTCTTGGTCGATTATATATGTCCTTTATCATCCCGCTGCATAAGCTCATCGCTCCTGCCATGCTAAAAAAACTGAGATAAGAGGTAATGGCGTATTTATGACAACCTTGCTCTACAGTGCCGCTTTCTTTACATTCGCCACCGGAATTATTGCACTGGTCGCCTCGAAGGGGCGGCATTATTCTTGGCTGGTGTTTTTGTTTATTGGTGGGGCCAGCTTATATGCGGCTGTCACCTGACCGCTTATGTTAACCCGATGGGCACGTTTTATGTGCCCACGCCGTTAATCCACATCCCGCGTGGACATAAAAAACCTGCCCACCCTATCGGGCTTACAGCAAAATCTGTAAGCAGACACGTCCTAAATTTAGGCAAATACCAGCGGATTCTTGGTGATGGCCACGCTGACGATGTAGGCAAAGGTCAGCATGGCGCCCAGCCAGGCGCCAATGCGCACCGGCTTGCTCGAGCCGGGACGGATGGCGACAACGCCGAGGAGGATATACACCAGCAGGGCGCCAATCTTGGCCTGCAGCCAGGGCATGCCCAGGGCGGCGAACCCCCATTGCGAGGCAAGGATGACCGCGCTCAGCAACAAGACGGTGTCGACGGTGTGGGGAACGGTCTTGACCCAGCGTTGTTGCAGCAGGGCGGAATCGCGGATCATCAGCACGCCACGGGCGAAAAAGCCCGAAATGCTCAGCAGGACAAAGCTCATGTGAATGATTTTGATCAGGGTCATAGCGGATCTTTCCAGAAAAGGCGGTTTACCCTAGATTAATCAGTTGACTGCTTTAAGATAAATTTAAGTGCTTGATAGTCAACAAATTCATCTAAAAGTCAGACTTCACCTGTTGGGTGAGAGCGCTGCAACCCACCCAGCGGCCCTGAGTACCCGCCTGACTATGCAAAAAACTCATTAAGGAACAAGGCCATTAATTCATTTTTTTACTACGCCAGTCGAACACTCAGAACCACTGGGCGGGCTGACCAACTGATTAATCTAGGTTTACGGGTTGGTTCTGACCAGCTCAGTGCAGGGTGGTTTCGCTGGCCGCTGGCGCAGGGTTTGGCTGCAGCTCTTCGTTGATGAGCAGCACGCCGACACGCAGGTATTCCACCAGTTCGGCGTAGGCGTGTTCGTCTTCTTCACTGCCGTCAAAGCTGTAGGAGCTGTCGGCGCGGGCGATCTCGACGAGATCTTCGGCGATCTCGCGGGCATCCTCGGGTAACGCCTTGAAATCGCTGATGCCGCCCAGACTGAGGCCGACCAGGAAGCCCTGACACCACTCGCCGAGGGCATGCACACGCTGATCGAGATCGCTGTCATCGTCAGGCAGCAGCAGCTGGAATTCACAGTCAGTGGCATTAAGGCTTTCGCGAGCGGTCTCATGCAGTTTTTTCAGCTCGTCGAAGGCTTCGTCGCCCAGCAGGTCGCCATTGGGCACGCAGGGAAACAGGTTTTGCAGCCAGATATCGGCCCTGGCATTGCCGTTGGCGCACAGCAGGCCGGTGAGGGTTCCGTGCAGCTCGGCGGGCTCCTGCTGGGCGCCCAGTTTGCTGATGACGAGCGCAAGCGCGTCGTAATTCATGGTGTCGTATTGCATGGGGGGTCATTGTCAGTCATAAAGGAAGGATGGCAATTCTACCACTTCGACCGCCACTTCGTTGACCCCTTTTGCGCCCCGAACTATAGTGCACCCATCAAGTTTGCAACTCCGTAGCGAATCCATGACCGAACCCGAAATCAGCAAGCTGGAGAAGTGTGTCGATGACCTGATCGACTTCTGCGACCAGCTCAGCACCGAAAACACCCTGTTGCGTGAGCGGCAGAATGTGCTGGTCGAGGAGCGTGCGCGGCTGATTGAAAAGGCCGAGCTGGCGCGCTCGCGGGTGGAAACCATGCTGGTGCGCCTCAAGGCCATGGAGGTGGAGGCATGAGCGAAAAGACCACTGCGGTGACCATTCGCGTACTGGACAAGGACTATCAGGTGGCCTGTCCCGCCGAGGAGCGGGTGGCATTGTTGGAGTCGGCGCGCTATCTCGACGAGAAGATGCGCGAGATCCGCGACAGCCGCAAAATGATCGGCAGCGAACGGGTGGCGGTGATGGCGGCGCTGAATATCGCCAATGACCTGCTCCAATGCCGCGCAGGCAATGGTGATACCGCGGGCATGGACAACAAGCTCCGCCAGTTGCAAAATAAGGTTGAAGCCGCAATAAGCCGTGGCCGTCAGTTAGAATTGTAATTTCAGCCTGAATCCGTGAGTTCATGACGGCGAATTGCACAACTGATGATTGATCCACCCTGAACTCACGGATTCAGGCCCAGTTTTGGCGTCCCCTGCAGTGTTCGATACTGCGCTGAATTCCCCTGGCCCATAATTCTACAGTCGGGGACATGACGTTGGTGCCGTGTGCATGTCCGCGTGACGGAAAGCCTGACGCGCCAATCGTTGTCCCCACTTATCGCTCTGGTTCCAGGGGCGATGGTGCAAACGGCACAGGTGGGGGACGCCTCTTATTTTCCATGCCTTGCCTTCCACTCCATAACGGCCCATGAACTCACGATCCGACCTCCGCCGGGAAATGCGCAACCGTCGCCAGGCCCTCGGCGATGCGCAGCGCATGCGACTCAGTGAATGCGCCGCTACCTGCTTTTCCCGTCATCGGCTGTTTCTCCGTGCACAACGCATGGCCTGTTATCTGCCCAACGACGGTGAGCTGGATCCCACGCCGCTGATGACTCTGGCCTGGACCATGGGCAAGCAGGTGTATTTGCCAGTGCTGAGCCACCTGCGCAGTAATCATCTGCTGTTCGCCCCCTATACACCCGGGGATGCGCTGCGCGAGAACCGTTTTGGCATCCCCGAGCCGGTGGTATCACTGCGGCATATGATCAACCTGAAAGGCCTGGATCTGGTGCTGGCACCGCTGGTGGCCTTTGACGGACAGGGCAACCGGCTGGGCATGGGCGGCGGCTTTTATGACCGCAGCTTTGCCTTCCTGCGTCGCCGCCGGCACTGGCTCAAGCCGCACCTGGTAGGGATGGCCTATGAGTTTCAGCGCGTGGATAGCCTGGAACACCAGCGCTGGGACGTGCCGTTGCAAGGTGTGGTGACCGAAAGGGGCTTTGTAGCGACCCACCGCTGACCTCTTTCGTCTCGTCTTAATAAGCATACTGTTCAGAACACGACACGAGGAGCGGGCCATACCTGCGATGGTTTATAGCATTTGTAGGAGCACCTTTAGGCACGACAGTTTTTACATCCGGTTGGTCGCGCCTAAAGGCGCTCCTACAAGTGCACTGTTGAGGTCTTGGGGAAGAAGCCATCGCGGGCATGGCCCGCTCCTAAATTGAAAGGCCCGCTACGGCCGGAAGCGCCGCACCGCCTGTTGCAGATGACGCAGGCCGTCGCGGGGCATCGAGCGGGCGTAGCGCAGGCGCTGATAGAGCAGGGTGATGTGCTGGATTTGCGCGGCCAGTTCGGGGCGGCTGGGAATGATCCGCATTGAATAGTCCTGCGCGCCCTCAGCAGGCTTGCGCGGCAAGCCACGGCGGGCCAGTTTGCGGCAGAAGCGGGCGTAGGCCTCAGCGACAACATCCCGCCGCACCGGGCGACGACGGAACAGTTGCAGGGCAATGACGGCGACCACCAGCCCGAGACCGATGAACAAGAGGCTGACCATGCGCTGCCAGTCGACATTCTCCAATCCCAGCCGGCCCAGAAAGGCCGTCTGCGTGCCCTCATCGTAGCCGATAATCCACTGGTTCCAGGTGTTGTTGACGCGATCCCAGCCGTAGTCCACGTTGCGCCACAGCCGCTTGGCCCAGTCGGGCGCCTCCCCGGTGCGGGCGGCGTAGGCGGGGGCGATGCGCTCGAGGTCATCGCGGTTCTCGACCCGCTCGGGCGGGATCACGGCGGTGGGATCGACGCGCACCCAGCCACGTCCGCGCAGCCACACCTCACTCCAGGCATGGGCGTCGGACTGGCGCACAATGAAGTAGTCGCCCAGCGGATTGTCCTCGCCGCCCAGATAGCCGGTCATCACCCGCGCCGGCAGGCCGGCGGCGCGCATCAGCACGGTGAAGGCGGAGGCGTAGTGTTCGCAGAAACCCTGACGGCTGTCGAAGAGGAATTCATCCACCGGATCGTCCAGCAGCAACGGCGGCTGGCGGGTGTAATAAAAGGGCTGCTGGCGGATAAAGTCCAGCACACGTTGCACGTAATCGGCATCATCACGGGACTCGGCACGCAGCTGTTGGGCGAGAATACGCGCCCGCGGCGCCATTCCCGGCGGCAGGCGCAGATAGGCGAAATTGCTCGGTGCGAGGCCAGCGTCCAGGCGATAATCGAGATAGGACTGCAGGCTGTACTGGCGCAGGGTCTTGACGCTGTTGTCGGCGATGATTTCGACGTCCGCCGAGACGGTGCTGCCCGGCGGCACACTGGCCGGCATGTCCAGCGCGAACAGCCAGCGGCGCTGATGCGGTTCGAGGGTGAGGGTGTAGTGCACCGACTCACCGATGGCGGTGTAGTCGAAGCTGCGCGGCGCACCGAGCCCGCGCCGGGCCTCGTTGGGATTGCGCCAGGTGCGGCCGTCGAAGCTTGTCAGCGCCAGGCCGCGCCAGTAAAGCCTGTCCTGCGGCGGCGTCTCGCCCGCAAAGCGCACGCGGAAGGCCACCGCATCATTGTCGCTGAGGCGGCTGATGTTACCGGGTGACATAGTCTCGGAGAGACCGGTGCCAGCGCGGCCTGCGTCACTCGGCAGGTGCCACAGCGGCCCGGGAATACGCGGGAACAGCACGAACAGCAGCAGGGCCAGCGGCGCAGCCTGCGCCAGCAGAGTGGCGGAGAGGCGCAGATTGGCGCGCTCCGGCAACGTGGCACCGGGGCGCGAAAAGGCCGTCAGCGCAGTGGTCAGCAGGGTGACGACCAACAGCATATAACCACCCATGAGCAGGGACTGGTCGAACAAAAACACCGTAATAACGACGAAATAGCTGAGGCCGATGACGATGGCCACGTCACGTGGTTTGTCCATTTCCATCAGCTTCAGGCACAGCATGATCACCAGTAGGGCCACCCCGGCCTGCTGCCCGAACAGCGTGCGATAACTGGCCCAGGTGGCGGCCAGGGCCAGCCCCACCAGCAGCCAGCGCAACACCCGCGGGGGCAGGCGCGCCAGCTTCAGCTCGAAGCCCAGGCGCCAGCCCAGCAGCAGCGCGGCGGGCAGGATCAGCAGCCACGGCAGACGGCCGATATGCGGCAGCAGGGCCAGGGTGAGGCCGGCCAACAGCCACAGCTGCGCTCGCTCCACCTGTCGCCAGCGCCATGCCAGGGCCTGTTGCAGGCGTTCTATCACGGCGATTCACCGCCGTTGAACAGGGCCAGGGCCTTGAGGCAGCGGCGACGCTGGGCTGGCTCGTGGGCGAGGGGCAGGGTCTGGTTCGGCAAGCGCAGGCCATAGCGATAGTGCGCCGCGTCGGCCTCCAACACCCAGCGGGTGAGGATGGACAGACGCATCTCGGCATCGCCGGCAGTGGCCTGCCAGTCCAGCCACAGCTCCTCAGCGTGGTCGCCACCGAACTGCTTGGTGTGCAGGCCCTGGCCACGCGCCAGGGTCTTCCAGTGCACATGGCCGGGCGGGTCACCGGGATGATAATTTCGCAGGCCGGCAAAGTCGTCGGCACCCTGGCCCCGGTCACCGCTGAGGTCGGTCTGCCAGACACTGTCTCTGGGCAGCGGCGTGGCGCGTGCGGGACGCGGGTAGATCAGCACGCGGGCGTCGAATTCGGCATAGGCCCAGGCGCGGAACAACCCCAGCGGGAATACCGTCGCAAGGGTGATGCGCGGCAGGGCGTGGCGGCCGCGGCGCTTGGCCGACAGGGGCAGCTCGACGCGCACCCAGCCGTCGGCGGGCACGTCGCAGACTGCCTTGGGTTGCTCAGGGAAATGCAGCGACACAGCGAAGCGGGCCTGCCCGGCGGGATTTTCCAGGGTCACCGGCACGCGCAGGGTCTCACCGCAAAACACCGGCTCGGCGGGGCCGATATCGACCCGCAGACGCAGCAGGTTGCGGTAGGTATGCAACATCGCCACCACCGACAGGGCGGCAAGCAGAAAGGTGAGGGCGTAGCCGAGGCTGGCGTCATAATTGATGCTGCCGATGAGCATCAGCAACAGGATAGCGGCAAACAGCAGCCCCTGACGGGTGGGCAGGATAAACACGCGCCGTTGGTGCAGCTCCACCGGCCCCACCTCGGGGCCTTCACCGCGCAGGAAACGGGTGGGACTCAGGCGCTGGCGCAGAGTAAATGACCCCAGAGTCCGCCGTTGACCGCTTAGAGAACGCATTAACATGTCGATATATTTCATGTGTCGTGGATTTGGGAACTTCACCTGTTGGGTGAGATGCTACAACCTGTATAGCGCATTGAATTTTGCGTCTGGCCGCGTTGCGAATCGTCGCAATAGGCCAGCTATTACTCCTCATCGCGCCTTGCCAGCCACAAAATTCAACGTACTCTACAGCCCGTTCAACGGCGGACTCTGGGGTGACATGTCAGGGGATGGGTACAGCCTGCAGCAGAGCCACCAGCCGCTGCGCATCTCCGCCGGCCTCCGCGGCCTGCAGACGATGGCCGACCACATGCGGCAGCACCGTCTGCAGATCTTCCGGCAGCACGTGATCGCGCCCGGCCATCAGCGCCCAGGCGCGTGCGCTGTGTAGCAGTGACAGCCCGGCGCGCGGCGACAGACCGTGCGCAAAGTGCGGTGACTGGCGGCTGAACACCAGCAGCGCCTGCAGGTAGTCGAGCAGGGCATCGGCGGCATGCACGCGGCCGACCTCCGTCTGTAGGGCCTGCAGCTGGGTACCATCGAGCATCGGTGATAGTTCATGCAGCAGTTCGCGGCGGTTCCGGCCGCCGAGCAGCTCACGTTCTGCGTGCAGGTCCGGGTAGCCGAGGGAGATGCGCATGGTGAAGCGGTCCAGCTGCGACTCCGGCAGCGGGAAGGTGCCGATCTGGCTGGCCGGGTTCTGCGTAGCGATAACGAAGAAGGGCTCGGGCAGGGGGCGGGTCTCACCCTCCACCGACACCTGCTGTTCCTCCATCGCCTCCAGCAGCGCACTCTGTGCCTTGGGCGTGGCGCGGTTGACCTCGTCAGCGAGGATCAACTGGGCGAAGATGGGGCCGGGCTGAAAGCGAAAGCGTCCGCTGTCCTGCTCGAACACCGCCACACCGAGGATGTCGGCCGGCAGCAGGTCGCTGGTGAACTGGATGCGCTGATACTGCAGCCCCAGCACCTGCGCCAGGGTATGGGCGAGGGTGGTCTTGCCGACACCCGGCAGGTCTTCGATGAGCAGATGACCGCGCGCCAGCAGGCAGGCGAGGGCCAGACGGATTTCATTTTCCTTGCCCAGCACGATCCGGCCGGCAGCCGCGACCAGCGCATCAAGGGTTTTATAGGCGTGGCTTTTCATGGCGCCATTATCGGCATATCCGGCGTTATACTGAAACCTGAATCTGTAGAGCGAGATGGAAACGATATGAACAATACAGTCCCCAGCGCGAAACCAGGCGGGAAGCGACGCCAATGGATCATCATCACCGCCCTCACGCTGGTGGTGGTCAGCGTGCTGGTGCTGCTGCCGATGGGTGTACAGGTCGGCCTGCGCAACTGGCTGCTGGAAAACGGCGGCGACCGGGTGCAGGTCGCCGATGTGGATCTAAACCTGTTCACCGGCACCCTGCAACTGGAAGGCGTCGCTATCGATGTGGATGAACAGAATACCCTGAACGCCGAACGGGTTCGCTTGAGTCTCGCCTGGCTGCCGCTGCTGAAAAAGCACGTCGTCATCGAGGCACTGGCGGTCAATGGTGTCACCCTGGAGATCAGGCAGAACGAAAATGGACAACTACGCGCCGGCGGCATATTGATCCCGTCTGGCAACAATGCCGAGACGTTGAAGGAGGATACCGAACAAGCCCGGGAGGAAAAGGCGTCTGACTGGAAAATCGGCATCGACACCTTGGTGCTTTCCGATATCAACATCCGCTACGCCGCCCCCAAACTGCAAATGGATACCCGAATTGAACAGCTCAGCCTGCAGAATCTGGCTGCCTGGCGACCGGACAAGGGCGCGCAGGTCTCGTTGCAGGCCACCATCGATGGTGCGCCACTGAGCTATACGGGCAGCATCACGCCCTTTGGTGACAGCCTGCGGGTGGATGGGCGTATTGACCTCCGGGATCTGCCGCTGGCGAATTTCCGGCAGATCACCGGTATCGCCGAAGAACTGGCCGGCAAGCTGAGTCTGGATACCAAGATTTCACTGGCGCTGTCCGCAACAGGCATAAACCTGCAACTGGAGACCGACACTCTCCAGCTGGATCAGTTGCAACTGGTCACGCCGCAAATTCAGCTACAACAACAGTCCCTGCGCTGGGCTGGAAATATCGAACTGAAGCAGACAAACGCTGCATCACAAACTGCCATTCAGGTGAGCGGCACGGGTGACATCATCGGCGAACAGCTCAACACCACACTCCCGCAACAGAAGCTGGATATCGTCCAGAAAGACCTGCAACTGGATATCCAGTTCAAGTTTGAGTCTGACGGCTCAGGCGATGAGCCGCTTATTTCCGTCCAGCTGGAAGACCTTCAAACCCACGATCTGCACGCCCGCGCCGATACGTTCCCGCTGGCCGGCATGGGCAGTCTCATGCTGGAAAATTTCCGTCTGCACGGTGCCCGCTCATTTGAGATTGAAAAGATTCGCATCGAACAGGGATATGCGGCAAAGGCCGTGAATGACAAATCGACGCCGCCCTTGTTCAGCAACGACAGCCTGACCATCGACACACTGGCATTGAAAGAAGGTCATCAGTTCAGCATTGATAACATTCTGCTGAATCAGGCAAAAATCTACCTTACCCGTGCAGCCGATGGCGGCTCCAATCTTGACCCACTGACGGCTGCCATCGATCAGATGGCCGGCGCAGGAGCCGTGCAGGAAGGCCCTGCAGATAAGCCACCTTCTAACGAAAAGAAGGCAACATCAAAACCTATCACCTTCCACATTGGTCATTTTCAGGTCACGGATGACAGTTCGGTTGTTTTTGACGATGCCGGCGTCACACCCAGAACCCGCATCGATGTCGGCATCGAAAATCTCGAGTTCGACAATATTGATAACAGTTCTGCAGACGAGATCACGCAGCTGAAGGGCAAGGGGAAAATCGGCCGCTTTGGCCACTACCAATTCTCCGCTGAGCTGCGGCCCTTTGCCGAAAAGGTCACGGCGAAGATCATCGCCAGCATCAAAGGCCTCGACCTCCCCCCCCTGTCGCCGTACACCGCCAGCGACCTGGACTTCCGCTTGCAAAGCGGCACCCTTTCCAGCGAAATCGATGTGGCCATCAAACAGGATCAACTCGCCGGTGAAGTAAAGCTGACCCTGCAGCAACTGGAGCTGATCCCGGTGGAAGAAAAAGACCAGCAAGGCGGTATGACGGCCGTCTCCCTCAATACTTCGCTCAACATGCTGCGCGACAGCAACAATACCATTGCCCTGACCATTCCCCTCAGCGGTGATATCAACGCCCCCGATTTTAGTATCAATGACGCCATTAACCAGGCCCTGATATCCGGCACCAAGAATGCCGCCATGACCTATTTCATGTTCGCCCTGCAGCCCTACGGCACCATGCTGGCGGTGGCGAAGTTTGCCGGCGAACAGATCGCCAAGGTGCGGCTGGACCCTGTGCAGTTCGGCCCGGGCTCCAGTGAGATTGATGAGACCGGCAGGGACTACCTGAAAAAAGTGGCCGGCATTCTCGGTGATCGGCCCAAGGTAGCGATCAAGGTCTGTGGCATCGCCGTGGACAGCGACACCGCGGCGCTCGCACCAGCCCCGGAAAACACGGAAAAAGCAGAAAATCCGCCAGCGAAGGAGCCGGTGAACGAAGAGGCGCTGCGCAAGCAGCTGGAACAGCTGGCGCAGCAGCGGGCCATCGCGGTGCGGGAATTCATCATTTCGCAGGCTGACAAAGCGAACCATCAACTTGTCAGCTGCCTACCGACAGTGGAAAGTGGCAAGGTGGACGCCGTTCCGCGGGTGGAGCTGCTCATTTGATCGAGCAACGGCAGCATGTGGTATTTCCACTGCAAAATATTCTGAAACCGACCATGAACACAATAGAGACTTACAATGCTTATTGATAAAATAATAAACAGAGAAAGCGGAATCGTTCTCTACGGAATTACCCCGCCCAAAAAAGGAACGAGCCGGGAAAAAATAGAGGAAATTTCTTCCCGGCAAATACAAAGACTTCAACCCCTTAAGATTGATGGATTAATACTTTATGATATTCAAGATGAAAAGTCCCGAACACAGGAAGAGCGTCCATTCCCCTTTATGGAGACGTTGGATTCATTTTACTACAGCAAAGAATATCTACGCTCTTTACCTATTGCCAAGGTAATTTACAGATCCGTAGGAAAATACAGCGAATCTGAACTGTCAAAATTTCTTGTAGACGCGCCCGCAAACGATACCTTGACCGTATTTGTTGGCGCGTCCTCGAAGTCTCAGGCCGTTACTTTGTCAATAAATGATGCCTACAAACTGAAGGCGAGAACAAGTAGCGATCTTCTTTTAGGTGGAGTCACAATCCCCGAACGACATCAGAGCAAAGGCGATGAGCATATTAGAGTATTTAATAAAATATCCCATGGCTGCACTTTTTTTGTTTCGCAGGGAGTCTATGATGTCAATGCATCAAAAGATTTTTTATCTGAATATTATTACTATGGACAGGAGCACAATATTCCGCTTGCTCCCATAGTGTTCACCCTGACACCTTGCGGTTCTCTTAAAACACTTCAGTTTATGAAGTGGTTAGGCATCAGCATTCCAAAATGGTTGGAGAATGAGCTGATACAGTCGAACGATATTCTCCAAAAATCTGTTGACATTTCCGAACAAAATTGGCGGGACTTAAAAAGTTTTGCGGACGAAAAAGGTATTCCTATTGGGTGTAGCATTGAAAGTGTCGCCATCAGAAAAGTTGAAGTCGATGCTTCAATTGAATTATTACAAAGAATTACTCAATAATCGTAATTGGTCTGGCAGGGAGCTAGCGGTCCATCAAGTTTATATTGATGTATGAACAAACCCTGAAAACCGGCCGACAGAACGTTCTTTCCCCCCCTCTCTTCAGACTCATTTATGGATTGGAAAATACTGGATTCAACCGGCTTTAACGACAATATATCAAAAGACTACTGCCACAATGCTGTCAGTAGGGGGCTGCTAGACTCTTTGTTCACACACGATACAAGGAGGACCGTCATGAGCGATGTAACGAAGCAACCCGGCGCATTCAGTTGGAATGAACTCACCACCACGGATATTGATGGCGCCAAGGCGTTTTACTCTGAATTACTGGGCTGGACCATGGAAGATATGCCCGCTGAAGGCATGACCTATACCATGCTGAAGGTTGGCGAGCAGGAAGTTGCCGGCATGATGGCTACACCGCCGGAAGCGGCAGGAATGCCGTCAATGTGGGGCAGCTATGTCACAGTGGATGATGTTGATGTCCAGGCGGGCAAGGTGGAGAAGTTGGGCGGAAAAGTGCTGGTGCCACCACGGGATATTCCCAATGTTGGCCGCTTTTGCGTGATCCAGGACCCCCAGGGTGCCACCCTATCTTTGATTTCCTACGTGTAAAAGGCGTACATTCGGCGTGGCGCATGACATAGTCTCAAGTCATGCGCCACAGACCGGCCGGTGCGATGGGGGAAAGAACAAAGGAATGAACACAATGGCTACCCCCTATTTCACCCAGGCCACTCTGGACTTTCTTCGGCAACTGTCAGACAACAACAACCGGGAGTGGTTTCAAGACAATAAGCAGCGCTACGAGGAGCAGGTCCGCACCCCGGCCCTGGCCTTGATTGAAGATATTGCACCAGCGTTGCAATTGATATCACCACGCTTTCGGGCCATCCCCAAAAAGGTTGGTGGCTCACTCATGCGCGTGTACCGTGACACGCGCTTTGGCAAAGACAAGACGCCCTACAAAACCAACATCGGCATCCAGTTCCGTCATGAGGCCGGCAAGGATGTTCACGCACCGGGATATTATCTGCATATCGAGCCGAACGAATTTTTTCTCGGCGTCGGCATCTGGCGGCCAGATTCAACGGCGCTGGGAAAAATCCGCGATAGAATCAGTGAAAAGGGAAATCAATGGCTGGCTGCCCGGGATGACCCCGAGTTCAGCCGCACCTACACCCTAAGCGGGGAATCGCTAATAAACGCACCCCGAGGCTTTGCCAAGAATCATCCACAAGTAGAGGACCTAAAGCGCAAGGATTTTATTGCCATCTGCGAACTGAGCAGAGATGACATGCTATCGCCTGATCTTATTAAAGACACTGTCGAACGTTTCGACAGGGCAACGCCGTATATGCATTTTCTCTGCAAGGCACTGCAGGTGGGGTTTGACTGACGCCCCCGCCTGAACGTACTTCTTGCCAAAGAAAGTAGCCTGGGTTGAGTTTGCGAAACCCGGGAAGCAAGGAAGCACAGTGGGTTAGTGCGGTAGGTTGGGGTGAGGGACGAACCCCAACATGTGGGCCTGATTATTAAAGTGTATCCCTTGTTGCGCATCAAACAAAACCCAGCAGGTAATCGTTGCCCTGGCATGTTGGGGTTCACAAAAAAACGTTCACCCCAACCTACGTTTCGTGGTTTCACTGGCAAGTCGCCTGGATTAAGCTTGCGAATCCCGGTAAGCAGGTTGCTGCGGATCAGGAACGTGCGCGTTCCTTAGCCACCAACTATCATCGCCGCCAGCAGCCATGCCAGCGCCATGCCCAGCGGGGCACCCAGCAAATAATATTTCGCCGACACGCCACCCAGCAGCCGCAGCCAGGCTGGAGCCTGCATGAGGGCCTGACGCTGATCCAGCAGCTGGAAAAGCTCATCGTCGGGATAGCGGCGGCTGATCTCATCGAGGCGGATCTTCCACGCCTTTTGAAACAGGGCGGTGCGGCCGATGGACAGGGTCCACAGCAGGCACAGCACGAAGCCGCCCAGCATCAGCGGGCGGTTGCTGGCCACCAGGCCACCGCTCAATTGCATGAACCCCAGCAGCAGGGCATTGCTGGCGAGCAGGAATTGCAGTTTGATGGTCTTGATGGGGTTTTCCGCCTGCCACAGGTCGAGCAGCTGGTGATAGCGTTGCAGGTCGCGCTCCCGCTGGCGGTTATCGCTCACGGCATCAATTGCCCGCTTGTTGTGCCTGATGATCGGCCTGCACCTGCAGCAGGGTCACCGCGCAGTGATACAGGTCATCGTATTCGTCGCGCCCGGTGCCGTACTGCTGGTGGCCGCGATAGAAGAACTGGGAGCGGAATCGGTTGTTGCCGAGTTTGCAGATGATGAAGTGGCAATCGCCATCCTCCCAGTACAGGGCGGGACGCTCAGCCAGCTCGCGGTCGTCCGGATGCAGGCGCAGTTCGACGTCCGCCAGCTGCGGCGACATCGCCTTGCCATAACGCTCTAACAGGGTGGATTCGACAATATCGACTTCGTCCGAGGTGAATTCTTCGCTCATGGATTGTCTCGCCAGGGGTTTGAAAGGGTGGTGTTTATCATAGCGCAGCTTCCCTGCCGTAGGAGCGGGCCATGCCCGCGAAATAATCGGCGAAAAAACCACCATCCGTGGGAGCGGCTTCAGCCGCGAATAATGTGCAAGAGTTACAAAATTCGCGGCTGAAGCCGCTCCCACAATGTGTTTGCAAGGCGCTGTTCATCGCGGGCATGACCCGCTCCTACCGGCCCTTGTGACAGCCACGCGCCCGCTGCAACACCTTGCCGCCGAAGCGGGCATTGATGTCATCAGCAATGCGATCCACGGCTTCGCTCTCCGCCGCCGCGCCGGCGAACAGGTCGCCCTGCCGACCGCTATCTGCGTCTTCATCGAAGCCACTCACGCCCATCCCCAGCAGGCGCAGCGGCGGGATGCCCTGCGCCAGTTCACGATCCAGCAACTGTGACACCGTTTGCCAGATGGCCTGGGTGGCATCGGTGGCATCGCGCAGGCTGTGGGCGCGGGTCACGGTGCGAAAATCATCGAAGCGCAGTTTGAGCTGCACGGTGCGGCCGCGCTTGCCGTGGCGACGCAGACGCCAGGCCACCTGCTCGGTGAGGTCGAGCAGCACCGCGCGCAGGATATCCGGGTCGGCAATATCACGGGCAAAAGTGGTCTCGTGGGAAATGGACTTGGCCTCGTGCTCAGCCACCACCGGGCGCTCGTCGATGCCATGGGCCAGCCGCCACAGCTGCTGGCCATGCTCACCAAACTGACGGCGCAGCATCTCCGCCGGTTGGCGGCGCAGGTCGGCAATGGTGCGGATGCCTCGCTTCTGCAGCGCCGCGCCGGTGACCCGGCCCACGCCCCACAGACGCGATACCGGCAGTGGATCGAGAAAGGCCTGCACACCGTCGGCGGCCACCTCGACGAAGCCGTCCGGCTTGTCGAGGTCCGAGGCGATCTTGGCCAAGAACTTGTTCGGCGCCACGCCGGTGGAGACCACCAGCCCCAGCTCCTCGCGCACCTCGCGCTTGATGCGCCGGGCGATCTCCGCCGCCGGGCCGAACAGGCGCTCGCTGGCTCTCACATCGAGAAAGGCCTCGTCCAGCGACAGGGGTTCGATGAGGGGCGTGTAGCGGGCGAAGATGGCCTGAATCTGCCGCGATACCCCGGCATACAGCGACATGTGCACCGGCAGCAGTACCAGGTCCGGGCAGCGCCTCAGCGCCGTGCTGGTGGGCATGGCGCTGCGCACGCCGTATTGGCGCGCCGCATAGCTGGCGGCGGCGATCACACCGCGACCCTCGGCCGAACCACCCACCGCCACCGGCCGGTCGCGCAGCTCCGGACGCTCGCGGATCTCCACCGAGGCGTAGAAGGCGTCCATGTCGGCGTGGATGATCATGGGGAGATGTTACCGCAGTGGCGGGGTGGATTTCAGGTAAAATAGCGCGCCAACCCCGTCGACGCCGAGTATCGCCCCGCATGTTCCAGTTCACCGAATTGCCGCCCCTGTCGCTGTACATCCACTTCCCGTGGTGTGAGCGTAAGTGCCCCTATTGTGATTTCAATTCCCACCAGCCGCGTGGCGCGGTGCCAGAGCGGGAATACATCGATGCCCTGCTGCGCGATCTGGCCGATGATCTGCCGCGCGTGTGGGGCCGCGCGGTGCAGACGGTATTCATCGGCGGCGGCACCCCCAGCCTGCTGTCGGTGGAGGCGGTCGATCAGCTGTTGTCCGGCCTGCGCGCCCTGCTGGCGCTGCGAGATCGGAAGAGCGTCGGGGAGGGGAAGAGTGTAGATCTCGGTGGTCGGCGGAGTATTAA
>CAJVYS010000072.1 GCA_913009875.1 uncultured Gammaproteobacteria bacterium | reverse complement strand
TCGTTGACCGTCAGCTGATAGGACAGCTTGTGGCGGGCGCTCTTGCCCACGGTAAAGGTGATCCCCTGTACCTCATGTTCATAGCCCAGGTGGTCATGTGCCACTATGGACTGGATGTCCTCACTGAACTCCGTGAGAATGCTTTCGATGTCCAGGCTGGTTTGCAGCTGGCTGGAAAGCTGTAGCAGATGGCTGACATCCGTCTGCGTCTCATCAAACGTGTTTTCTTCAAACAGTGGCACCAGATTCCCGGCATTGCTGATGGGTGACATGGTGATTTCTCCAGTGGTTCTCATTTCGGTATCAACGTCTCAGACGGATCTTGTATCGTAACTAGCGAAAAGTGTGCCAGCTTTCTGAAGATTTTATGAAAAGCAATATATTCAATGAGTTGTGAGATTAATGTGCGTTGGGTGTCAGAATTGTGTCAAATTGTTGGCAGATTTTTGCCGGTAGAAGCGGCGAAAAGGTGTCTTCCATGCTGCCGTTTGCCAGTTTTCAGAGTCTGGTGCTTGGGTATAGTGTGGGTCTGATCTATTGTCTGTAGTATTGAAATAATTTCCGACTACAGTGGACACCAACAACGGCGGTGGTGGCGATATGGCTTCGGCGGAATAATCGGGGGAATGGCAATGTTACGAAAAGGATTACTGGCTCTGATATTACTGGCCGTTTTACCGGCAGCGGTGGCGGGATTAAAAGAGGGGGAGTTGAATGAGGATATGACCAATCCCGGTTCCATTGAGTTGCCGTCCTGGTTCAAGAATTCTTTCATGGACATTGCCGAGGACATCGCCGAGGCCACGGTGGAGAACAAGCGACTGCTGCTCTATTTTCATCAGGATGGCTGTCCTTATTGCAAGAAGCTCATCGAAGTCAACTTTACCCGGCAGGATATCGTCGACACGGCGCGCGCCACGGTGGATATACTGGCCATCAACATGTGGGGTGACCGCGAGGTGACCTGGCTGGATGGCGAGACCATGAGCGAAAAGGCGTTCGCCAAGAAGATGCGTGTCATGTTTACGCCGACGATGCTGTTTCTCGACGAACAGGGCAAGGTTGCCCTGCGCGTTAACGGTTATTACAAGCCCGCCAAGTTCAAGGCGGCGTTGGCGTATGTCGCTCAACACGGCGAAAAGAAGGAGCGCTTTGCCGAGTATTATCAGCGGGTCAAACCGGTGCCTGCCAGCGGCAAACTGCACCGCGAGGCGTTTATCCTGCCGCTGAATCAGCTGGCTGCCGCGCCCCGTTCCAGCAGTGGTTACCGGTTGGTACTGTTCGAGCAGAAACAGTGTCCCAATTGTGATGAGCTGCATAGCGATATCTTCAAGCGCCCGGAGACCCGTGAGCAACTTGAGCGTTTCGATGTCTTTCAAGTGGATATGTGGTCGGATGAAAAACTGAAAACACCCGGCGGGGAATCCCTCAGTGCCCGCCAGTGGGCGAAAGAACTGGACATCAACTATGCGCCGTCACTGGTGTTTTTGGATAGATCGGGCAATGAGGTGTTTCGCGCCGAGGCCTATTTAAAGGCCTTCCATCTGCAGTCGATATTGGACTATGTGGCCTCCGGGGCCTATCTCGATGAGCCGGAATTTCAGCGTTATATCGATGTGCGTGCAGACCGCCTGCGCGAACAGGGTAAGAGTGTCGATTTAATGAAGTAGGGCGCAGCGGTGAACTCAGCCCAGATTGTTTTTGATGTCGCGGTAAAAACAGTACTGATGTTTGCCGCGCCGTTTGGCCTCGTACATGGCCTGATCCGCGCGTTCCAGCAGGCTTTCCTCGTTTTCGCCATCCAGCGGATAGATGCTGATGCCGGCGCTGCCGCTGACCTGTAGCGGGCCGCTGTCACAGTCCACGGTGATGTTCAGGCTGTCGACGATGCGCTCGGCCAGTTGTTCGATGAGGGCGGCATCCTCCAGTCCGTTGAACAGCACGGCAAACTCGTCTCCACCGAGACGGGCGACCGTGTCGTCCTCACGTACACAGGCGCGCAACTGCGCCGCTACCTTGCCCAGTAGCTGATCCCCGGCAGCGTGTCCCAGGGTATCGTTGACGGCCTTGAAGCCATCCAGGTCGACGTACATGACCGCGACGATGGTCTGGTTGCGGTGCGCGCGCGCACGCGCGCCACGCAGGCGGTCATGGAACAGCATGCGATTGGGCAGACTGGTCAACTGGTCGAAGTGGGCGAGCAATTCCAGGCGATCTTCGTTTTCCTTCAGGCTACTGATATCTGAATAGGTGGCGACAAAATGGGTTGTTTGGCCGGTGTGGTTTTTGACGCTGCTGATGGTGACCAGGCTCGGGCAGGCCTCACCATCCTTGTGACGATTCCAGACTTCACCCTGCCAGTGATCGCTGTTTTCCAGCGACTCCCAGATGGACTGATAAAAGGTCTCATCATGCCGTCCGGAGCTCAGCATTGCAGGCGTTTGGGCCATCAGTTCTTCGCGGCTATACCCGGTCAGGCGACAGAATGCATCATTCATGTCGAGGATGCGTTTTTCACTGTCGGTAATGAGGATGGGTTCCGCGGTAATTTCAAACACCTGCTGGGTAAGACGAAGACGTTGCTCGGCCTTGCGCTTTTTCGAGACATCCCGCATCGCGGCAATGGCCAGTGACGTGCCATTATTGCGGGTGTGGCTGAGGGATATCTCGACCGGAAATTCCCGACCATCCTTCGATATGGCGATGAGATCACCACTTTTGTCGATTGGCCGAGACATGAGGTTGGAAAAGAAGCTCTTTCTTTGGTCGACGTGCTGATGTCGCAGGCGGGGGGGCATCAGGGCTTCGACCCTCTTTCCCAGCATTTCCTCCTGGCTATAACCGAACATGGACAGGGTTCGGGCATTGACGCCACAGATGTATCCGCCAGAATCCACGATCAACCAAGCATCGGGGGCGGCTTCCACCAGTGATTCGGCATAGGCCCTGGCTGCGGTGGTCTTTTGATTCGCTTCCATGATACGACGGATGAAGATGATCAGCAGGCCGGCAACCAGGGCGATGAGCGGGATCAGCAGCGCACCCAGCTCGATAAAGCTGATGGCACTTGCCAACTTCATACTGGTTTCCCGCTCACGTTTTCGGCTCTGCTCAAGGGCATTGCGGGTCAGAAAATCAATCGCCGTCAAGGCGGGGGTGTCGTTAACCTGTACGTGGATTTCGACCTCGCGGGGCGTGTTGCCTTCAGCGATGAGTTTGCGGGCAAACTTATATTTTGACCGATAGATGTTGACGACATGGAGTAGGTTCTCCAGCGCCTGTGTTTCTTCATCGGATCGGGACAGGCTGCGATACTCTTCAATGGCGTGATAGGTCTCATGTAGATTTTCATCGATCTTGGGCAGCAGATCGTCTGTCTGGTGAAGGATGTAATTCTTGAAGTAGTGAATAAATCCACCATAACCGAAATGGGTACTGATTCTGGCCAGTGCGTAGTTGCTTTTGGCGGCATATTGGTTGAAATCATGCCACTGCGCTTCAACGCTGAGGATGCGCGATTTGGTCTCAAAGCCAAAGAACACCAACGATGCCATCAGGAGAGTGGCAATCATGGTAATGGCAATGATTTTACTTCGCAGGCTCATGGCATCCGTGTCCCTGTTTGCACCGTTATCGGTATCTGACAAAGATCTGCTATTCCATCGGCAGCCTGACGGGTAAGTTTATACCTAGGTTATAGATGCACGGTATTGATTGGCCCGACAGGCACTATCAGGTCTTACCCCTCCCCCCCTTTCTGCACGATCAGTGCTGTCCCGTTAGCTTCATATCGTCATGCCGGCGTAGTGCGGTATAATGCGCGATGCGCCTGCCAATTCATGCCCGGGCCGGGGGGCCAGTCAATCATTACACCCAGCCAGGTTGGCCGCTGATTCCGTGGTCCAGCACCGAGCGAGGCACGACCAGCCTTAATAACCCCATGCATCCAATAATATTGAAATCCCAGGAAGTGACACGAAATGGCGAAAGCTAAGAAATACGACTATCGAATAGTGCAGGGCAATACAGATTGGACCGCAGAAATCACCCGTCGGGCGAGTTCAAAGAAAACGGTGGTATCCAAGAGTCAGGACGGGTTTGCGACGGAGTCTGAGGCAAAAAAGTGGGGAAAACAGGCGCTGGAATCGTTCCTGGAAAGCCTTGGTGAGCGCAATAAACGCCGATCCAGTCAGCGTGATAAAAGGCAACAAGAGTGATGATTTTTATTGCATATGGAAGTGAGTCATTATTCGCAGTGCTGTGCTTGGTTAAGGGGGGATGTTTGTGACGAATAATGATGTTTTGCGCAGTGTCCAGCAGATCTTCGACGTTGACGATTCTGAAATTGTTAATATTTTTGCTCTTGCAGAGTATCAGGTGACGCCTGAAAGCGTGGCTGCCTGGCTGAAAAATGACGAAGAGCCCGGATTCCAGGCATGCAACGACACCCATCTGGCCATTTTTCTCAATGGATTGATTAATGATCAGCGCGGTAAAAAAGAAGGGGCACAACCGGAACCCGAGCAGAGCATCAATAATAATATTGTTTTCAGAAAATTAAAGATTGCACTGAATTTGCAAGCCGACGATATATTGGAGATTCTTGAGTCGGCTGATGTACGACTCAGTAAGCATGAATTAAGTGCATTTTTTCGCAAACCAAGCCACAAACACTACCGTGCCTGCAGCGACCAGATCTTGAGCGGTTTTATTGAGGGTGTGCGACTCAGGTATTGAGATAAGGCTTAGGAACGAGCACGTTCCTTATTGGATGAGCAACGCGGTTTACTCGCTCGTCATTAACATCCCTTCGCGTATTAAAAAATCAATAACAACGTCCAGACCTTCGCAGCTTTTCAGCTGGGTAAAGACAAAGGGTTTGTTGCCGCGCATGCGCTGACTGTCGGTGTTCATCACCTCCAGGGATGCACCCACCATCTCGGCAAGGTCAATCTTGTTGATGACCAAAAGATCGGACTTGGTGATGCCGGGGCCCCCTTTACGCGGGATTTTTTCACCGGAAGCGACGTCGATGACATAAATCGTCAGATCCGCCAGCTCCGGGCTGAAGGTCGCACTGAGGTTGTCACCTCCGCTTTCGATAAAAATGATGTCGAGATCTGAAAATTGTTGGGAAAGATCCTCAACGGCGGCCAGATTCATGGAAGCATCTTCGCGAATGGCGGTGTGCGGGCAGCCGCCGGTTTCTACACCGACGATGCGTTCTGCTTCCAGCGCCTGCGCTTCAGTGAGGATGCGCTGGTCTTCGCGGGTATAAATATCATTGGTAACCACGGCGATGCTGTAGTCATCGCGCATGGCCTTGCACAATTGCTCAAGCAGGGCGGTCTTGCCGGAGCCGACCGGACCGCCGACACCAACGCGTAAAGGGGCCTTTGAATTCATATTTTATTCCTTACTTAATTTAGGGGGTGTTAACAATCATTTTGACAGCCCTGCCGGCGCTCATTTTTTATCCAGCAAGGCGGCGCGAGTGCCGTGTGGTAGTTCCACATCAGCGAGCGCCAACGCCGCTGGGTGAAAAATGAGCACCGGCCCTTTGGGTTGCCTCTGAAAAAACGCCATACTGCGTTGTTCGTCGCTCATTTGGAACCACCAAACCTCTCTCCTCGCGCCTTGTCTGGCGCTTTTTCAGAGGCAACAGGACTGTCAAAATGATTGTTAACACCCCCTAGTACCTTAGAAATGATTTTCTGCGTATTTTGTAGAAAATTATTTCGTGGAAGGTACTTATCCAGTTCATTTGGGTTAGGATCTGAATAAACGGCTGTACTGGGTTTCATGCAGGCTGCTGGCAATGGCCTGAGCCGGTGTGCTGGTGCCAATGGCGTCATCCTCAAGTACGATGGCTTGCTCAACGACGGCGTTAATTTCTGTGCTGAATTGGTACAGGAGATGCTGGCCTTCGGTTTGTCCCAGCGGTACCAGCTTGATGGCGGCAGCAACCGTGTTTTCCAACCAGCTCCAGGTGTAACCCATGAGCAAATCCTTCAAGGGAATCCGCCAATGATGTGCGGCCAGCGCATAAGCTGCGAGCTGGCAACACAAGAGAGAGGGGCGCCAGTTTTCCAGTTGCGGCCAGTCGTGGCTGTCGGGTAGTTGTTGCAATACCTTGAACAAGGCCCGTGCCCGCTGTTGTTCCTCATTGCGTAGCTCAGAGGTCTCACGGCTGGCGTACAGCCATTGAGTCCAGTGTTGAAATTCCGAGTGATTGTTGTTTTTCACGGCATCAAACAGCCGGACTAAAAGGGGTAGCTCGAGAGTTTGCAGGCTGTCGTCCAATATGGATTTCAACCAATGGCGGGTGTCTGTTTTGTTTTGTATCCAGCCGCACTCAACGGCCCATTCCAGCCCTTGCGAATAGGTAAAGGCACCGGTCGGCAGGTTGGGGCTGATCAACTGCAGCAGGCGCAGGCCTGGCAGGCCTGGATTGGATAACTCAATGTCAGACATGGTTTGCTGTTGTTGTCCTTGTCCGCACTCGTGCATAGAGTGCCGTACCCAACAGGCTGAACAAGCCTATGAGCAGGGCGGAAATGAGTAAAATCCCGAAAATGAATCCTGAGTTCGTGCCAGCCATTTCAACGCCGTGGGCCCAGGCATGAGCAAGCAGACCCGTTGACGGGCTATTGTCATGTGCCTGCGCCAACGGGGATATCAGGATTGCGCCAATAGTAAACAGTATTTTTTTCCAGGATTTCATGGGATGTTCCTTATTCGTGGCTGTGTGAATGAGAATGATGGTGACCTTCAGCGGCCTGTTGATAGGCGCCGGCTTCCGGTTCAAAGGGGGCTTGTTCAACAACCAGTGCAAGACCCATTTGTAGCAACATGTCATCCAGGACGTGATCATGCTGGTAACGCAACCAGCCTTTTTCCACCTGTAAAGGGATATGGCGATTGCCCAGGTGATAAGCCGCACGGGCCAGTAGGGTGGGGTCATCGCAATGAATGGTTGAAACGGTTTCGGCCGCGGCGACCACTTCAATGACCAGGCCATCATCACTGCCCAGTCGATCACCGCCCCGTAGCAGGGTGCCGCGCGGTAAAAACAGACCAACGTCCCGGCCATCATCCAACCTGGCACGCAGGCGACTGCGTACACGTTGCTCAATGGGCAGGGTCAGTCGACCGTCGCTATTGCCACATTTATTCACCATGGCATCAAAAATGTGTGTCAGTTCAATCATGATTTCATGCAGTTTTTCTAAAACAATGTCCTAAAATAAAAAATAGCGTTGCGCCATGGGTAATACAGTCGCGGGCTCGCAGGTCAACAACTCACCATCGGCACGCACCTCGTAGGTCTGCGAATCGACCTCGATATGCGGTGTGTAGCTGTTGTGAATCAAGTCCTGTTTTTTGACGTTACGGCAGTTTTTTACCACCCCTACTCTTTTTTGTAATCCCAGTTGTTCAACAATGCCCGCGGACATCGCCGCTGCGGAAACAAAATTCATACTGGTTGAACTCAAGGCCTTGCCGAAACTGCCAAACATGGGACGAGCGTGTACCGGCTGCGGCGTGGGAATCGAGGCATTGGCATCCCCCATCAGCGCATGGGCAATCATGCCTCCCTTGAGAATCAATGCAGGTTTGATACCGAAAAAGGCCGGTGACCACAGTACCAGATCGGCCAGCTTGCCCACTTCCACCGAGCCTACCTCGTGGGCGATGCCGTGGGAAATAGCCGGGTTGATGGTGTATTTTGCGATATAGCGTTTTACCCGGTTGTTGTCGTTGTCGGTGCTGTCACCTGCCATCGTGCCGCGCTGGACTTTCATCTTGTGTGCGGTTTGCCAAGTGCGGGTGATGACTTCACCGACCCGCCCCATGGCCTGTGAATCGGAGGAGATCATCGAAAAAGCTCCCAGGTCATGCAGGATGTCTTCGGCAGCGATGGTCTCGCGGCGAATGCGGGATTCGGCGAAGGCTACATCTTCGGCGATGCCCGGATCCAGATGGTGGCAGACCATGAGCATATCCAGGTGTTCGTCAATGGTGTTGACGGTATAGGGCCGCGTCGGGTTGGTGGAGGAGGGCAGGACATTGTCGAGCCCACAGGCACGGATGATGTCCGGTGCATGACCGCCACCGGCGCCTTCGGTGTGATAGGTGTGAATGGTGCGGCCTTCAAAGGCGGCTATGGTGTCTTCTACAAAACCGGATTCATTCAGGGTGTCGGTATGAATCGCCACCTGTATATCGTGTTCTTCCGCGACGTTCAGACAATTGCGGATCGCCGCCGGTGTGGTGCCCCAGTCTTCATGCAGCTTGAGCCCCATGGCGCCTGCGGCGACTTGTTCGTGCAGGGCATCGGGCAGGCTGGCATTGCCCTTGCCCATAAAACCCAGATTCATGGGAAAGGCCTCGGCGGCTTCCAGCATGCGGTGGATATTCCACGGCCCCGGTGTGCAGGTGGTGGCATTGGTGCCGGTGGAAGGGCCGGTGCCGCCACCGAGCATGGTGGTGATACCCGAGGCCAGGGCTTCTTCTATCTGTTGCGGGCAGATAAAATGAATGTGGGCGTCGATGCCGCCGGCGGTGATAATCTTGCCTTCGCCACCGATCACATCCGTGCCGGGGCCGATAATAATATCGACATTGTCCTGCACATCGGGGTTGCCCGCCTTGCCGATGGCGGCGATGCGCCCGTTTTTAATGCCGATGTCGGCCTTGACGATGCCCCAGTGATCGATAATCAGCGCATTGGTGATGACCAGATCGGCAACGTCAGCCGAGACGGCCTGTGATTGTCCCATGCCATCACGAATGACCTTGCCACCACCGAATTTGACCTCATCGCCATAGGTGGTGAAGTCCTTTTCCACTTCAATCCACAGCTCGGTATCCGCCAGACGTAACTTGTCGCCGGTGGTGGGGCCAAACATTTCCGCATAGGCCTGTCGGCTCATGGTTGCCATTAGTGCGGTTCCCCCGGGACGTCATTCAATGCCCCCATGATCTTGCCCTGAAAACCGTACACGATACCCTTGCCGGCATAGGTCACCAGTTCAACGGTGCGGGTTTGTCCCGGCTCAAAACGTACGGCAGTGCCGGCCGGAATGTTGAGCCGATAACCGCGAGTCTTTTTACGCTCGAATTTCAAGGCCATGTTGGACTCGTAAAAATGATAATGCGAACCAATCTGAATCGGTCGGTCACCGGTGTTGGCGACCTCAATACGCAAAGTTGCGCGTCCTGAGTTGATCTCGATATTGCCTGCGCGGATCTTCATTTCGCCCGGAATCATCAGTTTCTCCAATGCTTGTGCCATCAGGTAATCGGTTGATGTACGGTGACCAGTTTGGTGCCATCCGGAAAAGTGGCCTCGACCTGCACCTCATCAATCATCTCGGCGATGCCATCCATGACCTGATCCACACGGAGTATCTGACGGCTTTCATTCATCAGTTCGGCCACCGTCTTGCCATCACGGGCGCCTTCCATAATGGCGGCGCTGATATAGGCCATGGCCTCAGGATAGTTGAGCTTGACACCGCGTGCCAGTCGGCGTTCAGCCAGCAATGCAGCGGTAAACAGTAACAGTTTGTCTTTTTCGCGTGGGCTCAAATCCATCGGTCTGCCTTTTTCAAAAGAAGAGTAAAGTTTACAAACGTGTGTCTAAACAACTCCTGGATTTTCAATGTAGGGTGGGCACTGCCCACCAACGATACCTGGTGAGAGCATAATCGATGGGCGGTGCCCACCCTACGTTGCCCATATTCGTGGTGGCACGGCAGTACGGTCAAGCAGTTTTGGGCGTAATCTGTGCCAAATTTCAGCGAACTTCTTCTTTAAGACCTCACTGTTGTTTCCCAAGGCGCGAACCACCAGCAGGCCATCGATAAGTGTGACTCCCAGTCGTGTCGACGCGCCGTTTTTTGTCAGGTATTCACGTACCGTCTCAAGATGATCTTCGTTACAGGGAAAGGCCAACAGGGTCGCCTGTATGGGGTGATCACGCAGACCTGCTGCCGCGGACAGGGTTTGTCTGTCGAGCACGCGCTGGTTTTCCACCAGTAACAATTGCTGGTTATGATAAAGCGACAGCCGGGAATCAAAGGCGCCGTGGTCAAATCGTTCATGGCTGGCGGGACGCCCCAGGCAACTGATATCCCAGCCGATAAAGACGGCGTCATCTTCCAGCTCGATGCGGGTGCGGACGCGCAAGCGGGCACCGGCAAAGAGAATATTTTCCTGCGGTAGCCATTCGAGGCTGGCGCCGGCCTTGATATGAAAGGTTTGTTGCAAAAATGCCCATTCACCGGCACTCAAATAGAATTTACCGGAGCCAGGGGTGGTGCACAGCACTTGCGCCCTATTGGCAACCTCCAGGGTGATTTGTAGTTGATCGCCGCCGACCACACCGCCGGGTGGATGGAGAATATAGACATGAGCAAGGTTTCCCTCGGGATAAAAGGGGCGTTGCACACGCAGCGGGCCAATGTGCCGGCTGTGCGTTATTTGGGTACGTGAAACGGGGGCGTGTGAATTGTTTTGTGTAAAGCCCAGTTCCAGTTGTGCCAGCCAGCCAGCGGGGGCCAGAATGTCTTTCTCTGGTAGCGCAGAGGCCGGACTCATACGGTCAAATATTCCTTGATCAGCGCTTTGGAGAGTTTGTCCACCTGGCCCTTGGCGACCGGGCGTCCACGGTCGAGGATACAGAATTTATCGGCGACTTTTTTGACAAAGGGTAATTTTTGCTCCACCAGCAAAACCGTCATCCCCATTTCCCGGTTGAGTCTGCCGATGATGTCGCCGATTTCCGCCACGATGTTGGGTTGAATGCCTTCTGTCGGTTCATCCAGAATCAATAATTTGGGATCGATGACCAAGGCGCGACCCACTGCCAACTGCTGTTGCTGGCCACCGGACAGGTCACCGCCACGGCGTTGATGCATTTCCTTCAGTACCGGAAACAGCTCATAGATGAATTCCGGTATCTTGCGTGCGCGGTCGGGCCGGGCGGGTAAGCCAATTTGCAGATTTTCCTCCACGGTCAGCATGGGAAAAATCTGCCGGCCCTGCGGTACATAACCAATACCGTGTCTTGCCCGTTGTTCCATCGGCAGGGTATGCAGGGCCATGTCCCGGTAACGGATCTCGCCGGACGCAATCGGCAGGGCACCCATGATGCAATTGAGCAAGGTGGTTTTGCCGACACCGTTACGGCCCATCAGGCAAGTGCATTCGCCTTCACTGACATCAAGATCAATATCCCACAGGGTGTGACTTTGGCCATAAAACTGGTTCAGACCGCGGATCGTTAACATGTGATTTTTTTACTCATTTGCCGGATTCACTCACCGAGATAGACCTCAATCACCCGAGGATCTGACTGCACTTCGGCCATACTGCCTTCCGCCAGCACACTCCCCTGGTGCAATACCGTGACCTTGCGCGCAATGGAACGTACAAAATCCATATCGTGCTCGACGACAATGACGGTGTGTTTGCCGGCCAATGACGTGAGCAGCTCTGCGGTACGTTCCATTTCCTGGTGAGTCATACCGGCCACTGGCTCGTCCACCAGCAGCAAGGCCGGTTTTTGCATCAGCAACATGCCGATCTCCAGCCATTGTTTTTGACCGTGAGAGAGTTTTCCGGCCAGATCAACCGCCAACGCATTGAGGCCGATAATGGTCAGTACTTCATCGATCAACTCACGCTGTTCCGCGTTGAGTCTTGCCACCAGCAGCGGCCAGACCCGCTTGTCTTGTGACATGGCCAGTTCGAGATTTTGGGACACCGTGAGGTTTTCAAACACCGTGGGTTTTTGGAATTTTCGCCCGATGCCGGCCTCGGCAATCTCCGGTTCATCCATTTCCAGGAGATTCAGGCGTTGACCGAACCAGGCCTGGCCCGTGTCCGGTCGGGTCTTGCCGGTGATGATATCCATCATGGTGGATTTGCCGGCACCATTGGGGCCGATGATACAGCGCAACTCGCCGGTTTCGATATACAGATTGAGATCGTTGATGGCCTTGAAACCATCGAAACTTTTGTTGAGACCTTCAAGATATAAAATAATATTGTGGCTGACATCGAGTTCGGGAGGCATGGCCTTGACCAGAAAATCAAACACCCGGTCACGGCGCGAAAACTCGCGCAATATCTGCATGGCCTTCATGCCTTTTCTTTCCGCATGTTTCGCAGTCCGACAATGCCCTTGGGCAGGTAAAGAGTGACCAGTATGAACAAGGCACCCAGCGCATACAACCACACTTCGGGCAGGGCCGCGGTGAAATAGGTCTTGGAATAGTTCACCAGCATGGCGCCGATGATTGCACCATAGAGTGTGCCACGACCACCAATGGCGACCCAGATCAGTAATTCAATGGAATTCAGGGGCGAGAACTCACCGGGATTGATGATGCCGACTTGTGGCACATACAGGGCACCGGCCACGCCGGCCATGACGGCCGAGAAAACAAAAACCCATAGTTTGATATTCTCAACCCGGTAGCCAATGAAACGGCTGCGGCTTTCGGCGTCCCGAATGGCGACACTGGCCAGCCCCAGGCGCGAGCTGACGATGATTCGGCTCAATACATAACCGATGGCCAGGGCCGCCGCCGATGCCAGGAACAGGGCGATGCGGGTGCTGTCCGCGCGCAGATCAAAACCCAGAATGTCCTTGAAATCCGTCAGGCCGTTGTTGCCGCCGAAGCCCATTTCATTGCGAAAAAAGGCCAGCATCAGTGCATAGGTCATGGCCTGGGTGATGATGGACAGATAGACGCCGGTGACGCGGGAGCGAAAGGCCAGATAACCAAAGACATAGGCCAGTATGCCGGGCACCACTATGACCATCAATGCAGCAAACCAGAACTGGTCGAAGCCGTACCAAAACCACGGCAGTTCCTGCCAGTTGAGAAAGACCATAAAATCCGGTAGCACGGGGTCGCCATAAACACCCCGTTCACCGATCTGGCGCATCAGGTACATACCCATGGCATAGCCGCCCAGGGCGAAAAAGGCCGCATGACCCAGGGTGAGAATGCCCAGATAACCCCACACCAGATCGGCGGCCAGGGCCAGCAGGGCATAGGTCAAATATTTGCCGAGCAGGGTAACGGTGTAGGTGGACAGGTGAAAGGCGCTGTTTTCCGGCACCAGCAGATTCAATACCGGCACGACAATGCTGACGACCAACAGGATGGCCAGCAGCCAGGCGCCCGGCTTGTCACTTCTTATCATCTTCATCAATAGCATGAATCAGTCCTCCGCTGCCCGGCCGCGCTGAGGGAACAGACCCTTGGGACGTTTTTGTATAAACAGAATGATAAAAATCAGCACCAGGATTTTTGCCAGCACTGCCCCGGCCCAGGGTTCCAGCAGCTTGTTGATGACCCCAAGACTCATGCCGGCCACCAGGGTGCCCCACAGATTACCGACACCGCCGAATACCACCACCATGAACGAATCGATGATGTAGGCCTGGCCAAGATTTGGCCCCACATTGGTCAGCAGACTTAATGCCACACCGGCCAGGCCGGCGATGCCGGAGCCCAGGCCAAAGGTCAATGCATCAACCCATGTCGAACGCACGCCCATGGCGCGCGCCATGGTGCGATTTTGTGAGACGGCTCGAACCTGTAAGCCCAGGGTCGTTTTTTTCATCACCATGATGAGTGCCGCAAATACCGCCAGACAGAAAAGAATGATGTATAAACGATTCCAGGTCAGCGCCAGCACTTCATTGATCTGCCAGGCGCCGGACATCCATTGCGGTGTTTCGACACTACGATTCAATGGCGAAAAAATCGTACGCACCGTTTGCTGCAATACCAGGCTGACACCAAAGGTGGCCAACAGGGTTTCCAGTGGGCGACCGTACAAATGGCGAATGACACTGCGCTCAATGGCGATACCCACCAATCCGGCAACGATAAAGGCCGCTGGAATGGCCACCAGTATCGAGGCGCCAATATTGTTCGGCATTAATAGCTGAACCACATAGGTCGTGTAGGCACCGATCATCATGAGTTCGCCGTGGGCCATATTGATGACCCCCATCACACCGAAGGTGATGGCAAGGCCGATGGCCGATAAGGCCAGTACCGAGCCCAGGCTCAGACCAAAAAATACCGTTTCAGCCTTGGCATAAAGATCACGCTTGTCATTGATTTTTTTGATGGCCGATTGAGCCGCGTTTTTAAGCGCCTCGGTGGGTGGCTGATAGTCGCTCAATGCATTCATGGCTGAAGAATTGAGGCTTTGGGAGAGTGTTTCGATGGCGGACAGTTGTTCAGTTTCATCACCGCTTTCGAGTTGAATGACGGCCAGCAGCGTTTGCATGGACGTAATCACCCGGTCATCAGTCTCTTTTTCAATGGCATTCTTTACCCGCCCGGCAGCTTCGATCCCGGGATTTTTCAGGAGATCTTGTACGGCTGCCAGCCTGATATTGGCATCTTCGTTATCGAGCCTTATTACTGCGAGCAATTGGCGAATCAAGCTTCTCAGGCGATTATTGATTTTAACTTTCTTAAAGCCCCGCTTTTTTTTCTGTATTATTGGCTCGCCATCAAACAAAGGTGTAAATTCATAGTTTCCTTCAATCTCTCTTAAAAAATAAAGTTCTTTGCCGCGCCTGGAATAGTACAGCTGACCTTCCAGCATGGCCTTTATCGCCGGGACGGCTTCGGGCGGGTTCTGTTGTGCAATGAACTCAATGGCCTTGGCTTTTTTGTTGTAGTTTTTGTCGCTAAGTACCTTCCAGGCAGCTTGCAGAGAGTCATTTTCTGATACCTCGCTGGCTACTGCCTGCAGGGAATAACCCATGAAAAAAAATAGAAATAGCAGAAAAATCGATTTTTTCATAGGGGTTGTTATAAGAAATACCAGCATGGGTGATTCCGGTTTGAATAATTTCAGACTAAATACATCACGAGCAAAGGGGTATGAGGCGCAAGCGAATTAAAAAACCATCCGTTTGCGCCTCATGTGAGCTACTCGAAAAACCCCAAATACGGCCATGTCATTTCGGTATTCATACCAGGAAACGGCTAGTAGTTTTGGCCACTGCATTTTTTCGTTTTGACATTGTAACTTCCGCAAGATAACGGTGTGCGCCAGTCCGCAATAAGATCCCTGGAGCCCGGCAGGTAGTCGGACCAGGCATCGCCTGCCACCAGCCCTGATGTTTCCCAAACGATGTCAAACTGACCATCTTTTTGGATCTCGCCGATCAGTACCGGCTTGGTGATGTGGTGGTTGGGCATCATCGCCGAATATCCACCCGACAGGTTTGGTACAGCGACGCCGATCAGCGCTTTCTGTACGGCTGTGGGATCCGTGGTGCCGGCCTTTTCAACGGCTTTAATCCACATGTTGAAGCCGATGTAGTGTGCCTCCATGGGATCATTGGTCACCCGTTTTTTGTCCTTGATGAACGTCTTCCAGGCATTGATGAAGTCTTCATTTTCATCCGACTCAACGCTCATAAAGTAATTCCACGCTGCCAGGTGGCCGACCAGAGGTTTGGTATCAAGTCCGGAAAGCTCTTCTTCACCGACTGAGAAGGCGATCACTGGAATGTCTTCGGCAGAAATACCCTGGTTGCCCAGTTCCTTGTAGAAAGGAATATTGGCATCACCATTGATCGTCGATACCACTGCGGTTTTCTTTCCTGCACTGCCAAATTTCTTGATATCGGAAACGATGGACTGCCAATCGGAATGACCAAACGGCGTGTAATTGATCATGATGTCTTTTTCCTTGACACCTTTTGCAAGGAGATAGGCCTTAAGGATTTTATTGGTGGTGCGTGGATAGACATAATCGGTGCCGGCCAGCACCCAACGTTCGACGCCAATGTCATTCATCAGATATTCAACGGCCGGTATGGCCTGCTGGTTCGGTGCCGCGCCAGTGTAAAACACATTTTTCGAAGATTCTTCACCTTCGTATTGCACGGGATAGAACAAAATACTGTTGAGTTCCTCGAATACCGGCAGTACGGATTTTCGGGAAACCGAGGTCCAGCAACCAAAAACCACATCGGTCTTGTTCTTGGAAATCAGTTCACGGGCCTTTTCAGCGAACAAGGGCCAGTTGGAGGCCGGGTCCACGACGACGGCTTCGAGTTTTTTGCCCAGTAGGCCGCCTTTCTTGTTTTGTTCATCGATGAGCATCAGCATGGTGTCTTTCAGGGTGGTTTCTGAAATCGCCATGGTGCCGGACAATGAGTGCAATACGCCGACTTTGATGGTGTCTTCGGCCCAGGACAGCCCCGCGCTGGCCAGGGATACGGTGGTGATTGCCGTTGCAAGCACCAGTTTTTTCAGCTTTGTTTTTATCATGATTTACTCTCCTGTTCTGTGTGATGCTTAAATCTGGAATTGCATGCCGAAGGTAATGGCGGTGGTGTCGTCACCCTTGCTGCCGCTGGCATTGGCATCGCCATTGGTCAGGTTCAGGTTTAATTTTAGGTTATGACCGGAGAGCACATAGTTGACACCCACTTCAGTGAGTGAACTGCTTGCGCCAACAGTAGGTTCGTTGCTGGTGTAACGCACATAGGGTTGGTACATGCCCGCGCCGCCAGTGTCGCCGAGCAAATAGGCAAAGCTGGCAAAGTAGGCATCGCCATCAAACATTCCAAACACGGGGGTTGCCGCACTGGTAGAGACGTCAAAGGACTTGTATTCCGCTTCGACCGTTACTGCGGCACCATCACCCAATGGTTTTTCAAACAAGCCATCGATGGCAAAACCCGTGAAGGACCCCGATTGTGTGACCGTACCATAACCGTCATCCTGCGACTGGATCGAGAAGGCCAGGGTGAGGATATCGCCGCCTTTGCCAAAATAGGTGCTGCTGGTGTAGTAGCCAGGATTGGATTCCTGATCAAGGATATTGTAAGCGAAGCGGGCCGCGTACAAGGGCGCATCACTCTGGTTTTCATCACCGCTATAGCCATCAAATATGCCTACCGCGTACTGAAATTTTCCCAGGCTACCCCAGGCGGTGATACCTTCATCGCGGCCGTAAGTGCCGGCTTTGCCATTGGCGCCGTTGCCGATATCGTTGTCTGACGGATAAAGAGGAACGGTATACTGCCCCCAGGTCAGGCCATAAAACGGACCATTCATTTCAATACGATCGGCCGGGGTCAGCATGCGCCCCATCCACACATTGAAAGCCTTGCCGGGTTCATACTGGATAATGGCATCCAGAACGCCGTACTCCCCCCATATTTTGTCGGTGCCAAAATAGAATTTGAAGTCTTTAGTGGCTTGGCCGGAGACATACAAGCGCATGTTTTCCAGATTAAAGTTACTGGCACTGCTGCTACCATCGGGTGCGGCATCACTCACCGAGGAGATAGAAGTGCGGATGCCGGCGCCAAAACTGACCCAGCGGGTATCGTCAATGACAATTTTACCGCCGGCCAGGGCCGGTGTACTGCTTACGGCGAGTAAGCCCCCCAGAAGCAGTGACGTCCCAACTACATTTTTCATTTGCATTTCGAGTTTCCTGTGGCTACAGCCAATGGCCGGTGAGAGATCAACAAATGTCAAGGGAAAGCGCTGAGAATGAACAGTTCAAGCGGCTTTCCCGGAGAATCCAGCTTTCAGTCTATCGATGCACGGGCAGGGGGTGAATTCGTCATGTGGCACAGCGATATACGTCAAATGACGCATGGTGAAAAAATGCTATATAAGCTAACGATTCAGGCGCTTTAGAATCATCTATTGCCGGATTTGCGGTAGACTCGTTCATGCCGGTGTTTATCTCAGCTCATCTGAGTCAGGCACTTGACGGTCACGCGATAGCGGTCAGTGCTGGCGATGCAATAGGTGTAACAAATTTCGATGAACAAGAATAAAGACGCACAACGAATCCGGCGCGAATACAACCAGTGGGTGGCCAATGAAACGCTGGAAGACTATGCCCTGCGTTATACCGCCAAACGGGCACGGCGCTGGTCTACAGCTTGGGTTGCCAATACCGCACTGGGCATTATTTCTTTCCTGGCACTGGAGGCCATCGGCGGCGCCATCACCCTGAATTATGGCTTCACCAACGCCATGTGGGCGATATTGGTGGTGGGAGGCATTATCTTCCTGTCCGGGCTGCCACTCGCCTATTGTGCCGCACGCGACGGCATCGATATTGACCTCCTCACCCGTGGCGCCGGTTTTGGTTATATCGGTTCCACCGTTTCATCCCTGGTTTACGCCTCATTCACCTTTATTTTCTTCGCCATTGAAGCGGCCATCATGGCGATGGCCATTAATATGACCACGGGTATTCCGATGTCGCTGGCCTATCTCATCAGCACCATCGTGGTGATCCCCCTGGTGACTCACGGCATCACGCGTATCTCCTATTTTCAGGCCTGGACACAGCCTCTGTGGCTGTTTTTGCAGATTCTGCCGTTGGTGTTTATTGGCATGCACGAGTCCGAAGCCTTTTCGCAATGGCTCACGTTTGGTGGTTCCGCTGCCGGGGGAGAGCAGGGGTTTGAACTGTTGTTGTTTGGTGCGGCGGCAGCGGTGATTTTTCCCCTGATCGCCCAGAACGGCGAACAGGCCGATTTTTTGCGGTTTTTGCCGGAGCGAACCCAAAAAAATAAAACCCAATGGTGGCTGGCCGTGGTGGGCGCCGGGCCAGGTTGGGTGGTGTTCGGTGTCATCAAGCTGTTTATCGGCTCATTCCTCGCGGTGCTCGCCCTGAATCACGGCTAGATCGGAAGAGCACACGTCTGAACTCCAGTCACACTGATATATCTCGTATGCCGTCTTCCGCTTGAAAAAAAAAAATATATCTATCTTCTTTTTTTTTTTTCTTCTTCTCCTCTTCTCTTTTCTTCTCTCCTGCCTCCTCTGTAT